>NZ_JAWPOT010000008.1:0-178570 GCF_033344415.1 Vibrio sp. 1727
GAATTGGTAGACGCACCAGATTTAGGTTCTGGCGCCGCAAGGTGTGAGAGTTCAAGTCTCTCCTTCCGCACCATTATCGGAAAACCCAGCATGACTTTGCTGGGTTTTTTCTTTTTTTTGGTTCTGGACTCGGGAAATCATTAGATTTGCCGAATTAAAAAAGCGAGCTCATGGCTCGCTTTTTTTCTATCTGTGATTTGAGTAGCTTACTACATACCTAACGCGTATTTCAGTACTTGAGCCTTAATTGGCCCTGAGTTTTCAGCAAGCTTCAATGCAGCATTACGTACGAACTTCAATGGCCCAAGATCATTGCTAAAACCTTTATAGAAAAAGTCCATGCCCGTCTGCATGAGTAAGTTGTCAGGTCGACGTGCGCGTTCGTATTTCGCGAGTAAGGTATCTTCCAGCTTTTCTTGGTGTTCTGTTACCGAAAGGAGAACGTCTACATCTTTGAAGCCTAAGTTTACCCCTTGCCCTGCAAGCGGATTGATCGTATGAGCAGAGTCACCCACTAACACGCAATTTTTGCTTGAGTAGCTTTGCGCATGACGACGAGTGAGTGGGAATGAGCCAAACTGTAAAACTTCAATATCGCCCAATTCAGCAGGGAAATGACGTAAGATTTCTTCCCTCAGTTGAGGTTTACCTATCGCACACAGTTGTTTAATGCGTTTAGGCGAGTCATACCAAACCAACGAACCTTGGCCTATTTCTTGACCGTCTTCATTAGTCAAAGAGCACAAAGGTAAAAATGAACGCGGGCCTGAAGGAGTAAATTGTTGCCAAGTGATATCTTGCTGTGGCAATTCTGTTTTCACGTTAATCAACATGCAGTGTTGTCGGTAATCCCACGCAGTCACACCAATTCCAGCCAATTGACGAACTTTAGAGTTTGCACCATCAGCACCAATTACCCAGTTAGCTTCCAACTGCGCCCCACTTTCTAGTGTCACAAGGTTTACATCTGCAAACTCAATGTCTTTTAATCGCTCGGGACACATCACGGTTAGATTGTCATACTGAGAGAAGACTTGCCAAAGACCTAATTGGATTAGGCGGTTTTCAACGATATAACCGAGCTGCTCCAATGACAGTTCATCAGAGTGAAAACGAGTACGGCACTCCGGGTGCTCCCAAGTTTCTAAACGCCGATAAGGGCAAACTCGCATACTTTTAATTTCTGACCATGCGCCGAGTGAATCAAGTAACTCCACCGACTGGTGCGAAATCGCAGATACGCGAATATCCATCGCCTGAGCGGCATCAAAAGCTTTGGGTTTTGCACCTTCAACCAAGACAACACTTCTGCCCTGCTTGGCAAATCCAACAGCGACGGCTGCCCCAACCATACCGCCACCGATCACGGCGATGTCATACTTGTTCATTTTTCACTCTTCATCGTGCTGATTAATTGGCGTTTTTTATTGTACTTTCCATGGCTATTTTTACAAAATTGTTTAACAAAAAACCTTGTTCTGCATAGGGCGAAAAACTAGATTTCATCAGGCTTTGCAGAGAATTAGCTAGATCACTAGTCAGGTGCTTTTTAAAGCAGTACAATACGCCGCTTACCGCCGTGATGGCGGCTATAATTTGAGCAATAGCTCTCCGATTTAAGTACAACTGAACGAGCGAAAGTGAGATGAGTAAGAAACTGCTAATTAAAACCTGGGGCTGCCAGATGAACGAATACGATTCATCAAAAATGGCCGACCTGCTTAATGCTGCAAACGGCTACGAGCTGACGGAAGAGCCAGAGGAAGCAGACGTACTTCTACTTAACACCTGTTCGATCCGTGAAAAAGCGCAAGAGAAAGTTTTCCACCAGTTAGGCCGCTGGAAAACACTAAAAGATAAAAAACCTGGCGTAGTTATCGGTGTAGGTGGTTGTGTAGCAACGCAAGAAGGTGACCATATTCGTGAACGTGCACCATACGTTGACGTTATTTTTGGCCCACAAACTTTGCACCGCCTACCTGAGATGATCAAACAATCTCAGTCCGATGATGCACCAGTTATGGACATTTCGTTCCCAGAGATCGAAAAGTTCGACCGCCTACCTGAACCTCGCGCTGAAGGTGCGACAGCATTCGTTTCTATTATGGAAGGCTGCTCTAAGTACTGTACTTACTGTGTCGTACCGTACACTCGTGGTGAAGAAGTAAGCCGTCCAATGGATGACGTACTGTTCGAAATCGCCCAACTTGCTGAACAAGGCGTACGTGAAGTAAACCTTCTGGGTCAAAACGTAAACGCGTACCGTGGTCCTATGCACGATGGTGAGATCTGTTCATTTGCAGAACTGCTTCGTTTGGTTGCGTCTATCGATGGTATCGACCGTATTCGTTTCACGACGAGCCACCCGTTAGAATTCACAGACGACATCATCGCAGTATACGAAGATACGCCAGAACTTGTGAGCTTCCTGCACTTACCTGTGCAAAGTGGTAGTGACCGTATCCTAACGATGATGAAACGCCCTCACACCGCTATCGAATACAAATCGATCATCCGTAAACTGCGTAAAGCTCGTCCTGATATCCAAATCAGTTCAGACTTTATTGTTGGTTTCCCTGGTGAGACAGACAAAGACTTCCAAGACACCATGAAGCTAATCAAAGATGTAGACTTTGACATGAGCTTCAGCTTTATTTTCTCTCCACGTCCAGGTACGCCAGCAGCGGATTACCCTTGTGATGTGTCAGAACAAGTGAAGAAAGAGCGCCTTTACGAACTACAGCAAACTATCAATGCTCAAGCGATGCGTTACTCTCGCTTAATGCTTGGCACAGAACAACGTGTTCTAGTTGAAGGTCCTTCGAAGAAAAACCTAATGGAACTACGCGCTCGTACAGAAAACAACCGTGTAGTAAACTTTGAAGGTAGTGCAGACCTAATTGGTCAGTTCGTTGATGTGAAGATCGTAGACGTATTTGCAAACTCACTGCGTGGTGAGCTAGTACGTACTGAAAAAGACATGGATCTTCGTAGTGTGATTTCCCCAACGCAGATGATGGCGAAAACACGTTGCGAAGATGAGCTGGGTGTAGCTACTTTTACGCCGTAAGCTCGTATAAATAGCCATAGAGAGCCTGGTCGTTATCAGGCTCTCACTAAGTGGCAAAAAATGAGAGGCAACATTGAGCAATAAAATCGTAACTCTAGAAATTAACCTAGAACCTTCAGACAACCGCCGACTAGCTAGCCTGTGCGGCCCATTCGATGACAACATCAAGCATTTAGAACGTCGTCTAGGCGTTGAAATTAACCACCGTAGTGACCACTTTACGATTGTCGGTAAACCTCATACCGCATCAGCTGCGCTGGATATCCTGAAAACTCTATATGTTGATACCGCACCTGTACGAGGTGAGATCCCAGATATTGAGCCTGAGCAAATCCATCTAGCGATCAAAGAGTCTGGTGTTCTTGAGCAGAATACTGAGTCTAACATCGAGCATGGTAAAGAAGTCTTCGTCAAAACCAAGAAAGGTGTGATCAAACCACGTACGCCAAACCAAGCGCAGTACTTGGTTAACATGGTCACGCATGATATTTCTTTTGGTATTGGCCCGGCTGGTACAGGTAAAACCTACCTTGCTGTTGCAGCAGCTGTTGACGCACTAGAGCGCCAAGAGATCCGTCGTATTCTACTTACTCGTCCAGCGGTTGAAGCTGGTGAGAAATTGGGCTTCCTGCCTGGTGATTTAAGCCAGAAAGTCGACCCATACCTACGTCCGCTATACGACGCCCTATTTGAAATGCTGGGATTTGAGCGCGTAGAGAAGCTGATTGAACGTAACGTGATTGAGGTTGCCCCTCTTGCTTACATGCGTGGTCGTACTCTAAACGACGCCTTCATCATTCTTGATGAGAGTCAGAACACCACTGTTGAGCAGATGAAGATGTTCCTAACGCGTATTGGTTTTAACTCTCGCGCGGTTATCACTGGTGATGTCACGCAGATTGACTTACCTCGTGGTGCGAAATCGGGTCTTCGTCATGCTATTGAAGTACTAAGCGAAGTTGACGACATCAGCTTTAACTTCTTCTTGGCCGACGACGTTGTACGTCACCCTGTGGTTGCTCGTATCGTTAACGCGTACGAGAAGTGGGAAGCGCAAGACCAGAAAGAGCGTAAAGAGTTCGAGAAACGCCGTCGTGAAGAACGCGATGCGAAGTTACTAGAAGCAGCAAAAGCCGAACTGAATGCACAAGTTGCTTCAACTAAGGAATAACCATGGCGATTGAACTTGATCTGCAACTGGCAGTCGAAAATGAAGAAGGTTTGCCTTCGCAGCAAGATTTCCAATTGTGGCTAGATAAGACCATTCCTCTCTTCCAACCACAAGCCGAAGTCACCATTCGTATTGTTGATGAACAAGAAAGTCATACGCTCAATCATGAGTATCGCGGCAAAGATAAACCAACTAATGTGTTGTCGTTTCCATTTGAAGCACCTCCTGGTATGGAAATAGATTTACTTGGTGATTTGATTATTTGCCGCCAAGTTGTTGAAAAAGAGGCGGTTGAACAGAGCAAGCCTCTGCTAGCACATTGGGCGCATATGGTTGTACATGGCAGCTTGCATCTGCTAGGTTATGATCATATAGAGGATGACGAAGCCGAAGAGATGGAGTCCCTCGAAACCGAAATCATGCAAGGTATGGGTTATGAAGATCCTTACATTGCTGAAAAAGAGTAGCTATTGGCCACTCGACAGGGAAAGGCGAACCACCTAAATGACTCTCGTGTTCGCCTCTCTATGTGTGCTATCACACTTCTGATAGCGTTACTTAATTGAGAAACAATGAACGAAGATAATTCTCCCTCTTCTAACGAAGATAAGAAAGAAAAGGCAGAAGGTCCGAGTAGAAAGTCCTTCTTTGAACGTCTAGGTCAACTATTTCAGGGCGAACCAAAAGATCGCCAAGAGCTTGTGGATGTTATCCGCGACTCTGAAGTTAACGACCTGATTGACCATGACACTCGCGATATGCTCGAAGGTGTTATGGAAATCTCCGAAATGCGTGTGCGTGACATTATGATCCCGCGTTCGCAAATGGTTACAGTTGAGCGTACTCACGACCTTGATACCTTGGTTGCTTTGATTACCGATGCTCAACACTCTCGCTACCCTGTGATCAGCGAAGATAAAGACCATGTGGAAGGCATACTTCTAGCGAAGGACTTACTTAAATACTTAGGCTCAGGCAGTAATCCATTTGATATCGAAGAAGTCATTCGACCAGCGGTTGTGGTACCGGAAAGTAAACGCGTTGATCGACTGCTGAAAGAATTCCGTGAAGAACGTTATCATATGGCCATTGTTGTCGATGAATTCGGTGGTGTTTCTGGTCTTGTGACCATTGAAGATATCCTTGAGGAAATCGTCGGGGATATTGAAGATGAATTCGATGAAAGTGAAGAGACGGACATTCGTAAGCTGAGCAAGCATACGTTTGCTGTCAGAGCGCTGACAACCATCGAAGAGTTTAATGAGACATTCGGAACCAACTTCAGCGATGAGGAAGTTGATACCGTTGGTGGTATGGTCATGACTGCCTTTGGTCACTTACCTTCTCGTGGTGAACTGGTTGAAATTGAAGGCTACAACTTCAAAGTCACCGCTGCCGATAACCGTCGTGTCATTCAACTCCAAGTGACGATCCCAGACGAAGAAACCCTGGTTGAAGCCACTCAAGAGTAACGCGATACCCATTGGGAATCTCAGAAATTACAATGATGAATGAACTCTTTCATCGCCTTAAGCGGCCCTTAGTGGCCGCTTTTGTTGGCGCCTCTACTACACTCGCTTTCGCTCCTTACCAGCTGTGGCCTATTGCCATTCTTAGCCCAGCAATTCTACTGATTCTTCTTGCTAACCAAACTCCGAAACGCGCACTATGGATTGGTTATGCTTGGGGGTTAGGTCAATTTGCAACTGGCGTTAGCTGGGTTTACGTCAGTATCTCCGGTTTTGGCGGTATGCC
Organism: Vibrio sp. 1727; assembly: GCF_033344415.1. Classification (NCBI taxonomy): domain Bacteria; kingdom Pseudomonadati; phylum Pseudomonadota; class Gammaproteobacteria; order Vibrionales; family Vibrionaceae; genus Vibrio; species Vibrio sp. 1727. The sequence goes on from NZ_JAWPOT010000008.1 coordinate 5,997, forward strand.
GCTCATTGCCAATTTATTTTTAATGGGCTTGCTTGTTGCCTACTTGGCTGTTTATTCAGGCTTATTTGCTTGGCTCAACAACAAGCTGTTTCCTCAATTTACGCTCACAAAAGCACTTCTCGCTGCACCTGCTTTATGGCTGATCAGTGATTGGTTACGTGGTTGGGTGATGACTGGCTTCCCTTGGTTATGGCTAGGCTATAGCCAGATAGATGCTCCACTCGCAAGCTTTGCACCAATTGGCGGCGTAGAACTGCTTACTCTATTTATCCTTATCAGCGCAGGGGCGTTAGCCTACGCATGGATTCATAAGCAGTGGCTGATGGTGATTATCCCTGCGGTACTACTCAGTACTGGCTTTGGGATTCGCAACTACGATTGGGTAACCCCCCGACCAGAAGACACGACTAAGCTCGCGCTGATTCAAGGTAACGTAGACCAGAACCTAAAGTGGCTACCAAGTCAACGCTGGCCAACCATCATGAAATACGCTGACTTAACTCGTGAAAACTGGGACGCTGACATTATCGTTTGGCCAGAAGCAGCAATTCCCGCTTTTGAAATTGAAGTGCCTTCATTTTTGAGCAATATCGACAGCGCTGCAAAAATGAATAACAGCGCAATCATCACCGGTGTCGTCAATCAAGCTGAAGATCGACAGTTCTACAACAGTATTCTGTCCCTCGGCATCACACCATACGGTGACTACAGCTTCGATTTAAGCGAACGTTACCATAAGCATCACCTACTACCGTTTGGTGAGTTTGTACCATTTGAAGATATTTTGCGCCCATTAGCGCCATTCTTTAACCTACCGATGTCATCGTTTAGCCGTGGGGCTTTTGTGCAGCCAAACATCGTTGCGAATGGCATGCACATGGCACCAGCGCTTTGCTATGAGATCATCTTTAATGAGCAAGTGCGTCAAAATGTGACTGACGAAACAGACTTCATTCTAACGCTTTCAAACGATGCATGGTTTGGTCACTCTATCGGCCCTCTTCAGCATATGGAGATCGCCCGTATGCGTGCCTTAGAGTTGGGCAAACCGCTCATCCGCTCGACTAACAATGGATTAACAGCGGTAACCGATCACAAGGGTAAAATCGTTGAGCAAGTTCCGCAGTTTGAAACTGCAGTACTGCGCGCAGAGCTCACCCCAACCGATGGGAAAACGCCATATCGAATCGTTGGTACTTGGCCATTGTATATTTGGGTAGGGTTAAGTTTAGCGCTGGCTTTCGGTTTAAGAAGAAAACAGAGCTGATAACAGCTTGAAAGTAGAAAAGACAAAAAAGAGGCGACTAAGCCTCTTTTTTATTCATTGCATTATACAGTCGTTACTCGCCATTTATGGCTTTAATGACTGACGAGTAAAGCCTTTGTGACCACACTTAATACACGGAATGATTACTGTTGGGTGGTTATACGTTGTCTTGTGACCACACTCATCACAGACTAAAGTTCCTAAGCCTATCACCTCTCCTGCTTCATATAGCCCTTGATGCTCTAAGTCATCGAACAACTCAACCCACTCAACTTTAGTTCGGTCTGTAATCTCTAACAGCCCTTGCCATATCGAATCCGCAATCGTTAAGTAAAACGGACCGCTTTTGCTATCCTCGTAACTCTCTGAAAACTCTTTTAAGTCTGCTTTAAGGTACGCTTTGATTAAAGCCAATTCATCTTTGGTCAAGTCATTAGCAGCATCCACCACTTTGCCCGACGTCTCAATCGCTTTGTTAACTTCTTCCGGACTGTGCTTCAAGGTTTCAATCACATCCTCGAGCATTTCCTCATAACCTGTTTTACGTTTAGGCATAACTGACCTCCATCTTTCTCCTACCTGCGTCACTTAAGGGCGCATGGGTACAGATTGGCTATTGTTGTGATCCCTAGCTTTAGGTATTCTATGACGATCTATTTAAGTCTGTTCTAACCGAACTCACAAATTCCAAGATAACGGATACCATCGATGCAAGAACAATACAACCCACAAGATATTGAACAAAAAGTTCAAAAGCACTGGGATGACAACAAAACCTTTGTTGTAAGTGAAGACCCAAATAAAGAAAAATTCTACTGTCTGTCCATGTTCCCATACCCAAGTGGTCGACTGCACATGGGTCACGTGCGCAACTACACTATCGGTGATGTAGTATCTCGTTTCCAACGCCTACAAGGCAAAAACGTGATGCAACCAATCGGTTGGGACGCATTCGGTCTACCTGCAGAAAACGCAGCAGTAAAAAACAAAACTGCGCCAGCACCTTGGACTTACGAAAACATCGAATACATGAAGAACCAACTTAAGCTTCTAGGCTTTGGTTACGATTGGAACCGTGAATTCGCAACATGTACACCGGAGTACTACCGCTGGGAACAAGAGTTCTTCACTAAACTTTACGAGAAAGGTTTAGTTTACAAAAAGACTTCTTCTGTTAACTGGTGTCCTAACGACCAAACTGTTCTTGCAAACGAGCAGGTTGAAGACGGTTGTTGCTGGCGTTGTGATACGCCTGTAGAGCAAAAAGAAATCCCTCAATGGTTCATCAAAATCACTGAGTACGCTCAAGAGCTACTAGACGACTTAGACAAGCTTGAAGGTTGGCCTGAAATGGTGAAGACCATGCAGCGCAACTGGATTGGTCGTTCTGAAGGTGTTGAACTGAAGTTTGAAGTTAAGGGTCAACAAGACCTAGAAGTTTACACAACACGTCCAGATACGCTAATGGGTGTGACTTACGTGGGTATCGCAGCCGGCCACCCTCTTGCAGCTCTTGCAGCAGAGAACAATCCAGAGCTTGCAGCGTTTATCGACGAATGTAAGAACAACAAGGTTGCAGAAGCTGAGCTAGCGACAATGGAGAAGAAAGGTATGGCAACTGGCCTTACTGCTATTCATCCATTGAACGGCTGCGAAGTACCAGTATACGTAGCAAACTTCGTACTGATGGACTACGGTACAGGCGCGGTAATGGCTGTACCTGCACACGACCAACGTGACTACGAGTTCGCAACGAAGTACGGTCTAGACATCGTGCCAGTTATCAAGCCTGCTGATGGCAGCGAGCTAGACATCTCTGAAGCGGCATATACAGAGAAAGGTGTACTGTTCGATTCAGGTGAATTCGATGGCCTAGAATTCCAAGCGGCGTTCGATGCAATTGCAGCGAAGCTAGAAGCAGAGGGCAAAGGCACTAAGACTGTAAACTTCCGTCTACGCGACTGGGGTGTATCTCGTCAACGTTACTGGGGCGCACCAATCCCAATGGTAACGACTGAAGACGGTGAAGTTCACCCAGTACCTGCTGACCAACTACCAGTGATTCTTCCAGAGGACGTGGTAATGGACGGCGTAACGAGCCCAATCAAAGCAGACAAAGAGTGGGCGAAGACAACCTTTAACGGCGAACCTGCTCTACGTGAGACAGATACGTTCGATACGTTCATGGAATCTTCTTGGTACTACGCGCGTTACTGTTCACCACAAGCGGACGACATCCTAGACCCAGAAAAAGCAAACTACTGGCTGCCAGTAGATCAGTACATCGGTGGTATCGAGCACGCTTGTATGCACCTACTGTACTCACGCTTCTTCCACAAACTACTGCGCGATGCGGGTTACGTAACGTCTGACGAACCGTTCAAGCAACTACTGTGTCAAGGCATGGTACTGGCTGATGCGTTCTACTTCGAGAACGAGAAAGGCGGCAAAGAGTGGGTAGCTCCAACAGATGTAGCCGTTGAACGTGATGGTAAAGGCCGCATTACTTCTGCTAAAGACACTGAAGGTCGTGATGTAACGCACTCAGGCATGATCAAGATGTCTAAGTCTAAGAACAACGGTATCGACCCTCAAGAAATGGTAGACAAGTACGGCGCTGACACAGTACGTCTATTCATGATGTTCGCGTCTCCAGCGGACATGACACTTGAATGGCAAGAGTCTGGCGTAGAAGGTGCGAACCGCTTCCTAAAACGTGTTTGGAAACTAGTGAAAGAGCACACAGCGAAAGGCGCAGCAGAAGCAGTAGATACCGCAGCGCTTTCTGGTGATCAAAAAGCACTTCGCCGCGACGTTCACAAAACTATCGCGAAAGTGACGGACGATATCGCTCGTCGTCAAACATTCAACACCGCGATCGCAGCGATCATGGAGCTGATGAACAAACTAGCGAAAGCGCCTCAAGAATCTGCGCAAGATCGTGCAATCCTTGACGAAGCACTGAAAGCTATTGTTGTCATGCTTTACCCTATCACTCCGCATATCTCATACGAGCTATGGGCAGCACTAGGTGAAACAGACATTGATAACGCGGCATGGCCGACGTTTGACGAAAAAGCGCTAGTTGAAGACGAAAAAACTATCGTTGTTCAAGTTAACGGTAAGCTACGTGCGAAGCTAACAGTCCCAGCGGATATCTCTAAAGACGATATCGAACAGCTTGGTCTAAACGACGAAAACGTGGTTAAGTTCACCGATGGCCTGACTATTCGTAAAGTCATTTACGTTCCAGGTAAACTGCTGAACATCGTTGCAAACTAATCACAGCTTGCAATTTGTCTCTGTTTAGCGAACTTATTTGTTAACCAAGAGTCATTAAACAGGGTAGTTCGCTACCCTGTTTATTTACCTCAAACCATTCACATGAGTGGTTTAAGGTAAATAACCCCTTCAATTTAGGATGAATACAATCAATGCGCTTTTTCTCTTTGATTAAACTACCAGTGGTATTGGTATTAGCGGGGCTTCTTTCTGCCTGTGGTTTTCACCTTCGCGGCGAGTATTCCGTACCGGAAGAGCTGCACACTATGTCTTTCTCCAGCTACGATGAATACAGTGAATTAACTCGCTATGTTCGCTCTCAACTCGAACTGAACAAAGTTGAACTTGTTCAACCATCATCGACGGTACCCAACCTTCATTTGACGGAAGCGACTATCGATGAGCGTACACTGTCTCTGTATCAAAATAGCCGTGCAGCAGAAAAAGAGCTGACATACGTAGTAAAATACCGTGTGACGATTCCTGGCTATGGTTCTAAAAACTTTACGACAACAGTAAACCGCAACTACCTAGACAACCCGTTGACGGCACTTGCAAAATCTGTTGAACGTGACGTAATTGAAGACGAGATGCGCTTGCAAGCTGCAAAACAGATGATGCGCCAGTTGGGCCGTATTCGTGCCGAATATGAAGCAGGACAAATCTCTGAGCCAGCGAACACAAACTCTTAATCACTATGAGAATTTATGCCGATAAATTAACGGATCATTTAACTAAACACGTTAAACAAGTTTACTTAATCTTTGGTAATGAGCCGTTACTGATTCAAGAGAGCCGCCAAGCAATCCAAAAGGCAGCGTTTCGACAAGGTTTTGAGGAAAAACACCGTTTTGCGGTAGACGCAAGCATCGACTGGAATCAAGTTTACGATTGCTTCCAAGCGATGAGCCTGTTCTCAAACCGTCAATTGATCGAGCTTGAAATTCCAGAGAGTGGCGTGACAACCGCCGTCAGCAAAGAGCTGCAAACACTGTGTGATATGCTTCATGATGACATCATGCTCGTCATTGTTGGTAGCAAACTGACCAAAGCCCAAGAAAATGCGAAATGGTTCAAAGCATTAAGCTCAAAAGGCGACTGGGTAAGCTGTTTGTCGCCAGACCTTCAACGCCTACCGATGTTCATTCAGACACGTTGCCGCACGTTGGGACTAAAACCCGATCAGCAATCACTGCAAATGTTGGCTCAATGGCATGAAGGTAACCTATTTGCATTGACACAAAGCTTAGAGAAATTGGCCCTGCTCTACCCGGATGGTGAGCTTACCATCATACGTTTAGAGGAAGCCCTAAGTCGCCATAACCACTTCACTACCTTTAACTGGATCGACGCCTTACTGGCAGGTAAAGCAAACCGTGCACAACGTATTCTTCGCCAACTTGAGGCGGAAGGGGTTGAGACCGTGATCTTGATTCGAAGTGTACAAAAAGAGTTGAGCCAACTTTTAAATATGCATCAAGACTTAAGTCAAATGGGAATGAACCAGGTATTTGAGAAATATCGAGTTTGGCAAAACAAGCGTCCACTCTATAACGCAGCACTGACCCGCTTATCAGCGAGTCGTATTTGTGCATTGCTCTCCTTGTTGGCTCAAGCCGAGATAAAAGCCAAAACTCAGTATGACGAGTCTGTATGGCCAACTATTCATCAGTTGAGCTTAGAAACCTGCTCTCCTGATATTAAGCTGGCAATTTAAAAATCAAAGCGTGATATAGTGCGCGACCTGTTTTGCAAGCAAGAATGTAAAACACTGTAGAGATAAGAGACAAACCGAGGAAAACCGAGTGCTTCGCGAAGAACTGAAAGACTTTTTAGCTGATAAAGCCGACGACATGAAAGCGGAAGACATTATCGTCCTAAATGTGGAAGATAAATCAAGCGTGACAGATTACATGATCATCTGTACTGGTACATCCAAACGCCACGTTTCATCCATCGCTGACCATGTTGCAACAGAAGTGAAAAAAGCCGGTCTTGAGCCACTAGGAATGGAAGGTGAAAACGAAGGTGAATGGGTAGTCCTAGATATGGGCGACGCCATGCTTCACGTGATGCAAGAAGAGCACCGCGAACTCTACCAGCTAGAAAAACTCTGGGGTTAATCTTTTGAAAATTCAACTAATTGCTGTTGGCACAAAAATGCCAAAATGGGTTGAGGAAGGCTTTCAAGAATATCGTCGCCGTTTCCCGCATGATATGCCGTTGGAGTTGATTGAAATCTCTGCTGGCAAGCGTGGTAAGAATGCCGATATCGCTCGCATCCTGCAAAAAGAAGGAGAAGCGATGCTCGCGGCGGTACCAAAAGGCAACCGTATCGTCACGTTAGATATCCCAGGTAAAAAATGGGACACTCCTCAACTCGCTGAGCAGTTAGAAGCTTGGAAATTAGATGGCCGTGATGTATCAATATTAATCGGCGGTCCTGAAGGACTCGCTCCTGCATGCAAAGCTGCAGCAGACCAAAGCTGGTCATTATCTGCCTTAACGCTACCCCACCCTCTAGTGCGTATCGTAATGGCAGAAAGCTTATACCGAGCGTGGAGCATCACCGCTAACCACCCTTATCATCGCGAATAATCGTTGTTTAACTTTAGAGCCAAGCGTTAATGATTCGTAAACGCCGCAGTCAAATCCGAGATTATCAAGCCGAAGCGCGTCTGTTTGCCAGCCGCGCTATTGTTGCTTTTATCGGCATTGTTGTCTTGATGGGAGCTCTGGTTGCCAACATGTACAACATTCAGGTGAACCAGTTTCAAGACTATCAAACCCGCTCGAACGATAACCGCATCAAAGTAGTGCCTATCGCGCCTAACCGAGGTCTAATTTATGACCGAAATGGCGTTTTACTGGCAGAGAACCGTCCCGTCTTTAACTTAGAACTGACCCCAGAAAAAATTAAAGACATTGATGCAACCATCCAAGAATTACAAACTATTCTGGAAATTACACCAGACCAGATTGAACGTTTCCACCACGAGCGTAAACGGACTCGTCGATTTAAATCGGTCCCACTGCTTACCCAACTGAACGAAAAACAAGTAGCAGTATTCTCCGTCAATCAGTACCGCTTTCCAGGTGTGGAAATAAGTGCGACCTTAAAGCGCTACTACCCTTTCAGCGAAGTCTTAACCCACGTGATTGGGTATGTTTCTCGAATCAATGATCGCGACATGCAGCGCCTGATCCGAGAAGAAAAAGACGCAAACTATCAAGCCACTCGCGACATTGGTAAGCTGGGTATTGAAAAATACTACGAAGACCTCTTACACGGTACAGCCGGATATCAAGAAGTCGAGGTAAACAGCCGCGGCCGAGTAATTCGTACCTTAAAGTACGTTCCACCTGTACCCGGAAAAGACATCGTTTTAAACCTTGATATCAACTTGCAGTTGTACGTACACCAATTGTTGGACGGCCGCCGAGGCAGTGCTGTAGTAATCGATCCTAGAGACAACGGCGTACTGGCTATGGTTTCGAGCCCTAGCTACGATCCTAACTCGTTCGTGCACGGAATCTCAGGTAAAGACTATCGCGCCCTTCTGAACGATAAAAACCGTCCTTTGGTCAACCGCACTACACTTGGCATTTACCCCCCTGCGTCTACCATCAAACCATTTATGGCGGTAGCCGCGCTGCAAGAAGGTGTCGTCACACCTAACACCACGCGAAATGATCCTGGTTATTGGCGCATACCAAACTCCAACACTCGCCCATTCCGTGACTGGTTGCGTTGGGGGCACGGACGCGTCGATATCATTAAGTCGATCGAAGAGTCTGTTGATACCTTCTACTATCAAATCGCTTATGACATGGGTATTGACCGTATTTCGAATTGGATGATGATGTTCGGCTTTGGTGATTACACTGGCATCGATATCTACGAAGAAAGTAAGGCGAATATGCCGACTCGTGACTGGAAAATGTCTCGCCATAAAACCCCATGGTATAAAGGTGATACGATCCCTGTGGGTATCGGCCAAGGATATTGGACAGCAACACCAATGCAAATCGCCAAAGCAACCTCCGTATTAGTAAACGAGGGAGAAGTGATCGCACCTCACTTGCTCAAAGCGACGATAGAAAATGGTAACGACTTCGAAGAGCAAAAAACGACAGAATACGTGACTTACCCACCAATCAAGAATGTGCCTAAAAAGTACTGGGATATGGCGAAAGAAGGCATGCGTCGGGTAAACCATGGCACGCGCGGAACAGCTCGCCGCTCATTCTACAAAATGAATTATGAAACAGCGGGTAAATCAGGTACTGCACAGGTCTTCGGTCTGGGTGAAAACGAAGAATACAACGCCGATGAGATCGCCGAGCACTTACGTGACCATGCGTTATTTACTGGCTTTGCACCATTTGATGATCCTAAAGTGGTCGTCACTGTAGTACTAGAAAATGCCGGTGGTGGCTCTAGTAACGGTGCCCCAGTAGTAAGGAAAATTTTTGACCGAGTCGTTCTTGGTCCAGAAGAAATTGAGCCTGAAAACAATGCGAAGAAAGAGGTAAAACAGTAATGAAGATGGATCCCTCTACAGGTAAAAATCGCGCCCTGTTTGAACGCTTCCATATCGACTTACCACTCCTACTTGGCATATTGGCCCTGATGGGGTTTGGCCTGGTGATCATGTACAGCGCCAGTGGCCAAAGTTTACTGATGATGGATCGCCAAGCCATGCGAATGGTGCTTTCACTCGTTGTGATGCTCGTCCTTGCGCAGCTTTCTCCACGAACTTACGAAAGCTTGGCACCTTTGATGTTCGTTGGTGGCGTTATACTGCTTTTCGGCGTGCTGTTTTTCGGTGAAGCATCGAAAGGCGCGCAGCGTTGGCTTAACCTCGGTTTTGTGCGCTTTCAACCGTCAGAGCTATTGAAGCTCGCGGTGCCATTAATGGTGGCTCGCTATGTCGGTAGACAGCCCCTTCCACCAACGCTAAAAACACTCATTGTTGCACTGATTATGGTCTGCTTACCAACCATTCTCATTGCAAAGCAGCCTGACTTAGGTACCTCGATCCTGATCGCCGCTTCCGGTATTTTTGTTATCTTCCTCGCCGGCATTAGCTGGAAAATCATCGCTGGTGCTGCGATTGCATTAGGTGGTTTCATTCCAATTCTGTGGTTTTTCTTGATGCGAGAGTATCAAAAAGTGCGAGTTCGTACTCTATTTAACCCGGAATCTGATCCGCTAGGAGCGGGCTACCACATTATTCAGAGTAAAATTGCGATTGGCTCCGGTGGTATTTCCGGCAAAGGTTGGTTGCAAGGTACGCAGTCACAACTAGAATTTCTTCCAGAACGACACACTGACTTTATCTTTGCAGTAATTGCTGAAGAATGGGGTATGATTGGCTTCCTTTGCCTTTTAGCCATCTATCTATTTATTATTGGACGAGGTTTATATCTCGCCAGCCAAGCGCAAACCGCATTTGGACGAATGATGGCAGGCAGTATTGTACTCAGCTTCTTCGTGTATATTTTTGTAAATATTGGCATGGTAAGTGGCATCCTACCTGTAGTAGGTGTACCGTTGCCACTCATCAGTTATGGCGGCACATCAATGGTAACCTTGATGGCTGGTTTTGGTATTCTGATGTCGATTCATACGCACCGAAAAGCATTCTCTAAGGCGACCTAGACATGCAAAAACGCGCTTTATATTCCTTAGTTTTCTCTGCTCTTATTTTGGCAGGCTGTTCATCAACTAGCCAAAAAGAACAAGAAGGCCGTTACGAACTCGAATCCGATGTTGCACCGGATACACCGCTTTCAGTCGAACACATCGAGGATGCGCATCCTAAATATGAACCGTACAGCCTAGGTGGGAACAAAGATTACCACTTGCGTGGCAAAGACTACAAAATAGTTCGCAATGCGAAAGGCTTTAAAGAAAAAGGCCGCGCATCTTGGTATGGGAAAAAATTCCAAGGTCATTTGACTTCTAATGGCGAAATCTATGACATGTACTCAATGACGGCAGCGCATAAAACGCTACCGTTACCAAGTTACGTAAAAGTTACCAATACTGACAACGGCAAAACCACCATAGTACGAGTTAATGACCGAGGTCCTTTTCACGATGGCCGTATCATTGATTTAAGCTATGCCGCCGCGCACAAGTTAGATGTCATAAAAACAGGCACCGCGAACGTGGAAATTGAAGTGATCAGTATCAATCAGCCCACGGACAAAAAATCATTAGAAGCGCACCCTAGGTACGTTATTCAAGTGGCATCATCAAAAAATGAAGAACGCGCACGAACTTTAGGTACCGAGCTTGGTCAAAAATTGGATACAGAAACTTTCCTAGAGAGTGCGAAAGAGTCTTATCGCTTGTTGTTAGGGCCATTTACTGACTATTCCCTGACGCAAGCCACATTAGATAAAGTAAAGTTGCTCGGCTATTCGTCTGCATTTATTAAAAAACACAACACTGCCAAATGACCTCGTGTCATGAATTTCTCTTTGATCCCCCTCTTACATAACTAGGGATTCTGATAAGATGTCTGCAGTTAACCCAAAAATTTGAATTACCATGAATAAAAATAAGTTTGTGAAATCTATTCTCGTTTCTTCGGTTGCCCTTTCTGCAACTTTCGCTCAATCTGCTCTTGCATCACCTATCGTTGTTCCAGATGCCCCTCAAATCGCGGCGAAGGGCTACGTGCTGATGGATTACCATTCAGGTAAAGTACTGGCAGAGAAAGAGATGAACACAAAATTGTCTCCAGCTAGTCTGACTAAGATGATGACCAGCTATGTAATCGGCCAAGAGCTAGCGCGTGGTAATATCTCAGAAGATGATGATGTCACCATCAGTAAAAATGCGTGGGCGAAAAACTTCCCTGATTCATCAAAGATGTTCATTGAAGTAGGCACAACAGTTAAAGTACGTGACCTGAACCGAGGTATCATCGTCCAGTCAGGTAACGATGCCTGTGTTGCGATGGCAGAACATATTGCAGGTTCAGAAGATGCATTTGTTGACCTAATGAACGCTTGGGCCAACACATTGGGTATGACTAACTCGCACTTTGCCAACGTTCATGGCTTAGATAACGCAGAATTGTACTCAACACCATACGACATGGCACTGCTAGGTAAAGCACTTATCCGTGACGTACCAAATGAGTACCGAGTGTATTCAGAGAAGAAATTTACTTACAACGGCATCACCCAATACAACCGTAACGGTCTACTTTGGGATAAGAGCATGAACGTTGACGGCATCAAAACGGGTCACACAAGTAATGCGGGTTACAGCCTAGTAAGTTCAGCAACTGAAGGTCAAATGCGCTTGGTTGCGGTCGTTATGGGTACTAAAGATGCCAATGCTCGTAAGTCAGAAAGCAAAAAGCTGCTAAGCTACGGCTTCCGTTTCTTCGAAACAGTGGCACCGCACAAAGCAGGTGAAACGTTCGTAGAAGAAAAAGTGTGGATGGGTAACAAAGACACCGTAGCACTGGGTCTTGACCAAGATACTTACGTAACACTACCGCGTGGTGAAGCGAAAAACTTAAAAGCAAGCTTCGTCCTTGAAAAAGAGCTAGAAGCCCCAATTAATAAAGGTGATGTAGTTGGTAAGCTATACTATCAGATCGATGGTGAAGATATTGCCGAGTACCCACTAATGGCACTAGAAACCGTAGAGCAAGGTAGTCTATTTAGCCGCATGTGGGATTACATCGTATTGTTATTCAAGAGCTTCTTCTAAAAAGAACGTTAGAGTAGCAAACTTATTCGCAAAGCCGCCTGAATGGGCGGCTTTTTAAGTTTGAGCTCCTCGTCTTGAGTTCCCCCTAATTTGACTGTACTATTTCGCACCGCAACGAATATCTACTGGAGTTATCGATATGCTAACCATCAACTCTGATGCAAAATTAAAAGACCTGCTTGAGTTCCCTTGTTCATTTACTTACAAGGTAATGGGTCATGCAAAGCCTGAACTTCCAGAGCTTGTTCTTGAAGTTATTCAGCGCCATGCTCCAGGTGACTACAGCCCGACCGTTAAACCAAGTGCTAAGGGCAACTACCACTCTGTGTCAATCAACATTACTGCAACCTCTATCGAGCAGGTTGAGACACTGTACAAAGAGTTAGGTGAAATTGACATCGTACGCATGGTTCTATAATTTTTTGATAGATTAAATTTTTTTTGAAAGCAGCTTTGGCTGCTTTCTTTTTATTTATCAAAGAGATAACGAGGCTTTACATCGCTTTCAGTTAAAAATCTATTACGCAGCGGTAGAGCATCAGGGTTATCCGGTTTATAATCCAAAAACTTTATATATTAGCAACAGGAATTCCCATGCAACACCAACTTGTTGTAAAACGACTTGGCCGCCAAGACTATGAGCCTGTATGGAAGGCGATGCATGAGTTCACCGACCAACGCACAGAAGAAACCCGTGATGAAGTCTGGTTGGTAGAACATAACCCAGTATTTACGCAAGGGCAGGCAGGTAAAGCTGAGCACTTGATTAACACTGGCGATATTCCTGTTGTACAAAGTGATCGCGGAGGTCAGGTTACGTATCATGGCCCTGGTCAGTTGGTCGCCTACTTCTTGATCAACCTACGCCGCAAAAAATTAGGTGTACGAGATCTCGTTACCACAATCGAGAACCTCGTGATCAACACGCTAAAAGCATACAATATTGACTCAGCCGCGCGACCTGACGCACCAGGTGTCTACGTTGCCGGTAAGAAAATATGCTCTCTCGGTTTACGCATTCGTAAAGGATGCTCGTTTCATGGTTTAGCCTTGAACGTAAATATGGATTTAACACCGTTTCTGCGTATTAACCCTTGTGGTTATGAAGGTATGGAAATGGTTCAGGTCAGCCAATTTGGCGGCCCAGACAATGTAGAAGCCGTAGAAAAACAATTAATAGAAGAACTCGTTACTTTGCTCGATTATGAGCAAGTAGAATTCAGCACAGAAGCACCTTCTCAAGGTAATAAAGCATGAGCAAACCAATCCAGATGGAAAAAGGCGTTAAATATCGTGACGCCGATAAAATGGCATTGATTCCCGTAAAGAACATGCCTACAGAGCAGAAAGAAGTGCTACGTAAGCCTGATTGGATGAAGATCAAGCTACCAGCCGACAGCCAACGAATTCAAGACATCAAAGCGGCGATGCGTAAGAATAAACTTCACTCCGTATGTGAAGAAGCATCTTGCCCGAACCTAGCGGAATGTTTTAACCACGGTACAGCAACCTTCATGATCTTAGGTGCTATTTGTACTCGTCGTTGTCCTTTCTGTGACGTTGCTCATGGCCGCCCATTACCACCGGAAGCAGAAGAGCCTCAAAAACTGGCGAAAACCATTGCCGATATGAAGCTGAAATACGTAGTAATCACTTCTGTTGACCGTGACGATCTGCGTGACGGCGGTGCACAACACTTTGCCGATTGTAACCGCGAGATCCGTGCGTTAAACCCGCATATTAAGATTGAAACACTGGTTCCTGACTTCCGTGGTCGCATGGATGTAGCGCTTGATCTAATGAAAGACAATCCGCCAGATGTCTTCAACCACAACTTAGAAACCGCGCCACGTCTTTACCGTAAAGCTCGCCCAGGTGCGAACTACAAATGGTCACTTGAGCTCCTTAAGAAGTTCAAAGAGCAGCATCCAGATGTACCGACCAAGTCTGGTTTGATGATGGGCCTTGGTGAAACCAAAGAAGAAATCATCGAAGTACTGAAAGATCTACGCGCACACGGCGTAACGATGCTGACTCTAGGCCAGTATTTAGCGCCAAGCCGTCACCACTTGCCAGTAGAACGTTACGTTCCACCATCAGAGTTTGACGAGCTAAAAGAAGTTGCACTAGAACTTGGCTTCACGCATGCAGCGTGTGGTCCATTTGTGCGCTCTTCTTACCATGCCGATATGCAAGCTCAAGGTATCGAGATTAAATAAGCTCTCGCTTGTTTTGAAAAGCTTGTTTTGAAGAGAAAAGGTTGGCTCAGTGCCAACCTTTTTTGTATCTGGCAAATGATGATAAAAAGCCATTCTACCACCGTCATTCTGAACAGCGAGGTACGAACGTGATTCAGAATCTGTTTTCAGAATACTGAGGATTTTTAGGGAAACTCTGAGTAAAAGAGTGTGCCTCAACAAGATTCCTGATCTCGCCTCGGCTCGTCGGAATGACGTGGTTTGGGTATATTGAAAAGGGACAGTGTTGGTAGCCATCCCCTTATCACACACTCTCGCTATATCTCATTCCAAACGCCAGACAAACAAAAAGGCCCTCAAATGAGGACCTTTAGTATATCAATGTTCAAAATAGACGAGTCGAGTTCTAGGAGAACACACGGAGTTTGCGCGAGCAAATGAGTATGTTCGACACCGAAATCGACTCATTCTATGAAGAACAGTTAGGCATAAACCGGTAGACGCTTACAAATTTCTAGCACTTTCTGTTTTGTCGCTTCGATAACTTCTTCGTTGCCGATGTTATCTAGAACGTCACACATCCAGTTTGCTAGCTCTTTTGCATCTTCTTCAGTGAAGCCACGGCGAGTGATCGCTGGCGTACCTACACGAATACCAGACGTTACGAATGGGCTGCGTGGGTCATTTGGTACTGAGTTCTTGTTTACAGTGATGTTTGCTGCACCTAGTGCCGCGTCTGCGTCTTTACCAGTGATATCTTTGTCGATTAGGTCAACAAGGAACAAGTGGTTTTCTGTACCGTTAGATACGATTTTGTAGCCACGCTCTTGGAACTGACCAACCATTGCTTTTGCGTTTTTCACTACGCGAGCTTGATAAGCTTTGAACTCTGGCTCCATCGCTTCTTTGAACGCTACTGCTTTACCAGCGATAACGTGCATTAGAGGGCCACCTTGACCACCAGGGAACACTGCTGAGTTCAATTTCTTGTACATATCTTCGCCAGCATTTGACAAGATAAGACCACCGCGAGGACCTGCTAGTGTTTTGTGCGTCGTTGTTGTTACCACGTGAGCATGCGGTACTGGTGTTGGGTATTCACCGGCGGCGATAAGACCAGCTACGTGCGCCATATCAACAAATAAGTAAGCACCTGCTTTGTCAGCGATTTCACGCATGCGTTTCCAATCAACGATTTGCGAGTAAGCAGAGAAACCACCGATGATCATCTTAGGTTTGTGTTCAAGTGCTAGCTGTTCCATCTCGTCGTAGTTGATTTGACCAGCTTCATCGATACCGTAAGGGATAACGTTGTAGTGCTTACCCGAGAAGTTTACTGGTGAACCGTGAGTTAGGTGACCACCGTGCGCTAGGCTCATGCCTAAAACTGTATCGCCAGGGTTAAGAAGCGCCATGTAAACTGCGCTGTTTGCTTGAGAACCTGAGTGAGGCTGTACGTTAGCGTACTCACAACCAAATAGTTGGCATGCACGCTCAATTGCTAGTGCTTCAGCTTTATCTACGTACTCACAACCGCCGTAGTAACGCTTACCTGGGTAGCCTTCAGCGTATTTGTTCGTTAGCTGAGAACCTTGCGCTTCCATTACACGTGGGCTTGTGTAGTTTTCAGAAGCGATAAGTTCAATGTGTTCTTCCTGGCGAAGAGTTTCTTCCTGGATAGCTGCGAACAGTTCCGCATCGTAATCTGCGATGTTCATATCACGCTTAAGCATCTGTATCTCCTGACTCAGATTAGTACTGAAAGTTGCAAAAAAACTGTTGAATGACCCGACGCAAACGTTTTCGTCACCCTAATGGCGCGCATTCTACATAATTTGATTTAGGTCATAAAGAGAAATTTACAATTTTTCTCATGCAGTTTTTTCATGATGACAAGCAATGTTTATCATGCCAGCATTGCAATCGCATCACGACAATCTATTGCCTGTCAAATTTGTGCTTTACACCCTGTAAAACAGCAATTACATAGGTTTACCGTAAATTTTACCCTCTAGCTACCGAAAAGATCATCTTTTTACTACTATGCACGCCTTATTTATCACTAATGACTGCAACATTGATGGAAAAACACTCATTAAAAGAAGACTGGATAGCGATTCTCACGGGTACCTTTTTAGTAGCTCAAGGCGTTTTCTTTCTCCAATCCGCGAACCTTCTAACGGGAGGCACGACTGGATTGGCTCTGCTTATTAGCCAATTTACACCTTTTACCTTTGGTGTGCTGTACTTTTTAGCAAACAGTCCTTTTTACTTACTAGCATGGAAACGCTTCGGCCGTCATTTCGCCATTAATAGTGCCATTTCTGGCGCGTTGGTTTCTATCTTTGCCGATCATCTTTATTTGCTAATCTCGCTCGAATCGGTAAATGAAGTTTATTGCGCCGTCGCAGGCGGACTTTTAATGGGGCTTGGTATGCTGATCCTATTCCGACATCGCTCCAGCTTGGGTGGCTTTAACGTGCTGTGTTTGTTTATCCAAGACAAATTTGGCATTTCAGTTGGCAAAAGCCAAATGGCAATCGATGCATGTATCCTGTTTGCTTCATTCTTCTTTGTCACACCAGAAGTGATTGGCCTTTCAATTTTGGGGGCGTTTGCACTCAATCTCGTGTTAGCGATGAACCACAAACCGCACCGCTATTCCGTGACCTACGGTTCATAAATTTTTGATAATGATTGAAGCGCGATTTATAAGATTTCGCGCTCCAATCGCTATATAATACTTCGCGATTTCCAAATAGATCGGTACGGTATGCGCGACTTTCTGCAACAAGCTAAACAGACTCACAGTTGTATTGCGATTGGAGAGCTGATCTATAACCCGAAGACACAGACCCTTCATCAAGATGCTATCGCGATTGATCTTGAACCTCGCACCATTGAATTATTAGAACTGCTGTTAACAAGCGTTGGCCACCCACTCTCTGCTGACACCATTATTGAAACCATTTGGCAGAGCAAGTTCATCTCTAAGAATGTGCTCACGAACCGCATTAGCACCTTACGTGCCCTGCTACAGCAGTACTTACCCGAATACGATGCCGCTAAGCTCTTGGTCACTTACCCCCGCAAAGGCTACTTTCTTAACCCTGCCAATATTCGTTTAGTGCCACCAGCGAAAAACCATCGGCGCGTTATCTCAACCCAGGTGGCGAGTAATAAGAACTTCAAGCTGATTTTTGCTTACAGCTTATGTGCCATACTTGCGGTATGTAGCATGACACTCGCAAGCTTGTTATGGCAACGCCAAGAAATCTCAACACAACAAACACGTCATCAACTACTGATTCCCAAAGTCGAGCTACTACTCAACCGTGTCGATTCAATCGGCTCCCAGGCGCGAAAATACCGCATACTGGTCAAAGCCATCTTGCTGCAACAACAGGTCGAATATCCATACACCGACATCGCCAACCAAGATGCTCCCAGTTACTTTCTTGATCCTATCGGTCATACGCCATATTTCCCTGGCGCACGAAACATGCAGACCAGCGACTACGAGCTCAATATCGAGTTAAAAGACGGCACAAAACAGGGCATCTTGAAAGCGCAGATGAACCTTATTTATCCTGCGACGGGCAAGCTGGCGTTTCGCAATGAGTACACACTGCGTTTATCTGCCTTACAATCGGATATTTTCCAAATGCACTCGGATGTCGCGCAATACTTCAATCTGCCTGCACCTTCGGCAAGTTCGTGGCAGCTTTCGAATATTCACAAAAAAATGTTATTCGAGAATGCCTTTTCTAGCCAACCTCTCCGACAATCTGATGAGTTTGCGGCTATAACAACGGCAAGACATCTCGCCTTATACGAGCACGAACATCAAAAGCTGGAAGCGTATTTAACTCAAGTACAATCGTCGTTTGATGTTTTGCCAGATGAGCTGAGCCTCTGGTTAGGTCTATTGCATTTCAAATGAGGTAACTTAGACAGGGCAAAAGCTCTGTTAACGACACCAGATGGCGACTCACGTATCCAAAACGCACTGATTTATACCTTTGTGTCTCACATTGCTTATAAGCAGAACAAACTTGAACAGTTCCGTCTCAACTACATGGAATCACTGGTGGCGCTGCTGCGCGTTTTACCTTCCGAAACCTTGTTTGAGCGTCTTTCTCAATCTGAATCAAAAGAGACTTGCCTCCAACCGTGGAAAACGTTGCATGTTAGTGTGACCGATCAAGAAATCATAAGCCGATGGAAAGCGCTCATTAACGAGTATTGCACTAACGTAGCCAACGAAATAACTCCAAATAAAACAAAGACCTAAATATAAAATTAAGCTTTCATTAACCCCTGTTATCTTTTGTTTTTTGCCCTTTTTCTCTCACTGAACTTAGCATGCTCGCATTCAAGCAACGGCCCAACATGAAGCGCCCTTATCAATCAGGAATGTAAACCATGCTAAACAAAATGACGCTTATCGCAGCAGCAACTCTGGCTCTTTACGGCTGTGGCGGAGGTTCGTCTTCTGGCAGTGCGAATCCAAACAAAGTGCCTCAAGAAAGTTTCGACGTCTCGATTCACAACTCAATCTTCGCTCCCACGCCAAGCACACAGCTAAACTACGCATTTAGCTTGGATGGCCAACCAGAAGGCGACATGAAACTGAGCTTCCAAGCGATGGATCGCGAGCAAATATTGGCAGCATTGGCACAAATCCCAAACAGCGAGGCAATGGTCCAGTTGGTTAATGACTTGGTGAACTACGGCGCCGAACAGTTCTACTATTCAGACGAGCAGTACAACGACGACGAAGAGAGCAATACGCTTTACTTTGTAGGATCAGATGGTGCACTCCATGAAATCACTGACGCTTATTTCATTGGTCATCAGTTTATTGCCATGCTTATGCACAGCAGTCCGATTTTCCGCCTAAACGGTGACGACGTAAAAGAGAAAAGCCCGAATATTGACATCGGTGAAGAAACTATGTCTCTGCCAACCACTCTTACAGGCTACGCAGTTCACAACCTTCTAGACCGTTTTGAAGATCATGAGTGGGTACAAAACCTTCCTATGACAGCATCTTGCCAAGTGGTTTGGCAACAGCAAATCCGAGAGACTGGTGTGCGTAAAGCGTTCTCGATCTCAGGCAAGAAAATTGAAGCGGCATACCTGATGGAAGAGAACATCTACAACCTAAACTGTGATGATATGGACTCAATGGAGTTCGCCACTTCGGCAGAACGTTGGTTTAATCCGAGCTTAGGTCTGATTGAACAAATTGAACTGCTGAAAGTACAACAAGTACAAATCAACGAAGAGAAAGTGCAGCTAACAGCGATTGAAACAAAATAAGCTCGCATTTTTTAGAGATATCTCAATAAAAGAAGGCTTTGGGGAGCACACCAAAGCCTTCATCTCGAACATCAATCTTAGGGGTGATGACACCCGAGTTTATTCTTCTATCAATAAAATACGAGTTTCGTAAGGTCGTAACACTTGATGGTTTGACGCGACTGCGCTCGCTGAGTTTTGATAGTTAGATAGCAAGTTTTTCGCCTTACTCATATCAAAACGTTCTGGCAGAACGCATTCCACCTCTTCAGCATAGTAGTTATTGATACACAGCAGCGTTTGCTTATCGTTCTGACGAGCGTAAGCGAAAATACGTTTGTGCTCTGGCAGCAGGTCCTCGTAACGACCATCGGTGATCACTGGAACCTGTTTACGCAGTTCAATCAGACGCTTGTAAAAGTAGAACACCGAGTTTAAATCGGCAACCGCAGCTTCAGCATTGATTTCAGTGTAATTCTTCGCCACTTCAAGCCAAGGCGTGCCCTCAGTAAAGCCCGCGTGTTTTGCACTGTTCCATTGCATTGGTGTACGTGAGTTATCACGCGACTTCTGTGCCAAGATCGCCATCATATCGTCATGAGATACACCATCACGGTTGACCATGATGTCGTACATGTTAGTACTTTCAACATCACGATATTGGCTGATTTCGGTATAACCCGGGTTGGTCATGCCGATCTCTTCCCCCTGGTAAACATAAGGTGTGCCTTGCATCATGTGCACTGATGCCGCAAGCATCTTGGCAGATTCAACACGGTATTGCTCGTCGTTACCTAATCGGCTCACAACGCGTGGCTGGTCGTGGTTACACCAGAACAGCGCCCCCCACCCTTTGCCATTTAAGCCCGTTTGCCAATGATTGAAGATCTGTTTTAACTGAATGAAATCAAACGGCGCTTTGGTCCATTTTTCACCATTTGGATAATCGACTTTCAGATGATGGAAGTTGAACACCATGGATAGCTCTTTGCCGTCTAGCGAAGAATATTGCTGGCAGTGCTCTAGCGTAGTGGAAGACATTTCACCCACCGTCACGCTGCCGTATTTTTGAAACACAGATTCGCTGATCTCTTGAAGGTATTCGTGCACACGTGGACCGTCGGTGTAGAAGCGGCGACCATCACCAATATCGTCACTTGGAAAATCTTGCTGCTTGGAAATCAGGTTGATAACGTCGAGACGGAAACCATCCACTCCTTTTTCTGCCCAGAAGCTGATGACTTCTTTCACTTCTTCACGCACTACTGGGTTTTCCCAGTTTAAGTCCGCTTGCTCTTTAGCAAAAAGGTGCAAATAGTACTGGCCTGTTTTTTCATCCAGCGCCCAAGCGTTGCCACCAAACTTTGATTGCCAGTTGTTTGGTTCAGCACCATCTACCGGATCTTTCCAGATGTAGTAATCACGGTATGGGCTGTTTTTATCACCCAGTGCGGATTGGAACCACTTGTGTTCTGTCGACGTGTGGTTCACTACAATGTCCATGATGATACGAATACCCAACTGATGCGCTTCTGCTAGCAAAGTATCAAAGTCTTGCATCGTGCCGAACTCAGGGTTGATAGAGTAGTAATCGGAGATGTCATAACCGTTGTCGATCATTGGCGATTGGTAAACCGGCGTCAGCCAAATCGCATCCACACCAAGGTGCTTAAGATAATCCAGCTTAGAAATGATCCCTTTGATGTCGCCCGTGCCTTTACTGCCGCTGTCACAAAAGCTTTTTGGGTAAATTTGATAGATGGTTGCGGTTTTCCACCAGCTCTCATCATGCTTGGTCATAGCCATTTCTAACACTCACTTACCAGTAATCGGAAACTTAAAATTTGAAAAGAAAAATAGGAGGAGGCAGCCAAGTCACTGCCTCAAATAGAATTACGCGTTTGCAGGCTCAAGCTCACCTTTGGCTTGTGCACGCTTATAAAGAATTAACGTTAATGCAGCAGGTACCAGCATTGCGACTAACATAGCCAAAGCAAAAATGCCCCAGAACTGCGGTTGGATAGACAAGATGCCCGGCAAACCGCCCACACCGATACCGTTCGCCATTACGCCCGCACTACCACAAATAGCAGCAGCACACGCACTACCGATCATCGCGCTCAGCATTGGGAACTTGTATTTCAAGTTGATGCCGTACATCGCCGGTTCAGTCACGCCAAGGTAAGCAGAGATAGCCGCAGGCACTGAAATATCACGCTCGCCATGTTTTTTACTGATGATAATGATGCCAACTACCGCAGACGCTTGAGCAATGTTTGAAAGCGCAATCAGAGGCCAAATTGGCGTGCCGCCTAGCTCTTGCATCAGTTGAAGGTCTACCGCGTTGGTAGTGTGGTGAATACCAGTAATGACCAATGGCGCGTATAGGAAGCCGAAGATGGTTGAGCCAATCATTGCGAAGTCACCCGTCATGGCTGCTTTTGCTGCGAAAGCAACGCCGTCACCCAACATACGACCGAATGGACCAATGATAGAGTGCGCAAGAATCACAGACACAATGATTGAGACAAACGGCACGACCACTAGGTAAAGGTAAGACGGAATGATGCGTTTTAAGTTGGTTTCAATAAACGCCAGAGCCATACCAGCAAGCATTGCTGGAATCACTTGCGCCTGATAGCCCACTTTTTCGATGGCGAATAAGCCAAAATCCCACACTTCGGGTACTTGCTTACCAATCAGGTAGGCGTTCATCAACTGCGGCGAAACCAATGTTACACCAAGCGTGATACCCAGAATCGGAGTACCGCCGAGCTTTTTCACTGTCGACCAACACACGCCAACTGGTAGGAAGAAGAAGATCGCCTCACCAATCAGCCATAAGAAAGAGTGTACCGTTGCCCAAAACTGGCTGATTTCCGTTAGCGTTTGACCATCAAACATCTTGATGTCGCCAATCACGTTACGGAAACCAAGGATCAGACCACCGGTGATGATCGCTGGTAGCAGTGGTACAAAGATTTCTGCAAGGTGGGAAATACCACGCTCAACGATATTCATGTTTTGACGAGCAGCGTTCTTCGCTTCGTCTTTGCTGGCTTCACTTTTACCCGTCAGTCCGATCAGTACCTTGTAAACTTCATCCACTTCAGTACCGATAACCACTTGGAACTGGCCTGCGTTGGTAAAACAGCCCTTCACCATCGGTAATGTTTCTAACTGTTTCGTATCTGCTTTGTCCGTATCATTTAGAACAAAACGCAAGCGAGTTAAACAGTGACTTACACTGGCAATATTGTCCGGCCCCCCGACCAGCTCAATAAGACGCTCCACGTCTTTACGCGCAATCTTACTCATAACTTTGTCCACCCTGTATTGGATACATTCGATTCATCATTTTGTTTTTATAAATGGGAACATTCCCATTTCTTAATTTTAATATTGCCATTCGAAGACAAAAAACAAAATGGGAACAGTCCCATTAATTGAGAATGATCACAGTATAATTTTAGAGCAGATCGTTTTAGTGTGGATTAACAAACGATAGGCTGTTGAGTAAAGTGAACCACTTCCTCATCGCCATTTAATTGATTGATCAGCATGTTAGCGGACTTCTCACCTGCAAGGGTATAACCTGGGTCGACACTAAATACTTTAGGGAAAAGGAAAGAGAGCAATTCATTACCTCCAACACCTGTCACAACCACGTCTTCACGTCCTAACTCTTGAAGACGCTTAATCACGCCCAACGCGATGGTGTCACTGGCGCACACGATGGCCTGAGTGTCAGATTGAAGGACTTTGTCTACCAACTGATAAGCACTTTCATGGCTCAGCTTACCCGTCTGGAAACAAGGTGTAATTTGTTTGCGTTGACACCAAGCTTTATAAGCATTTAGACGAGCTAAGCCAGTGGTTTTGTCTTCAGGGTCAACACCAATATAAGCAATGCGAGATAAAGATTGCTGCTCAAGATGAGACAAAGCCATGTCTATCACACCTTGGTTGTCGTAGTTGATCGAAGAAACCATTTGCGTGTCCATCGCGATCACGACGATACGATTCCCCCACTCCGCCAATGCTCGCTCATCACATCCAGTAAAGCCAAACACGATCACCCCATCGACGTTGCGACGTTTAAGCACATCCAAATGTTCATTGGTTTTATCGCGATCGAATTGGCTCTCCATGATCACCGCATCATAACCAGCGGAATACAAAGCATTGAGCATTGTACCAACGGCGCGATTTTCTGATGGTGAATCTAAACGGGAGATGATAACCCCAATAACTTTTTGGCGGCCGCCACGCATTGATTGCGCAGATTTGGACGGCACATAACCAGATTCACGAATGATTTGCTCAACCTTCTCTCGCGTTTGGGGTTTCACTTTTGGATCGTTAGTAAGCACACGGCTTACTGTCGATTTGCCCACGCCTGCCAATTTTGCGATATCAAGAATGGTGAGTTTTTTGCTCATAAGTGTTCAGACTAAAAGAAGGAATCAAACAAAAGGGAAGCAGTGGCTTCCCTTATCTCAGTCAGTAATGAAGATTACTTGTTTAAGCACGCAGGCACATCTGCAATGCTATCTAATACTACCGTTGCAATGGCTTCGCCCTGTTCCGTTACTGGCTTACCAGTGCGAACCAAAATCTTAGTGCCAACGCCTGCCGCTTCTGCTGCCATCATGTCTTCAGCTTTATCGCCGATCATCACAGATTTCTCCATGTCGATCTTCAAGAAGTCACGCGCAGAAATGAACATGCCTGGTTTTGGCTTACGGCACTCACAATCTTGCTTGTACTCGCCAATGCCATGTTCTGGATGATGTGGACAGTAATAGATACCATCGAACTCAACACCATTATCAGCAAAGTTCCAATCCATCCATTGAGTCAGAGACAAGAAACGGTCTTCACTGAATTTACCGCGTGCGATGCCCGATTGATTCGTCACTAACACTAGAAGGTAGCCTTTATCTTTTAGCGCTTTCGTCGCTTCAAATACACCATCAATGTACTCAAAATCATGTTCGTCATGAACGTAGCCGTGGTCAACGTTTATCACGCCATCACGATCGATAAAAACAGCAGGTTTTGCCAAAACGTATTTCTCTATTAACTCGGTTTAATCAGATTATTACATACCTTATAAACTTCAACACTATCTAATTCATTCTAGGCCTCGACAAAACGGTTGATTTGTTGGGCAAGAATCGGTAAATCTGAGGGTGCCCCGCCGTCTACCTCCTGCTTGTTATCTATACATCTTCGTTTTAAAACAGAACATCCATACATTTAGACGTCTAGACGTAAAAATATCTATTGACTTCATTCTGCTTAACCCATAGCATCAACTGAAAATTGAGATAAAGCTCAACATTAAGTTCTGTCAAAGGCCGTTTTTGACAGCGAAGTTCCCCGTATCTTTGGGCAGGTTGAAACATGATAGAAATAAAAAACGTCAATAAAGTGTTCTACCAAGGCAGTAAGGAAATCCTTGCCCTGAAAGACATTAACCTACACATCGACAAAGGCACCATCTTTGGTGTTATCGGTTCATCAGGTGCTGGTAAAAGTACGCTGATTCGCTGTGTCAACATGCTAGAAGCACCGACCTCTGGTTCCATCATCGTTGATGGTGTAGATCTAACCAAACTCAGTAAAAAACAACTAGTCGAAACACGCCGTAACATTGGCATGATCTTCCAGCACTTTAACCTGCTTTCGTCTCGTACTGTGTTTGATAATGTGGCATTACCCCTAGAACTGGCAGGTAAAGACAAATCGCAAATCACAACAAAAGTAACTGAGTTGCTAAAGCTTGTAGGCTTAGCCGACAAACACGAGAGCTACCCATCTAACTTAAGTGGCGGACAAAAACAGCGTGTGGCAATTGCTCGTGCACTGGCATCCGATCCTAGCGTGCTGCTTTGTGATGAGGCCACTAGTGCACTAGATCCAGCAACAACTCAATCTATCCTTGAGTTATTGAAAGAGATCAACCGCAAACTCAACATCACGATTTTACTTATCACTCACGAAATGGAAGTCGTAAAAAGCATCTGTCACGAAGTAGCAATCATCGGTGGTGGTGAGCTGGTGGAAAAAGGCACCGTTGGCGATATTTTTGCGCACCCTAAGACAGAGCTGGCACACCAATTCATTCGCTCAACGCTGGATCTTTCCATTCCTGAAGATTACCAAGCTCGTCTGCAAGCAGAGCGTGTTGATGGCAGCTACCCGTTGGTTCGCTTAGAGTTTACTGGCGCAACCGTCGATGCACCGTTAATGTCGCAAATTTCTCGTAAATACAATATTGATGTGAGTATTTTGAGTTCCGACCTTGATTACGCTGGTGGCGTGAAATTCGGCATGATGGTCGCAGAGCTATTTGGTAACGAAGAAGATGACAACGCAGCTCTTGAATACCTGCGTAAGCACAACGTAAAAGTAGAGGTACTTGGTTATGTCCTTTAATACGATTTCTGAATGGCTGAGTTTAAACAGCAAACTACTTTTAGGTGCAACGTGGGAAACGCTTTACATGGTTGCGGTTGCCGGATTAGTCGGCTTTGCTGTGGGTATTCCATTAGGCGTAATCCTCCATATTACTAAGAAAGGCGGCCTACTTGAAAACACCAAACTAAATAGCGGCTTAGGCGCTATCGTTAACATTGGTCGTTCTGTGCCATTCCTCGTACTGATGGTTGCGATTATTCCAGTGACAAAAATGCTGGTTGGAACCTTTATCGGTACAACCGCAGCAATCGTCCCACTGACTATTGGCGCCATTCCTTTTGTCGCTCGTCTTATTGAAGGTGCTTTATTAGAAGTACCGACAGGCTTGGTGGAAGCAGCGCAGTCAATGGGGGCGACTCCAACACAGATCATCACAAAAGTTCTACTACCTGAAGCAATGCCGACTATTGTTAACTCAGTAACGATTACCTTGGTCACTCTCGTTAGCTACTCAGCTATGGCGGGTACGGTAGGCGGCGGCGGCCTAGGTGACGTAGCCATTCGTTACGGTTTCCACCGCTACGATGTAACTATCATGGCCGTGACTGTCGTGATGTTGATTGTTCTAGTACAGATTATTCAGTCTATCGGCGACGCTGTGGTGCGCCGTGTAGACCACAGATAAGCATCAAAAATACAAATTATAAGGAGATAAAGATGAAATTTAGCCTTAAAGGTCTTTTGACTGTAGCAACGGCCGCCTCTGCTCTTGCTCTAGCGGGTTGCGGCGACAAAGAAGTAGACGTAAACAAAGTAAAAGTTGGCGTTATTGCTGGTGCTGAAGCACAAGTAGCCGAAGTTGCCGCTAAAGTAGCAAAAGAGAAATACAACCTAGACGTTGAGCTAGTAACATTTACCGATTACGTAACACCAAACGCCGCTCTGGATGATGGTTCAGTAGACGCGAATGCGTTCCAGCACAAACCATACCTAGACCAACAAGTGAAAGACCGCGGCTACAAACTGGCTATCGCGGGTAACTCATTCGTTTACCCTATTGCTGGTTACTCAAAGCAAGTAAAATCAATTGATGAAATTCAAGATGGCGCACGCATCGCAGTACCAAACGACCCAACGAACCTAGGTCGCTCACTACTGCTTCTTGAGCAACAAGGTTTGATTACGCTACGTGATGGCGTTGGTCTACTCGCTACAGTACGTGACATCGTAGGCAACCCTAAAAATATCGAAATCATTGAACTAGAAGCCCCACAGCTTCCACGTTCACTGGATGACGTAACGCTATCTATCATCAACACCACTTACGCAAGCTCTATCGACCTATCGCCAGAGCGTGACGGCGTGTTCGTTGAAGATAAAGACTCACCATACGTAAACCTAATTGTCGCTCGCGAAGAAAATGTTAATGCGCAAAACGTACAAAACTTCGTAAAAGCTTACCAAACGGAAGAAGTTTACGAAGCGGCAAAAGAGCTGTTCAAAGGCGGTGTTGTGAAAGGTTGGTAATCCCACTTTTCAAAACATGACTGAAAACAACGTTCTAAACATAAACGTTCTAAACACAAAAGGGCTGATGTGAAAACATCAGCCCTTTCTATTTGTCTATCTACCCATTTAAGTAGCTTCAATTCGCTACTTAAGATGGTCCCAAGAGATATTCGACACGATTCGGCAGTCATCACACTTAAAATGAAATATGTCATGTAGTGGCTCATCGAGTAGCCACTCGCCATCGCATTTTGGACACTTGCGCGCTTTCTCGCTCTCCAGCGACTGACCGCCGACACGATACTGGTAATAGTACGTAGGGATCTTCGTGATGTATTCGATACGGCCACGTAAGTCCCAACCTCGGCGAAACAGCACACTATCCACATCACAAATTTCGTGGAGCGCCGCATGTTCCGCTCGGCAACCCCCTGCCATTTGGATTTCATCACACGCTTGCCACTCAGTCTGCCACTTAATGACGGCTTTATGGTCTCCATTAAGTGTTGGCTCATTACGATACAAAGGAATTGGCAACAGGGTTTCACCACTTCGCAAAGGCGAACACGTATGAACATAAGTCGTGTACAACACTTGCCAGCTAGGTGTCTCTTCTTCGGCTGCTTGTTCTGAATTCAAATCACGCCCCAGCATACGCATTTTCGGAGCAAGCAAAGACGCATCCGACAAACGGTTCATGCAAACTTTGACGAAATCTGAGTGATAACGTGGATGCAAGCTGTCTTGTTCTGGGCAAACAACACGAACGAAAAATTCACCTTCTCCCATCACTATCGGAAATTCACGACCTAATACTTGGCCGTTGTAACGCAGAGCATCCATCAAGCCATTAATGGCTTTGTCTACCGCGCTGACGGTGGTGTTATCAAAACACTCAAACTGCAACTCAACAACATACATACTTAGACGGCAGCCTCTAACTTATTCAAGAACTCAACCAATGAATCTGCCAATACATCACGTTTAGAGGTGCCCAAACGCTCTAGAATCACATTGCCAGTGAGGTTACAAATAGAAATCACATCCATTTCCTCATCTGTCGCTGCGATAAATACTGTTGGTTTAAGTTTCAAGCGGCGCTGCGTCACCAAATGACCAAGAATATTTTCTTGTAGGCGCACGAAATCGTCATCGCTCCACACTTGCAGCAGCGTCAACGAATTACCTTGCCAAGTTGCCTCCATATCAGCGCAGTATTGAGAACCATAAAAGGCTTTAACATCATCTTGCAGTGACAACTCAATCGCATTTTCCACATTGGTGAAATCGGCCATTTCATCACGTGCGACCGCTTTCCAAAGCACCTCTCCATCACGCTTCTCTTCGACACAAGGAGAAACAAGCTCTGCAAGCTCTTCACTGCTTGGCAACTCATTGTGCTTAGCTTGCCAAGCTTGTTGGTAGCGCAGGCTGAACTCTTGTAGCGCCTGAGTAACGTTTTGGGTCATGAAGATCTCCTCATTCCTTATTTATCAGATAGCCGTACTTGCCGGATGGCAATTGACCAGCGGATTCAGTAAAATTCTCGCCATTCTAATCGAAAACGACCACAAAGTATGAGCAAATATTCTGACGCTAAAGAGCTTGCTGGCCTAACACTAGGTAAAACGACCGAGTATGCGAACCAGTATGACCCAAGCTTGCTGCAACCAGTCCCTCGCAGCCTGAACCGAGATGACCTCCAGTTAGGCGATACTCTGCCTTTCATGGGGCACGACATTTGGACGCTGTACGAACTGTCTTGGTTAAATAGTAAAGGTTTACCACAAGTGGCCGTTGGCGAAGTATACATTCCAGCCACCAGTGCAAACTTGATTGA
Source organism: Vibrio sp. 1727 (assembly GCF_033344415.1). Classification (NCBI taxonomy): domain Bacteria; kingdom Pseudomonadati; phylum Pseudomonadota; class Gammaproteobacteria; order Vibrionales; family Vibrionaceae; genus Vibrio; species Vibrio sp. 1727. The sequence continues at coordinate 35,564 of NZ_JAWPOT010000008.1, forward strand.
ATCGAAGTCTTTCAAACTGTACTTAAACAGCTACAACCAAACGCGTTTCGCTACTTGGAAAGAAGTGACTGAGCGTTTAACACAAGACCTGTCTGAATGCGCAGGTGAAAAGGTGCTGGTTGAGGTGAATCCAGTGACCCACTATACCAATCAACCTATTGTGACAATGGACGGTGAATGTATAGATGACCAAGACATTGACATCACCAGTTACGATTTTGATGCCGATTTGCTTGAAGGTGCGGCAGGTGAAGTACAAGTTGAAGAGGTGCTACATAGCCACCTATTGAAATCAAACTGTTTGATCACTAACCAACCCGACTGGGGCAGTGTAGAAATTCGCTACCAAGGCGCAAAAATAGATCGTGAGAAGCTGTTACGTTACTTAGTGTCTTTCCGCGAGCACAATGAGTTCCACGAACAGTGTATAGAGCGTATTTTTACGGATCTAATGAAATACTGCCAACCAAGCAAACTGACCGTATTTGCCCGCTATACGCGCCGTGGTGGCTTGGATATCAACCCTTACCGCTCAACGGAACGAGATAAGCCAGCTCACAATCACCGTATGGCTCGTCAGTAAGCGCATAGGCAACAGAAATAAGTTCGGCAATCTAAAGGGTTGCCGGACGTTTTTATTGTCCAAGCATGTTACTATACCAAATGGCTTCAACCCGCATTTAAACGGCTAATTGAGGCTTTTCGCCGTTATCGCAATATCTAAAAACAGTTCGAGGGAACGAAAGGATGTTTTGGGACAGTTCGCGTCTATTCAAGTTGATTGGCTTTCTTTGCTTGCTGTTTGTACAGCCACTTCATGCAACCATTTTATCGTCCGCGTTACTCAACGAAGCACAACAATTGGCGGAAATAGAGCCATCACAAGCAAAACAAGCGGCAACCAACTATTTGTCACAGCGTGAGCTAACAGAACGCAAAGAAAGTGACAGCCCTTCAGCCATGTCTCGCGACGAAACAGATCGTAGCGTTCGCACACCAAGCAGCACCATCGAAGCGCACAAGATTATCGCTCAGGCAGATTACGCCATGGGTAATGTTCGTTCGGCTATCGAGCACCTAAATAAAGCGGAACGCTTAGCGCAAGAATATCAATTGCCGTACATGGACTTAGATCTACAGCTGATGCGCAACCAAATGATTTGGATGTACGACGAAAACTACTCAAAAGCGGAAGACACACTTAACCAAATTGAACAACAGCTCGATGAAGCCGATGCCGTATTACAACGCACCGACAGCGTTCGCTACCGACTAGTGATGCAAAGAGCACTCCTCGCTTCACATAGTGGCGATATCATTAAAGCGGAAAACTTGTACTCTGAAGCAAAGACCATGCTTGACGATAGCCGCTCTGAGTTAGCCTTGATCGACTACTACACTGCCGTCGGAGAGTTTTACCTCAATAGCAAGAAGTACAATTTGGCTTTGTCAGAACTGCTATACGGTTATTGGCAATCTATTGAAAGTAACAGTGGTGCAAGATTAGCAAAAGTGAATCGCCTTTTGGCTAGGCTCTTCCAGGAGCGACGAGTGTACGACAAAGCGATCGAATACTTATCTCAAGCCGCAGATTTTTATGACTCTTACCCTAGCTCTCCGATCCTAGCGGACGTCCTAGAGCAAATGGGCGACATCTACTTTTATCAGGGTAAGTTTAACCTTGCATTAGTGCATTACTTCAACGTGCTTGACCATGAAAGTACCAGTAAGAACATCAATAGAATCATTAAAATTCGCTTAAGCTTGGCGGCTACCTACCTACAACTCTATAACTACGCGCTAGCAGAGCAGTACTTAGACCGCTCTAAAGAGCTTTTAGAATACACTAATATTCCTAAGCTTGAAGCAAAGGCTGCCCTGCTTCAGTCAGGTCTGGCTTATCATCAAAATGACAGTAAAGACGTCATTACTAATGCAAAGCTGGCGTTAGCGCTTGCTGAAAAGTCACCTGAAAATAACAACTTCATTAAGCAGCAATCATACCGTTTACTTGGGTTAGGTTACGAGCAGGCAGGCGAATACAAACTTTCTCTGCAAGCTTATAAAAAATACACCAACCTCGTTCGTCTAGAACAAAAGCAGCTTAACCAAATCAGTGAAGATGCGTTCCGTCAGCAAAAAGAATTTGCCGAACAAACCATCCATTACATCGGTCAATCAGAACGCTTAGAGCAAGTGGAAAGAGAGCATCGTAAATTCCAAAAAATCTCATTTGCATTGTTTATTACTGTATTGGTCATGTTTTTGTTCATTATGCGCCGCGGTGTCATTATGCAGCGCCAAGCAAGTGAAATCGAAAAACTGCGTAACGACCTCTTCACCCACTCTCGCTCTCGTTTACGTAACTTGCGTATGCTGAACGTTAAGCTGTCTCGCTCATTGAAAAAGTCGAGCGAAACTTTCGAGCAATGGCAAATGGGTGAATTGATCCACGAACCACTTAATGATCGCCTACGCTTTGTTATGATCGATTTGCCATTCTTACGAAGCATGTACGTCCATAACGGCTATAAGGCAGGTCTAGAACTAGAACGTGCATTTGGCGACTTCCTTGCGGAAAAAATAGAAAAACCGTCGCGTCTTTATCATTTCTCAGATGCGAACTTACTCTACATAGAACCGAACGCTGACCGTGATGCTTCTGCCGAAGTCATGTTCGAAAAATTCCAGACTTGGGTGGATGAGTTCGCACAGCAGCACAACGTCAATCGTATTATTCGTATGGGCATCAGCGATTATCCGTTCTTACCCCGAGCCTACACTGCAATTAACGATGAGGAATTACTCGATCTGTTATTGCTTGCTACTCACATCGCACGAGAAGTCAGCTTGAAGGATAAGCAAAGCCACTGGGTGTTCTTAAAAGCCATCGATAATGCGCCTGCTGCTAGCTTTGCAACAGGTAACATAAGAACTGCTTGTCAACATGCCATTAGCCAAGGCCTGATCAAGATCCATTCGTCCTACAAGAATGAGGACGACATCAAGAAAATATTAAAAAATGGATAATTAAACGCCTGTTGAACGTAATAACTAATGACGCTATAAAGTTTTTTGTTATTATCAGATAATTATCAGTAGTACATGGACTTAACCGTAGTCACTTCATGGGAATCTTGGAATCCGATATTCAGTCGCAGCTGCATCAGCTGAGTTGTCAACTTGACCAACTCAGACTGACTCATCGTGATACTTCACTCAAATTCAAACGTGAACAACAAGTTCTTAAACGCGTTGTGGCATCATTGTCTTCAGCTTGCCAGGGTTCGAATACTCAGGTATCCAACTACCTATTTGAAATCCAACAAGAGCTGCAACATCAAAAAGATATCAGCACTCTTATCCCGCGTTTAGCGGTATTAGAGAGGATGCTCAAACAGCAGTCGAAGACGATGGATAAACAGAACGGTTACCTTGACGAACAAATCAAGCACAGTGGTGAAACACTGCAACGTGTCACTGGCTTACCTGCGCAGTTAAAACGTGAACTACGGAACCTGATGAGTTTCTCTGAAGTTCACGCCAGCAATAAAGCTGATCAAGCCACTAAGCTACTGAGTATTTACGAACGCGCTCTGAAAATCATCACGTCTAATTCACGTCTACATCTTAGTGAATTTGAAAACAATCCTGACAGATCTCAACTTGAATGCTTGGCCAGCGACCTTCAACATACTATTACAGAGCTGGATTTCGAGGGAGAATCAGGCGATAGATTGCTGGATATTCGCGCTAAGTTGCTCCTTGGCGTGAGTGCCGAGTCTCTCATTGAGCTTACGCTCTCAACGCTGAAATTGGTTGTCGAAGCAACAAAGTTCGAGCGCGAGGCGTCTAGCCAATTCCTTGATCAGCTGAACACTTCTCTCGCAAGTAACCTAAAAACCGTTCATCAGAACGTCGACCAGCATCATACCTACTTTGAACACCGCCAAGAGCTCAACACAGAAATGAACAGCTTGGTTGAATTAAGCCAAAAGTCACTTAATCAAGCTCAAGATATCGCGGTTGTGAAAAAAGAAATCACGCCTCTTCTCGAAAAAATGGCGTCGCTGACAGAGCGACTGAAAATGACGGAAGAGCGAGAGCAAGCGCTGCAAGAGCGGTTAAGTTACAGTAAGAACCAACTCGAAGCGGTATTTGAAACTACGCAAGATTATCGTCGACGCTTAGATGACCAAGCTCAGCGTATGTTGCTCGACCCGCTGACTAAAGTTTATAACCGCACTGCATTTAACGATCGACTAGAGCTAGAGTATCGCCGTTGGATTCGCTCTCAGAAAAACCTTCGTGTTGTGCTGTTTGATGTAGACAATTTCAAAGCGGTGAATGATAGCTATGGTTATACGGCTGGCGATAAAGCGCTGAAGATCATCGCTCGTACTATTAACAAGCGCGTATCAGAAACGGAAACAGTAGCTCGCTTTGGTGGCGAGGAGTTTATTCTACTCGTCCCGGAACAATCTGAAGAATACACACTGGATCTTATTAAGCATATCCAGCGTGATATTAGCCAATTACCCTTTAAGTTCCGTGAGCAAAATATCATGATTACCTTAGCTGCTGTATCGACGTCTTTCAAAGAGTCCGATACGCCAGAGTATGTGCTCGATCGTCTTGGCAAGATGCTTGCGGACGCTAAAAAACGTGGAACAAACCAGCTTAACTGGAGCTAAGATTCGTACAAAAAGCGAGCAAACAAACCAAATTTGGTGCAATCTTCGCTTTATAACCACCCATTTTCAACGAGTTATCACATTTCTTCCCTTTTAGTCTGCTAAGCTGTAAAAACCCAAGTCACTTCAAGATGATGTATTTATAAAAGGCAAATGTATCATCTTGAGGTTGCTTGGGAGTTGATAACCATAAAACCAAATCGGCCAACTACCTTTCATCAAACCATACGTATAACACCAAAAAGGTAAGTTGGTACTTTCCCTCAAATTAATGCAACACAAGGAGGCGTTATGATTACCCATATAAGCCCCGCTGGTAGCATGGACTTGCTATCTCAACTAGAAGTAGAGCGCTTAAAGAACACAGCCTCGAGTGAACTTTATCAGCTGTACCGTAATTGCACATTAGCGGTGTTGAACTCCGGTAGCCATACCGATAACTCGAAAGAACTGCTCGATAAATACCAATCGTTTGATGTCAACGTCGTGCGTCGTGAGCGTGGTATTAAGCTTGAGCTGACTAATCCGCCAGAGCACGCTTTTGTTGACGGCGAAATAATTAAAGGTATCCAAGAGCATCTGTTCTCCGTATTGCGTGATATCGTTTACGTAAACATGCATTTGGCAGACGCCCAACGGCTCAACCTTACTAACCCAATTCACATTACGAACCTCGTGTTCGGCATTCTTCGTAATGCCAGAGCATTAACTCCAGGTATCGCACCTAATCTTGTCGTATGTTGGGGTGGTCACTCTATCAATGGAGTGGAGTATCAGTACACACGTGAAGTGGGTAACGAACTGGGCCTGCGTGAACTTAACATCTGCACAGGTTGCGGCCCTGGTGCAATGGAAGGGCCGATGAAAGGTGCAGCAATTGGGCACGCAAAGCAACGTTATACTCAGCAACGTTATCTTGGTTTAACCGAACCCTCGATTATTGCTGCCGAGCCACCAAACCCAATAGTAAATGAACTGGTCATCATGCCCGACATCGAAAAGCGCTTGGAAGCCTTCGTCCGTATGGCTCATGGTATCGTTATTTTCCCAGGTGGCCCGGGCACAGCGGAAGAGCTACTGTACATTCTTGGCATCATGATGCACCCGGATAACGCCGATCAGCCAATGCCTATCGTATTAACAGGACCAAAAGAGAGTGAAGAGTACTTCCGCTCTATTGATGAGTTCATTCGCGACACACTTGGTGAGGAAGGGCAAAAGCACTACGAGATCATCATTGACGACCCGGCAGAAGTCGCTCGTATTATGAAACGCTCCATGGACTCGGTACGCCTTCACCGAAAAGAGAAAGGCGATGCGTACAGCTTTAACTGGTCATTGAAAATTGAGCCAAACTTCCAACTGCCATTTGAACCTACTCATGAGTCGATGGAACAATTGGATTTAAGCCTAGATCAAGAACCGCAAGTTTTAGCGGCCAACTTGCGTCAAGCCTTCTCTGGCATAGTGGCAGGTAACGTAAAGGCTGAAGGCATTCGAGAAATAGAACGTAGAGGGCCTTTCACCATTCATGGCGACGCAGTCCTCATGAAAAAACTCGATAAGTTGCTAAAAGACTTTGTCGAACAGCACCGAATGAAATTACCTGGCGGTTCAGACTACGAACCGTGTTATCGAATCGCTCACCCGGAAATTGGTGGTCGATAGTCAGGCTAGCATTCGTTACACTAGGGGCATTACGCCCCTTTTTTATTGCTAAGTCATTATGTCTATTCATCTTGTTATCATTGATGCCCTAAACCTGATCCGCCGAGTGCACTCAGCACAACCAGATCCAACCGACATAGCAAGAACCATAACCACAACGCAAAGAACCCTCACTCGCATTCTGTCAGAGGCCAACCCGACACACATCATCGCAGTTTTTGATCACCACGAACAAGACAGAGGTTGGCGCGCTGAAATTCTCCCTGACTATAAGCAAAACCGAAAACCAATGCCTCTGCCACTACTGCAAGGGTTAGATGCGATTCAACAAGCGTGGTGGGAGCAAGGTATTGATTCATTGCTGTCTGAAGGCGATGAAGCAGATGATTTGGTTGCTACACTCGCAACGAAAGTGGCCAGCCATGGTGAAAAAGTCACCATCGTTTCGACTGACAAAGGTTACTGCCAGCTACTTTCCCCTACCCTACAAATCCGTGATTATTTCCAACATCGTTGGTTAGATGAACCATTTATCGAAAAAGAGTTCGGCGTAAAACCAAGTCAACTAGCGGATTACTGGGGATTGACAGGGATAAGCTCTAGCCAAGTTCCGGGCGTACCTGGAATTGGCCCGAAAGCAGCGAAAGAGATTCTCACTCAGTTTGAGAGTATTGAAGCTGCCTACGCTAGTGAAGATCTCGTACCGAAATACCGTAAAAAATTGGATGAGCACATTGAGTCTGCTCGTTTATGTAAACTCGTCGCCGCTTTAAAGTGCGATATAGAACTAGGCTTTAACTTGCAAGATATTCGCTTTTTAGGGCCAAACAAAGCGGAGTAGTGCCCGATGGTAGTTTCACACCATGAAACACTCAGATATTAAAAAAGCGCCATTTGAAGGCGCTTTTTCTATTCTAATCACTATTCCCAAAAGACTCGGGGAATAAAGTTAGTAAGGTGAAATATTCGACAGACATTGGATATGAATCGTGATTTCTTCACGATCATGATACAAATGTTTAGCTTGTAGCTTGAACTTTACCTTATTATCAATGAGGAACTGCTTCAGATTTTCAAGGTCTTGCAGCACTTCGTCATAACGCCCTTTCATTGGCAGCTTAAGGTTAAAGATGGCCTCTTTTGCCCAACCTTTTAACAGCCACTGTCCCATCAGGTGAGCAACACGAGCTGGCTTTTCCACCATGTCACAAACAATCCATGTTACGTTCTTGCGGTCTGGTTCGAACTTAAAACCATCCACCATATGGTGCTTGATCTGGCCAGTTTCCATCAAACTGTCTGCCATCATGCCGTTATCAACGCAGTGAACGAACATTGAGCGCTTCACTAATTGGTACGTCCAACCGCCTGGACATGCACCTAAATCCACACCCCACATACCTGGTGCCAAACGCTCATCCCACTCTTCACGTGGAATAAAGACATGAAATGCTTCTTCCAGTTTAAGTGTTGAACGACTTGGAGCGTCTGCTGGGAATTTAAGGCGAGGGATACCCATGAAGAACTGTGAGTTGTTGTCAGTGTAAGAGTAACCAACGTAACAGTGGCCAGGCTCAACAAAGCAAATGTGCAGTACTGGTTTTTTCGCGTTATCTTTGTTCAGCATTAAGCCTTTGCCGCGCAACGCTTGACGCATTGGGACGGTAAACTTACGGCAGAATTTCAGTAGCTCTTTCGCTTCATTTGTATCTGGCGTTTCAATTCTCAAATCACCACAACGAGGGAATGCTTCAATGTCTGCTAGTTCATTCAAAATTGGACTAATGCGGTCATCACTTGGCAACGATTGAAACTCAGCTGCTACCGCAAACATTTGTCGAGCAAAAATTAAAGACTTAAAGTCTAAACCTCTCGCAAGTTTGTCGGCATCTCCATCTTGGTAACACTCGAAGACAACATAACCTGAGTTTCTCTTCACACGAGGGAAGCCATACACTTCCAACTGTGTCGCTTTGTCCTGAATTTCACCAGCACACTCTTTCTCAAAGCCAGAACGGCAATAGAGCATTAGTTGTTTCACTTGGAGACCTCTTTGATATTGAACGCAGCAAAAAAGAACAGACACCAACCAATCATGAACAGTAATCCTCCCACAGGAGTAATTGGCCCAAACCACTTAATGCCCGTCAGCGCCAGCGCGTAAAGACTGCCGCTAAAACAAAAGATGCCGATAATAAAGCAAATCGCCGCAATGAAAAAATATTTTTGTGCTTTTTGTCCCAAATTGAGCAGAAGCAGAATGGCACAAAACACAATCGCCAACGTGTGAATAAATTGATACAGAACTCCGGTCTCAAATACACCGAGCAAATAAGGGGCCAGTGTCGCTTTTAGCCCATGAGCAGCAAATGCTCCAAGAGCGACCGAAATCAGCCCAGACAATCCAGAGAATGAGAGTAACCACTTACTTTTCACTGTACACCTCTTTTATAAACGCCGCTAACTGCTCTATCGCGAGTGCAATGTTACCCACTTCAGTATGACCTGAGATCTTGCGCGGTTTGAAGCTGTGGTCACCATCAGGTAAAAAGCTCACCGTTACTTGTGACGAAAGGACGAAATCATCGAATTCCTCACGCTTACCAAAGGTGTCTCGTTCCCCTTGCAGAATCAGCGTAGGTTTCTCAATGGTTGCTAAGTGCTCGCCTTTGTATTTCTCTGGCTTTCCTGGTGGGTGAAATGGAAACCCTAAACAGGCAATGCCCGCCACCAGCTCATTTTCAGCCAACAAGCTCGACATACGACCGCCCATTGACTTACCACCAATAACCACGGGAGAAGAAGTAAAGTGAGCGATCACTTCGCTGTATGCTTCGAGCAACTTTGGCGCGCGATCGGGCGGACGCTTTTTGCCATCTTCCGAACGTTTCACCATGTAAGGGAAATTAAAACGCACTACACGAATACCTTGCTCCACTAATCCTTTGGCGACAGCTGTCATGAAGTCATGCTCCATCCCCGCACCTGCGCCGTGAGCAAAAATAAACAGCGGTCCGTTTTCAGGCCCCTCAGCTATCCAGTGATTCATCCAATACTTCCTCTTGTTCTTTTCTCGCGGTTGCTAACATCCAGTCTCTAAACGTTGCGATTCGGCCCATATCTGCCTGCTGTTCATGACACACCACATAGAATGCATTCTTAGATATCAACACCTCGTCGAATGGTGCAATGAGTCGTCCGGCTTCCATTTCAGGTTTGGCGAGTACGTTGTTACCGAGCGCGACCCCCTGACCGTGCGCAGCAGCCTGTAGCACCATCGTTGAGTGACTAAAAATAGGACCGTGGTTTACGTTGATGCCTTCAATGTTGTAATGACGAGCAAACTGCTTCCAGTCTTTACGCGAAGTATCGTGTAACAAAGTATGTAATTTGAGGTCACTTAAAGATTCTAATGGTTTGTTACCCAAAAGTAATGAAGGTGAACAAAGTGGGATCAAAAACTCTTGGTACAATTTATCTGCTCGCAAACCTGGCCAGTTCCCACGGCCATAGTAGATCGCCACATCAACATCATCAGTCAGTGAGCCTTCATCCATATCTACGGCTTTAATACGTACATCGATATCGGGCTCTTGAGCATTAAAATCGGCCAAACGAGGTACAAGCCATTGGATAGCAAAACTCGGCGGTAGGCTAATCGTCAATGCCCCTTTTTCGCTACGTTCCAACACCTTATCTGTCGCTTCCGCAATCGAGGTGAAAATATCTTTGATATCGAGAAAGTAACTTTGGCCTTCTTCTGTTAACAACAAAGAACGATTACGTCGACGGAAGAGCTTCAATGATAAGAACTCTTCAAGCGCTTTAATCTGGTGACTGACCGCGGCTTGAGTAACAAATAACTCTTCTGCTGCTCGTGTAAAACTGAGATGACGAGCAGCCGCTTCGAAGACTCGAAGCGAATTTAATGGAGGCAATCTGCGAGACATATGGGACCTCTAATAGGATTAGTTTTTTTAATCTGAAACATTATAAAATGTCCGTTGTCGAACAGCCAGATAAATTCTATATTTCACCCCGCAACACGGGCCTGAACGGCTTGATTTCTTTGGAAATCAATTGGCTTCGTTGTTGCGATGTTGTGTTTGCAAACTCGTATTTCGAGTTAGGTAGATTTCTACCATAATGTTTTGTCCACACTCCCTGTGACAAAACATATACTTCCTGTATTTATTTTTGACCTGTCTGTCAAATTTGTTACACCGCCTAAATTAGGCGGTGTTTTTTTATCTATCAAAAATCTCATCCGCATATCTGGCAGCAATATCACTTTATTACTCTTCTTTCGGATTAATTATCGTTATATCAACACAAAGTGTATGGCTTTGCGATAAGCCTCAACATTATGCTAAGTAATGGTTGTCTGTAACGCGATCAAAAACAAAAAAGGCGCAAATTGATGTCTCAATTTGCGCCTTTTAACGTATTTTATCAGTCAGCTATGGACGGTAAACTTTTACGTTGCTGAAGCCTTGCTCTTGCAAGTAAAGCGCTTGCAGACGGCTCATCACACCGCGGTCACAGTAAAGTAAGTATGTCTTAGACTGGTCTAAGTCACCAAACTGTGTACCCAGCTTGTAGAAAGGGATATGTTTCACATCCACACCTTCGATTTCAAGTGGGTTATCGTCTTCCTCTTCAGGACTACGAATATCTAGCACAACCGCGTGCTCTTCTACCGCTTGAACTTGCTCTACTTCTGGTGCGGCTTGCTCAGACTCTTTCGCGATATCACGAATGTCCATCATGCGAGCTTCTTGAACCACTTGCTCAAGGATACTAAAGTCGAATTTCTCTTCTTCAGCTTCTAGCTTGCCTTTCACCGCTTTCACGGTTGGCTTCTTAGAGATAACACCACAGTATTCTGGCATTGTCTTGGCGAAATCTTCTGTGCCGATTTCACGTGCTAGATTGATGATGTCTTCTTTATCCCAGTTGATAAGTGGACGCAGAATCAGCGTGTCAGTTACGTTATCGATGTGGCGTAGATTGGTTAGCGTTTGGCTCGATACTTGACCTAGTGCTTCACCTGTTACCAATGCTTCGATCTTCATCTTCTGAGCGATCATGCCTGCTGCACGCATAAACATACGCTTCAAGATCACGCCCATTTGGCCGTCATCGACTTTCTCTAGGATTTCCGCAACCACAGGCTCGAAATCAACTGAGATAAAACGTACTTTTGCTGAAGAACCGTATTTGTTCCATAGGTAGTGAGAAACCTGCTTAACGCCGATTTCGTGTGCTGGACCACCTAAGTTAAAGAAGCAGTAATGTACTTTTGAACCACGCTTGATATGAAGATAGCTTGAAACACCAGAATCGAAACCACCCGAGATCAGGCTTAACACGTCTTCTTGCGTACCCAGAGGGAAACCACCTAGGCCTTTATGACGAGACAATACTTGGTTTAGCTTGTCGTTCGAGACTTCTACCTTGATCGTCATGTCTGGGTTTCGTAGCTTAACACTAGCGCTTTCAATCGCTTGATTTAAACCACCGCCTACATAACGCTCTAATTCAATGGAGGTAAAGTCATGCTTGCCACGACGCTTCGCACGTACAACAAAGGTTTTATTTTCGAGTGCAGCACGGTTGAGTTCTAGCACTTGCTCGAAAATATCGTGCAAGTCTTTAAATTCAGTTTGCTTCACTTCCAGTACGTGGTGAATGCCTGGTGTATGAGTCAAAACCTCAAGAACTTCAGCGTGGAATTCGTTACTCTCAGAGGTCACTTCAATGTGATCACGACGGTTAAATACCGCGACAGACTCCGTGCGGCTCTTAATGATGTTACGAATGTTGCACTCTAAAATCTTTGTGAAGCGCTTACGCACAGATTCACTTTTTACAAAAATTTCTGGATGGGGCTTTACAATAAATTTCATAGTCTAATTCGCAGGTTAGTTTCGCAATCAACAAAGAGTGACACTCAACTTCAATACTTCATACGCAGTAAAACCGCGTTTCAGTCACAAAAAGTAGTCTGAGCTCACTTTTAAGGCGCAAGATTATACACCCAAGCGGATTGGAAAAACAAAAAAAGCGAGCAATCTGCTCGCTTTCTTGTCTCTTTACTGACTTAAAACTAAAGCCTAGTTATTGAATTACCGGCACTTCTTCACTGTAGAGAGGCTCGCCTTGCATAATGCTGATTTCAACCCGTCGGTTAAGTGCGCGATTGTCATCAGAATCATTCGGTAACAAGGGCTCCGTATCCGCCATGCCTCGTACTCTTAAACGTTGATGAGAGAAGCCTCTCACTTTCTCCATCTCTTGCGCGACTGATACTGCGCGCTGAGAAGAGAGATCCCAGTTAGAACGATAAAGTTCCGAATCTAGCGGTCGATTGTCTGTATGGCCAGATACTCGAACAATGCCTGGCACATCTTTTACTAGCTCTGCAATCTGACGAACTAAAGGGCGAAACTTAGGCTGCAAGAAGGCCGAACCTTCTGGGAATGCACCTTTTTCACGCATACGTATAACAATCTGCTGACCGAGGTTTTCAACTTCAATGGCGCCTTGTTCAATCTCTCGCTCTAAGGCTTTCTTGATGCTTTCCATCAAGGTTTCCATCTCTTGCGACATCTCTTTAGATTGCTGTTGCTGCATGTCCGCTTCGGCAGATTCATTGTTTTGAGTTGACGTTTCTGGCGATTGCCCACCCGTTAACTTGCCTTCATCACGTTTTGTGCCACCAGCTCGATCAGACTCCGCTTCATGAAATTCGAGCGTCTGCTGAGTGATGTCCATGGTTTGCTGCATGATGACATCAATCGGAGTTGGTTCCGGCCGACCCGGTCGAAACTCTTGGGCAATAATGCTAGTACCTTTGGGAATGTCTTTCACTTCAAGCTGATTTTGCACACCGAAGGCAAATTTCATTGATCCTGCAATTTGTTTGAACTTCAGTACATCCATCTCAGAAAACGAGAGTAGAAGAACAAAGAAACACATCAGTAGCGACATTAAGTCCGCGAATGTCCCCATCCATAACGGGAGACCGGGTGGCGGACAATCGCATTTGTTATCTTCATCATCCATCACTACTCTCCAAGTTACTCGTCAATCTCAAGGGCACGTTTACCTTCATTGAGGTAGTTCTTCAAGTAACTATCGATCACTCGCGGGTTTTGGCCATCTTGAATCGCTAATACGCCATCCATGATCAAACGGCGATTTAGCGTTTCTTGGTCACGGCGAAGAGAAAGCTTATCCGCAATAGGGAAAAACACCATATTGGACAGGATCGCGCCATACAATGTGGTCAAGAGTGCAACGGCCATTGCTGGTCCAATCGCTTTAGGGTCATCCATGTTTGAAAGCATCGCAACAAGACCAACCAAGGTGCCAATCATTCCCATCGCAGGAGCAACGTCGCCAAAGGCGCGAAATACGCCAGTACCTTGCGTATGTCGTTCATCCGTAAGCGCGATGTCTTTTTTGAGTGCCGCTCTCACAACGTCGGCATCATGGCCATCAACCAGTAGATCAATGCCTTTCTGCATGAATGTGTTGTTTATTTCCATCTCTTCAAGAGCAAGAAAACCACCTTTACGCGCCGCATCGGCCATTTCCACAATTTTTGCGATCAGGTCTTCGGGTTCATCCGCTTTAAACATGAAGGCTTTGCCAGCAATCTTTGTCGCACCAAAAAACTGTCCCATTGTGAACTTCATCAACACGACGAATATTGAGCCGCCAACGACAATAAGGATCGACGTGACATCGACAAACATGCCGATGCTGCCACCAAGCACCATCGCCATAATGACGAATGCAAAACCACCAATCAAACCTAATAGGGTTGCTAAATCCACAAAGCACTCCTCACGCTATACTCAAATACTGCCATTGGGCGGATTATTACCTGTATCGACAACTCGCGCAGAATTTTTAGAAAAATCTTAGCTAATGGATCACAAATTACACTTAACAACCTCAACCAAAATATGGGGTTTCATCGCTTAGACTCGTTGAACGCTAATTTTGTGACAATTATATAAGGTTAAATTTGACCAAGTTACTAGGCTAAGGTAACTTTCGTGCATCTTACCCGAGGCTTGATTAAGGCAGAAAAAAGATGGCGGTCAAGAAACCAGAAAACATGACCTTTGAAGCAACCATTGAAGAGCTTGATAGCTTGGTTGATCAATTAGAAAATGGCGATCTTGCTCTAGATGATGCCCTGCGTAAGTTTGAACGAGGCATTGCCTTAGCTCGTGCAGGCCAAACTAAATTAAGCGACGCCGAACAGCGCGTGAGCATTCTTCTTAGTGAAGATGATGAAGCACCACTGAGTGACTTCAAACCAGATTCAGAATAACAATCAGTAGTGAGCAATGTGATGCAACAGACATTGACGTCTTTTCAACAAAGAAACAATCAGCAATTGAATTTGTGGCTCGATCAGCTTCCATATCAAGAGCAGCCATTGATTCAAGCAATGAAATACGGCCTTTTGCTAGGTGGGAAACGCGTTCGCCCTTTTCTTGTTTACATCACAGGTCAAATGCTCGGCTGTAAACCTGAAGACTTAGACACCCCCGCCGCTGCTATCGAATGTATACATGCCTACTCACTCATTCATGATGATCTGCCAGCCATGGACGATGATGAACTGCGTCGAGGTCAACCAACTTGTCATATTAAGTTTGATGAAGCAACCGCAATACTGACAGGTGATGCACTACAAACCCTTGCCTTCACTATTATTGCTGATGGTCAATTAAGCCCGGCGGCAGAAGCTCAACGCATCAACATGATCAAAGCCTTAGCGCATTCTTCTGGTGCCAGCGGCATGTGTGTAGGGCAAGCCTTAGATTTAGGCGCGGAAAATCGCCAAGTTTCTCTTGAAGAAATGGAAGAGATACACCGTAAAAAAACCGGAGCTCTGATTGATTGTGCGGTAAAATTAGGTGCATTAGCTGCTGGTGAGAAAGGTATCGAGGTTCTACCTCACTTGGAGCGCTACTCAAAAGCAATTGGTTTGGCGTTTCAGGTTCAAGACGATATTCTTGATATCATCAGTGACACAGAAACACTGGGTAAGCCTCAAGGTTCCGACCAAGGTCTGAATAAGAGCACTTATCCTTCCCTGCTGGGTTTAGAGGGAGCCATAGAGAAAGCTCACACTCTGTTACAGGAAGCACTTCAAGCATTGGAAGCTATCCCATACAATACTCAGTTACTCGAAGAGTTCGCCCGATATGTCATCGAGCGCAAAAATTAACACTATAAGCGCGCATTTATATGACTCTTGATATTTCAAAGTACCCAACACTGGCGTTAGCAAATACACCGAAAGAATTACGTCTTCTTCCGAAAGAAACATTACCAAATCTGTGTGATGAACTGCGAACGTATCTGCTAAATTCAGTGAGCCAATCTAGCGGACACTTAGCGTCTGGCTTAGGCACCGTAGAGCTAACTGTCGCTCTGCATTATGTTTACAACACCCCTATCGACAAATTGATCTGGGATGTTGGTCATCAGGCTTACCCGCACAAAATCCTCACCGGACGTCGCGATAAAATGCCAACAATTCGCCAAAAGGATGGTCTACACCCTTTCCCTTGGCGTGAAGAAAGTGAATATGACACCTTATCTGTCGGCCACTCTTCGACATCGATTAGTGCAGGTCTTGGCATGGCCATCAGCGCACAAAAAGAAGGTAAAGGTCGCAAAATCGTAAGTGTGATTGGTGATGGCGCAATTACAGCAGGCATGGCATTCGAAGCCATGAACCACGCTGGCGACGTTCATCCTGATATGTTGGTGATTTTGAACGACAACGAAATGTCGATTTCAGAAAACGTCGGCGCCCTGAATAACCACCTTGCAAAGGTACTTTCTGGTAGCTTATACACTTCTATCCGTGAAGGCGGCAAGAAAGTGCTGTCTGGTGTTCCACCTATTAAAGAGTTGGTTCGCCGTACGGAAGAGCACCTAAAAGGCATGGTAGTGCCTGGTACTCTATTCGAAGAATTCGGCTTTAATTACATTGGCCCGATTGATGGGCACGACGTCAATGAACTCGTCAAAACGCTAAAAAACATGCGTGAGCTCAAAGGGCCTCAGTTCTTACACATCATGACCAAGAAAGGCAAAGGTTATGAGCCTGCCGAGAAAGATCCTATCGGCTACCATGGTGTTCCTAAATTCGATCCAACGCATAACTGTCTACCGAAAAGCAGTGGCGGTAAGCCAACTTACTCAAAGATCTTTGGTGACTTTTTATGTGACATGGCGGCCCAAGATCCTAAGCTAATGGCAATTACGCCAGCAATGCGCGAAGGATCAGGTATGGTGCGTTTCTCAAAAGAGTACCCAGACCAATACTTTGATGTGGCGATTGCTGAGCAGCACGCAGTGACACTGGCAACAGGCATGGCAATTGCGGGCGATCATCCAATCGTTGCTATCTATTCGACTTTCTTGCAACGTGGTTATGACCAATTGATCCACGACATCGCGATCATGGACTTACCAGTGATGTTTGCGATCGACCGCGCAGGTCTCGTTGGCGCAGATGGTCAAACTCACCAAGGTGCGTTCGATTTGAGCTTTATGCGCTGTATTCCGAACATGGTGATCATGGCGCCAAGCGACGAAAACGAGTGCCGACAAATGCTTTACACTGGCCATAAACATGCTGGCCCGAGTGCGGTTCGATACCCTCGTGGTAGCGGCATGGGCGTAGAAATCGAAACTGAGTTTACAGCGTTAGAAATCGGTAAAGGGCGCATGGTTCGCCAAGGTGAAAAAGTTGCTATTCTGAACTTTGGTACTTTCTTGGGTAACGCGCTAGAAGCGGCAGAATACCTTAACGCCACTGTTGCTGATATGCGCTTTGTGAAGCCGCTCGATGAAGCATTAATTCGTCAATTAGCCGCAGATCATGACGTGCTCGTGACGTTAGAAGAAAATGTTATCGCGGGTGGTGCTGGTGCTGGTGTCGTTGAGTTCATGATGAAAGATAAAATCATTAAACCTGTGTTGAACCTAGGTTTACCAGATGAGTTTATTCATCAGGGAACACAAGATGAACTGCATGAAGAGCTTGGTCTCGATGCAAAAGGAATTGAAAAATCCATCTTGGATTATTTAGCAAAATAGAATGTAAAAAGGGATGCTCATAGCATCCCTTTTTTTACGGTCAACGTTTAATTCATCCAGCCCGCATATTTTGCGACTAGAAACAGGGCAACACCGGCCATAACTCCCGCCACGATATCATCAACCATAATACCCAGCCCACCGTGAACTCGCTTATCTAGCCACCCAATTGGCCAAGGTTTTACCATATCGAAAAAACGAAACAAGATGAAGCCAGTGATCAACCACTTCCATTCAGTGAGTGGAATATTCAACGCAGGTACAATGCTCATCGTAATCCAAAAGCCCGCAAACTCATCCCATACGATTGAACCATGATCATGCACCTTCATGTCTGCAGACGTCACTTGGCATATTTGAATGCCGATCACACACGAAATCAGAACAACAATGACATACGCCGTAAATGGTAATTGTGCCAACAACAAAAAGAAAGGCACGGCCGCCAGTGTGCCCATTGTTCCAGGGATAAACGGGGATAATCCACTGCCAAAACCCGTCGCCAATAGATGCCACGGGTTCTTTAATGAAATCAGAGAAAGAGGGTTGGTCATATCCTTAAACCTATACTGCTAGTTTGGTTTCAATCGTCATGCCTGCGAGTTACTCAATAGTAACAGGCTCTTGGCTAGAGCTTAGCTCAGATCATTTAAAGTGGTCGAAGCCACTTAAGTCCCAATCAAGTGGTTGATTGTTATCATGCAGCTCGAAGGTTCCATTTGGTCGGATTTGACCAATACATGTGACCTTACAGCCAGTATGAGATAAAGCGCTTTGTAACGAGCCTCGATTTTGCTCCGGCACGGTAAAACACAACTCGTATTCTTCGCCACTTGCTAAAGCATACTGCTGCACGCTGATCTTATCATCTAAAAACTGGACTAATTCTGAAGAGATCGGTAGCTGAGAGACATCAATACTAACCCCAACCTGAGATCGCTGTAAAATGTGCTTAATATCAGAGATTAAACCATCTGAAATATCTATCGCCGACGAGGCTAAGCCAACAAGAGCTTGTCCAGCAAGCACACGCGGAGAACTAAGATAATGAGCTCGCTCTAGTGCTTCCGCGCCGGCTCTGCTGCGCAGAGAGTCATCTAGAATCACATCCAAGCCAGCTTTTGCATCGCCAAGGTTTCCCGTTACATATACCCAATCCCCAGGCTTGGCTCCGGAACGTGTGAGAGCTTTACCTTCAGGAACAAAACCTTGCACCGTTAGAGTCAGACACAATGGCCCTTTGGTGGTATCACCGCCTATTAACTGAATACCATAGTAATCAGCCAGTTCGAAAAATGCATCACAGAAAGGTGCAAGCCATTCTTCATCTGGCTCAGGCATCGTTAATGCGAAGCTCACCCACGCAGGCGTTGCGCCCATCGCAGCCAAATCACTGATGTTAGAAGCCAATGCTTTGTGTGCGACCCATGCTGGGTTCGCGTCGGCTAAGAAATGCGTTCCAGCTACCAATGTATCCGTGCTAATCGCAATCTGAACATTAGCTGGCGCTTTGACCAAAGCGCAATCATCACCAGCGGCTAGATGGACATCTTTACGTTGGCTCTGACGACCGACGAAATACTTGTCTATCAGATTAAATTCACCAGACATAATTCACTTACTTTTTGATGTAAAAGCTTTTGATACAAAAAAGGTCAGCATGTGCTGACCTTTTCATTGAAGAAATCGTTATTTCTTACGAATGTGAGGTGCTGCTTTATCAAGTACACCATTCACAAACTTGTGGCTATCTTCTGCTGCAAAAACTTTTGCAAGTTCAATCGCTTCATTGATAACAACTTTGTAAGGAACATCTTCGCGACGAGTCATCTCGTACATAGCAAGGCGAAGAAGAGCAAGTTCCATCATATCTAAATCCTGCATAGGACGAGAGATGTATGGACGAATTTTGCTATCTAGCTCAGCGTGGCTAAGTACAACACCGCTTAATAGTTCACGGAAGTAAGCTACGTCTGTCTCTGGAGCAGCAAGCGCTGGCTCAGATGCATGAAGTTCTTCTTCATCGTATTTGTCGCCAGACAAAAACTGTTCTTCAATCTTGGCAACATTCTCTTTAGTAATTTGCCATGAGTAGATCGCCTGTAGAGCGAATTGACGTGCGTTACGACGTGCGGCTGGTTTCACACTGGCCCCCATTAGGAATCAATTTCAGATAGTACATTAATCATTTCAAGTGCGCTTAGTGCAGCCTCTGCACCTTTATTACCAGCCTTGGTTCCTGCGCGTTCAATCGCTTGATCGATCGTATCAACAGTCAAAACACCAAATGCTACTGGAATGCTGAATTCCATAGACACTTGTGCTAGACCTTTGTTCATTTCACTACAAACATAGTCAAAGTGAGGCGTTCCACCGCGAATAACAGACCCTAGAGAAACAATAGCGTCGAATTTGCCAGTTTTAGCAACACGCTGAGCTACTAGAGGTAGTTCTACGGCACCTGGACAACGCACAACCGTGATGTTGTCTTCGCTTACTTGTCCGTGACGCTTTAGTGTATCGATCGCACCAGAAAGTAGGCTTTCGTTAATAAAACTGTTGAAACGAGAAATAACGATAGCAATTTTTGCATTTGGCGCTGGGAAGCCACCCTCGATCACTTTCATAAGCTTTCCTTTAACTCTATTTATAAGTGAAATATGTTCATCAAGTGAGAATCGCCGGATTCTAGCACAAATTTGTGAGCAATATCTAATGGAAATTGGAGGCAAATCACCGGTTCCTAGCCATTGACGAGTTAAGCACGTCAAAGACTAGGAACTTATTGTTCGGTTGTTACTCGCAGACGTACTCAACAACGTTCAGACCAAAACCACCTAACGCGTGGTACTTTTTGTTGGTCGATGACAGAAGGCGCATATCATGTACACCGAGATCCGCAAGAATCTGTGAACCAACGCCAACACGGCGAGACGTGCCTTGTTTTTTAGCAAGCGTTGGGGCTTCACCTTTGTCTTGCGCTTCGAACATCTTCACGCGATGAATAAGTAGATCGGTCGATTCTTCATGGCCAAGAACAACCAGCACACCGCCTTCTTCACCAATGCGTTTCATTGCCTTATCTAGTGTCCAGCTGCGCTCTGCATTACGATCGCTACGTAGTAAGTCGGTAAAAACGTCTTGAAGATGAACGCGAACCAGTGGCGCTTTTTCTTTCAAATCGCCCTTGCACATTGCGTAGTGCACTTGGTTATCAATGGTGTCTTTGTACGTGACTAACGTGAACTCGCCAAACTCTGTCGGTAACTTGCACTCTGCCACACGTTCAATCGTTGTCTCAGTGTTATTGCGGTACTCAATTAGGTCGGCAATAGTGCCCAATTTAATACCGTGCTTCTCTGCAAAGATCTCTAGATCTGGGCGACGAGCCATGGTGCCGTCGTCATTTAAGATCTCAACAATCACCGATGCTGGCTCTAAACCAGCAAGACGAGCCAAATCACAGCCAGCTTCAGTGTGACCTGCGCGAGTCAGTACACCGCCGTCTTGAGCTGCGAGAGGGAAGATGTGACCAGGCTGCACCAAATCCGCAGCTTTAGCGTTTGGCGCGACTGCTGCTTGAACGGTACGTGCGCGATCTGCGGCTGAAATACCCGTCGTTACCCCTTCTGCTGCCTCAATCGAAACAGTAAAGTTGGTGGTGTATTGCGCATTATTGTCTTGCACCATTGGTGGCAGACCTAGACTTTCGCAACGATCTTTGGTCATGGTTAAACAAATCAGGCCACGGCCATAGGTTGCCATAAAGTTGATGGCTTCCGGCGTAATATGCTCGGCAGCCATGATCAAGTCACCTTCATTCTCGCGGTCTTCATCATCCATTAGGATGACCATTTTGCCTGCGCGAATATCATCAATAATTTCTTGTGGCGTACTGATTGGCATAGTCTGTTATCCCGTTATTCTAAATTTGTTATTGCGACAGCAATGAAAAATTACGTTGCAGTGAATGCTAGTTAGGTCAATAGTTTGAGCTTTGCATTAAGCAAGTCAATGAATCTCGCGGTGTTCTGTGAGTCTGCTCTTTATCGCATGCCTCACGCAGCCACTCCCAAGACTTATGCAAAACCGTTTTGCTGTAAAAAGTCCATCGTGATACGAGACTCGGCCTTATCTTCTTGTTGTCCTTGCAGTAAACGCTCCATATAACGCGCAAGTACATCAACTTCCAAGTTGACTTTGCGCCCCACTTGAAACTGGTCAATCGTAGTTTCTTCACTCGTATGAGGAACGATCGTCAGCTTAAAAGCATTTTTACGTAAGTCGTTGACGGTTAGGCTAATACCATCAACAGTAATCGAGCCTTTCTCTGCAACGTACTTGCTAATTTCCGCAGGCATTGCAACCCAAAACTCTATCGCACGGCCAACTGAATTGCGTTCGACAATTTCACCAACCCCATCGACATGGCCAGAAACGATATGTCCACCCAATCGCGTTGTTGGCAACATGGCTTTTTCTAGATTCACCTTATCGCCTACTTGGTATTCAGCAAACCCCGTTTTCTTCAAGGTTTCTAATGACAGATCAGCACTGTAATAGTGGCTTCCGAAGTCAACTACCGTTAAGCAAACACCATTGGTCGCAATGCTATCGCCTAACTTAACGTCTGACATATCAAGCGTACCCGTTTCAACCGTGACGGTGATGTCTTCGCCCTTCGGCGTAATCGCAGCTAACTTGCCAACTGCTTCTACTATTCCTGTAAACATACTATTTCTTATCTAATTTCATTACGTTTTATGGTGGCGGTGATGCGAATGTCTACCCCAACCATACGAACGTCTGTAATGTTTAAATCTATGACGTCAGCCATAGCGCTTAACCCTAAAGCACCGATAAGCCCCCGACCATCGCTGCCCATGAGTTTTGGCGCAAGGTAAACAATGAGCTCATCTACAAGATTAGCCTTTATCATCGCACTCGCTAGCGTAGCTCCAGCTTCAACCCATAAGTGATTGATATGGTGCTCATCCGAGATACGTTTTAATGTCGTTGATAAGTCAATTTGGTCAGCGCTGTCCAATAGAGGGATACAGTCTCCATCAGAGCGAACAATAACTCGCTCTCCATCGGTATGGAACAGCTTGAGCGCATCAGTTAAACGGTTCTGACGATCTAAGATTACACGTACTGGTTGACGAAGCTCTTCTTGTAAATACTGCGCTTGAACACTATTAGGTAAGTCATCCCAGCGCACGTTGAGTGATGCATTATCATCAATCACCGTTTTGCTAGTAGAAAGAATGCCACCACTCATTGCTCGATAACGCTGCACATCTTGGCGGGCCGTTGGGGAGGTGATCCATTGGCTCTGACCATTATTGAGTGCGCTTTGCCCATCCAAACTGGCCGCCATTTTTAATTGAACAAACGGCATGCCTGTACGCATGTACTTTATAAAACCAGGGTTAAGGGCAAGGGCATCTTGCTCTAACAAGCCGATTTGAACTTCAATTCCGGCATCACGTAACATCTGGATGCCGCGACCTGCAACTTTCGGGTTTGGGTCTACCATGGCGCAAACCACACGTGCCACTTTCGCTTTAATCAGCTCTTCGGCACATGGCGGTGTACGGCCGTAATGAGAGCAAGGTTCTAGCGTCACATAAGCGGTTGCACCAACTGCTTTTTCACCCGCCATGCGCATCGCGTGCACTTCGGCATGCGGCTCACCAGCACGATGGTGATAGCCTTCACCGACAATTTCTTCATCACGAACGATGACACACCCTACATTTGGATTAGGGGCGGTGGTATAAATGCCACGTTTCGCTAACTTAATAGCTCGTGACATCATGGCGAAATCTAAATCAGAAAACGCGCTTTCAGGAGTGTGTTGAGTCATGAGCTACTCAGTCTTCTAGGCGGGCAATCTCTTCGCCAAACTCGCGAATATCTTCAAAGCTGCGGTAAACGGAAGCGAAACGAATGTAAGCCACCTTATCGAGCTCTTTGAGCTGGTCCATGACTAAATTACCAATCATTTCACTCGGAACCTCTCGCTCACCCGTCGCACGCAGTTGTGATTTGATCATACTGATCGCTAACTCTATAGAATCGGCACTCACTGGGCGTTTCTCTAAAGCGCGTTGAATACCGCCAACCATTTTATCTTCATCAAATGGTTCACGGTTGCCATTCGATTTGATCACTTTAGGCATCACTAACTCTGCGCTTTCAAACGTAGTGAAACGCTCGCTACACGCCAAGCACTGACGGCGACGTCGAACTTGATGGCCATCAGCCACTAAGCGGGAATCAATAACTTTGGTATCGTTCTCGGAACAAAAAGGACAATGCATATCACCTCCATATCTATACCAAAATAACCTCATGAGCAATCACGGATAACCACGCGTTCATGGTTATACGGACTCTATTAAAGCTATTTGGGTATAACGCTTTCAAACCGAAATAAAAGCTCATGTAGTGTAGCGGAATTGGTATGTTAGACAAAACAAAAAGGGGCGCAAAGGCCCCTTTTTCACTCAAGATCTCGTCGAATGTGTTAACTGCGTGCTAAGTAGTTCGCTTTACCAACCCACTTGTAGCTAGTTAGCTCTTCTAAGCCCATCGGACCGCGTGCATGTAGCTTTTGCGTAGATACTGCGACTTCTGCGCCAAGGCCAAATTGCGCACCGTCTGTAAAGCGCGTTGAAGCATTCACATAAACCGCCGCCGAACCGACAGAATTGATGAACAGTTCTGAGTTTTCCAAACTATTGGTCATGATCGCATCTGAGTGGCTCGCGTTATGGACACGCATATGAACAATGGCATCTTTCACATCAGACACAACTTTTACACCAAGAGTGTAGCTCAACCATTCCGTATCAAAGTCACCTTCAACAGCATCGCGAATTTGTGTTGCTTGAGGCATCAGTGCTTTTGCCTTAGGCTCTGTCACGAAGGTCACTTTATCGTTCATGCGCTCTACGATCATTGGTAGGAATTGCGCTGCAATTTTTTCATGCACGAGCAGCGTATCTAATGAGTTACACGCAGATGGACGTTGAACTTTAGAGTTCTCAACCACATTCAGGGATTTCTCTAGATCAGCGGATTCGTCGACAAAGATATGGCTGATACCAAAGCCACCAATAATCACCGGAATCGTGCTGTTTTCTTTACACATTTTGTGTAGGCCAGCACCACCGCGTGGAATGATCATGTCGACGTAATCGTCCAACTTAAGCAATTGAGAAACAAGCTCACGATCTGGTTTTTCAATGTACTGCACAGAAGCGGCTGGAAGGTTCGCCTTTGCGAGCGCAGACTGAATAACCTTCACTAATTCCATATTCGAGAAAAAGGTCTCTTTGCCACCACGTAAAATGCTTGCGTTGCCGGTTTTCAAGCACAACGCTGCGATATCAATGGTTACGTTTGGACGCGCTTCATAAATTACGCCCACGACACCAAGCGGCACGCGACGACGAGACAGTGACATCCCATTTTCCAGTACCTTACTGTCTATTTCGCTGCCTACAGGATCGTTCAAGCTAATGACGTTGCGAACATCATTCGCAATTGCAGTCAATCGTTCTTCATTAAGCAAAAGGCGATCGAGCAGCGCATCGGTTAAACCCGCTTCACGGCCAAGTTCGATGTCTTTAGCGTTTGCCGCCAAAATAGCAGCAGAGTTTGCTTCTAGCTCATCAGCAATGATGGCTAATGCTTGGTTTTTTTGCGCAGTTGACGCTGTCGCTAATTCGAAAGCTGCATCTTTAGCAGCTTTACCCATATTCGTTAAATCCACTTTGCTTCCCTCTAATTCTATTCCTGAATGACGACCAAATCATCGCGGTGAATCACCTCAGAGCCATAATCATGACCCAAAATAGAGATGATATCTTTACTGTGCTTACCCGTAATTTTAGTTAGGTCATCACTTGAGTAGGCGCTGATGCCACGAGCCACCAACTTACCGTGAGCGTTTGTTACACGCGCCACTTCGCCTCGTGCGAAGTCACCACTAACTTTGATGACCCCTTTAGCAAGTAGGCTACTGCCCTTGCCGACCACAGCATTGACTGCACCATCATCAATAATGATGTCGCCCGATGCCGCAGGTCCCGCTAGAATCCAGCGTTTACGGTTCTCTAAGGCTTCAGCGCAAGGTAGGAAGCGCGTGCCCTGAGGTTCAGCACTTAAAGAGTCAAAGATAACATTCGGCGCACTACCAGCAGCAATAATAACCTCTATACCTGCGCGGCGAGCGATGTCTGCGGCTTGCAGCTTCGTTGCCATACCACCAGTACCCAATGTTGTACCGCTTCCACCTGCGATTTTACGCAGCGTATCGTCGATGGTTTTTACTTCCTTGATAAGCTCTGCGTTCGGATCTCTACGAGGGTCAGCAGTAAACAGACCTTTTTGGTCCGTTAAAAGCAAGAGCTTATCTGCACCACATAAAATGCCTACCAAAGCGGAAAGGTTGTCGTTATCGCCAACTTTAATCTCGCTAGTCGCAACGGCATCATTTTCGTTTACGATAGGAACAATATCGTTCGCAACGAGCGCATTAATAGTGTCACGCGCGTTAAGGAATCGCTCACGATCTTCTAAATCGGCACGGGTTAGTAGCATTTGGCCGATCTTGATACCATAAATACCAAACAAAGACTCCCATGTTTGAATCAAGCGACTCTGCCCCACCGCGGCAAGTAACTGCTTACTCGCCATCTCGTTGGGCAATGCGGGGTAACCAAGATGCTCACGGCCTGCTGCAATCGCACCAGACGAAACCATTACGATTGAATGGCCTTGTTTTTTAAGCTCAGCACACTGGCGTGCTAACTCAACCATGTGTGCACGGTCGAGTGCCAGAGTGCCGCCTGTCAGCACACTTGTACCCAGTTTCACAACGACAGTTTGTGGTTGTGAAACAACTGCATTTTGTTGATTCGTTGTCATGATGTCTTCTGAAGTGAAAAACAAATAAAGAGAGGATGTTTTAACAATCAAATAGGGAATTAACAAGAGAAAAGGTGCGTTTTCGCACCTTTTTGTTTGGCATTAAATGAAAACAACCAAATTAAGCGAAATCGAAAGACTCCGTGTGATATTCGACTTCTAATTTGAAGTGTTCTTCTAAAGTATCAACCAGCTTTTGATGGAATGTGCTCTGCGTGAGATACACTTCCTCTACCACTTTTTTGGGAAGGGCTTCAGATACCCATTGCCCTTCTTTGTTGTACTTGCCAATATGATATTTAGCAGTAAAGCCTCCCTCGATGGATTCCAAATCCATCCACCAGCCCCAAAATTCACGCTTCTCAGGCGATTTTTTGTCGTCTACACATACAGATAAACAATCAAAATAATAGCGCCCTTCTTGCGATTGTGGTTCGCGCAGGTAAGGCCCTATCGCCTTCAACTTTGACATCAAGCGAAAGTGAGTCGGGCCCTGAGTCGTCTCTGACATATGAATCTCCGTTTTCATAGTTAAAAGTAAACACCCAAGAATGATTATTATTTTTAATTATCATGAGCTTATTTTTTGCTCAGATATATCACTCTTAACTAATTTAGGAGAATTGTCACCCTAATAATTCATCTTCTAGCCACTTTATGGCTAAATCGAGGGATTGCTCATATCCTTTTGTAATTGTTTTGGAACTGATTTTTTTTGCTCTACCATACTGGCTAAATAGAGCAACAAGTTGATTATCACTGTGTGGCGACACTGGATCGCCTTCAAGACTCAAAGCCAAAATAGGCACTTTGGTTTTTCGACTGCTCAGGAAGCCCTGAACCTTCAATGACCACGCCATCATCTGACCAGCCATGCTATTAATATCAACCGCATTTTTCCCCAAACGGGAAGCCAAAAGATCTAAATACATCTTCGGCATTTTTTGTAACTTCTGAGGGGAAGTAAAAATATCATGTACGGGTGCGCCTAGAGCGACACAAGCTTTGATCTTTTCCTGCTCGACAAAAGAGAGTCTGATCATGGCATTACCACCAAAACGAAACCCAACTAACCCCACTTTGTGATGATCAACCCAAGGTAGCGAGTAAAGCTCATTCAATACCGCTTGATGTAGGCAACTTGAATTCTCGGTCAAGGGCCAATGAGAGCTATGCCCTACTGAAGGCATGTCTACGGTTAACATCGCAATATCTCGCGGTGCAAGACGATTACGGAACAAACGCCACATGTCGGTTTGTAGAGTATCCAAACCAGCGCTCACCATGACCACAGGCAACTGTTTATCCGTTCTTGGTAAATGGAGGTTCGCGATGATTTTGCGATTTTGGTAAGGCACTTCAATTTGCTTGATGGTGTACTTAGTTTTTTCTGCGCCGTCAGAATACGCTTTGTTTGCCAGTACTTGAGCCTGCGATGCCAAATTGTCATTTTTTAAATGTGGGTAGCCTGCAATACTAAAACACAAAGAAGCAGTGAAGAGTTCATCCGCTGCCTCTTCTCCTTGCATTTCATTTGCTCGCTTCTGATGATCCATACCAAGCTTGATCCACTCAAATGTCCAGTTACCACTGTGATAACCCATTACAGTGTCTAACCAATCATCATTGGTTCGCGAGTGAGAAGATGAAGCAATTTTAGACAGTACGCCTTCCATTTCGATCGGAGACAATCCTTGCCAAGCCCATTGCAAGCGACGCAAATGACGATACCAAGCACGATCACCTTGCGCTTCTCGTTCATCAAGTATTTTTTTACTGGTCGGCATGTACTGGGTAAGCGCGGAGGTTTCTTTTGCTTGCTTATGTTTCACGAACAAAGTTTCGGAAAGATTTTTACTGACGTCTTCAGACATAGGAAGAACCCTAGGCTATTAGCATGATTTAATATCATAATAAAAAAAATGCCCCTATAAAGGGGCATTTCTCAATATTCTTTAACCGCGCTTATTTTTGCTTGCGGTTTACTGGCTCAGCATACTGGATTGACATATCCCAAGGCTGCTCGATCCAAGTGTCTTGAGCAATATCTACAACGTAATCATCCAGCAGCTCTTTGCCTGATGGTTTCGCACACACAGCGATCATTTTCGCTTTTGGATACATCTCACGTAGTTTGCGCGCTGTATCACCACTGTCTACTAGGTCTTCAACGATTAGGTAACCTTCGCCATCACCTTCAGGTGCTTTTAGTACCGTCATGTCGCGCTGATGATCATGGTCGTAGCTTGAAATACAGATTGTATCAACGTAACGAATACCCAGTTCACGAGCCAAAATAGCGCCAGGAACCAAACCGCCGCGGCTTACCGCCCAAATTCCTTTCCATTGCTCAGCTGGCATTTGTTTTTCAGCCAGTTCACGGCAGTAAGTCTGCATTGCATCCCAAGTGATAATGAATTTTTTACTCATTGTAATAACCTAATAATTTGAAAATATGCATCCTCAAAATCTAGCGAAGTCACTCAAAAGCGGAATGCTCACTAACTTCTCCAAAATGTTTGGAGACGAGGATTTCAAGCTGCGCAAACGATTATTCTACCGAAACACACCGCTAATACCAACGGTGATATCAAAATTCTCTGCCTATTCCGCAGAAAAACCGTCTTCTGTGAACAACGTAAAAAAGAAAAAGCCAGCGTGAATAAATCCACACTGGCTTTTTGCTCGAGAAATTAACCGACGAGGTATTTAACGATGAAGATGGCTGACATCACCCATACACTCATCGACACTTCACGGCCCTTACCGCTGAATAACTTGATCGCCGCGTATGCGATAAAGCCTAACGTGATACCTTCTGCAATCGAGAATGTTAGCGGCATAACTAAACAAGTCACAACAACTGGGGACGCTTCAGTTAGGTCACGCCAATCAATGCTTACTAGCCCAGACAGCATCAAGATCGCCACATAGAATAGCGCACCTGACGTTGCATAAGCAGGGATCATACCCGCAAGTGGTGAGAACAATAGAGCAAGTAGGAAGAGTACACCAACAACCACGGCTGTTAGACCAGTACGCCCACCCGCAGCCACACCAGAAACGCTTTCAATATAAGATGTCGTGTTAGAAGTACCAAGTAATGCACCTACTGACGTTGCTGTTGAGTCTGCAAGTAACGCTTTGTTTAAACGAGGGATGTTGCCATTCTCATCAGTTAGACCTGCTTTTTGAGAAACGCCAACGAGCGTACCTGCGGTGTCAAATAAATCGACAAATAGGAAAGCAAATACGACGGAAATCATGCCTACTTCAAACAAACCAGAGAAATCCAGTTGCATGAAAGTTGGCGCAATGCTTGGTGGCGTTGACATAATACCGCCCCACTGCACATCACCAAATAGAAGACCAAGCGCTGTAACGCCAAGAATAGCGATCATCACCGCACCTTTCACACCACGGTGAACCAATGCAATCGTAAGAAAGAAGCCAATCGCGGCCAATACAGATGGCAATGATGTGATCTCTCCCATAGAAACTAATGTCGCTGGGTTATCAACGACGATACCTGCATTTTTTAATGCGATAAACGCTAAGAAAAGACCAATACCAGCTGAAATACCTGTTCGTAGAGAATGCGGGATCGAGTTAATAATCCACTCACGGATCTTAAATACGCTTAAAAGAATGAACAGAAGGCCAGAAACAAATACAGCCGCCAACGCAACTTGCCACGTATAACCCATTCCTAATACAACAGAGTAAGTAAAAAATGCGTTCAGGCCCATTCCTGGTGCCTGTGCGATTGGGTAATTGGCAACAAATCCCATGATAAAACAGCCGATTGCGGCAGCAAGACAAGTTGCGACAAAAATGGCGCCACGGTCCATACCGGTATCCGACAGGATCGCTGGGTTTACAAAAATAATGTAAGCCATAGTTAGGAAGGTCGTAACACCTGCAATGATCTCAGTGCGCACATTTGTGCCATTTTCACTGAGTTTAAAAAGCCTCTCGAGCATGATCGAATCCTGTAAAGGTAAAAAGTAAACGGTTGCGTAATCGATTGGCGGGAATTATAAAGTTATCAAATAGCAAATTCTAGATAGAATCTTCACTCTAATGCGTTTTTTTTCTTTGGATATGAAACACATTCTCTAACCCATCAAAGCAAGTAAAGAAATATATTCTTATAAAACAATAGGTAACCCAGATAACACAGTTCTCTAAAAGAGAATAAAAACTGAGCAATGTACTAAACTTTCAGATGAAAAAGGCCCATTTTAAACATGGTATCTAACAGATTTGATGGAAAAGTCGATAAAACCGAAGAATGGGGAATAGAAGAAGGCTTTGATGGCAATAAGTGAGTCAGGAAGAGAAAATAGAGATAAAAAAACGCCACCCAATTTGGGTGGCGGTGAATCATGTCAGCACTATCACTGAAAAAAAATTCCAATTTATAGGGGTGAACAAACTGTTCGAGTCACATGCGTTGACTTCACTTAGTAGCCAAAGCTTGTTGGGTATACAAAGTTACCGGTGTAAACAGACTTGCTATTCCAGAACATTGTACTTGGTAAACCTTTCATAACTATCACCTTTTAAATCAATTAAACATTCGTTGATTTCTCGGTTCCTTGGAGGCGATAAAACGGACTCATCCTTTGAGCATTTCATTCTTCTCTCAGAAGCTGGTTACAAATATACCACAAAGAAATTTAATTACAAGCATTTTAGTGATTGGAATCACAAAAAATACATAAATTGACCTTTATCAAAGTTTATATGTAATTAAATTACAATTTTATGAATTGAAAAATAAAGCCACTTTCAGAATGTATGATAGAGAACACATAGTGCTTGTTATTGTATTCACAAACTGTGACAGTTCTGAGAGAAATCCTTGTGATCGCGACTACTCGTACTCCTTATCTGGTGGTATGCTAACGGCAATTTGAAGGCCAAATCGTCTAGCATTTAATGCTACCTTGACAACATTTTTACGGTATATATTTGGCAAAGCACATCAAAAGGAGTCCTCCGTGTCTGAGTTCCATTCTGAGATCAGTACCTTATCACCTGCTCCACTTTGGCAGTTTTTCGATAAGATTTGTTCTATCCCTCATCCATCGAAACATGAAGAAGCATTAGCACAGTACATTATCAACTGGGCAACAGAGCAAGGCTTTGACGTTCGCCGTGATCCAACCGGTAACGTGTTCATCAAAAAGCCCGCGACACCAGGAATGGAGAATAAGAAGGCTGTTGTACTTCAAGCACACATCGACATGGTGCCGCAGAAAAACGAAGACACTGAACACGACTTCACCAAAGATCCAATCCAACCTTACATCGATGGCGAATGGGTAACTGCGAAAGGCACGACGCTTGGTGCAGATAACGGTATTGGTATGGCTTCTTGCCTTGCTGTATTGGCATCTAAAGATATTAAGCACGGTCCACTCGAAGTTCTGCTGACGATTGATGAAGAAGCAGGCATGACTGGCGCATTTGGCCTTGAAGCTGGTTGGTTAGAGGGTGAGATTCTTCTAAATACAGACTCTGAGCAAGAAGGCGAAGTCTACATGGGTTGTGCAGGTGGCGTTGATGGCACCATGACTTTCGATATTTCTCGAGAATCAACGCCTGCAGGTTTTGTAACACGCCAACTGACGCTGAAAGGCCTAAAAGGTGGTCACTCAGGTTGTGACATTCACACAGGTCGCGGTAATGCCAACAAATTACTTGGTCGTTTCCTTGCCGGTCATGCTCAAGAGCTTGATTTACGTTTAGTCGAATTCCGTGGTGGTAGCTTACGTAATGCAATCCCTCGCGAAGCGTTTGTTACTGTCGCGCTTCCTGTCGAAAACCAAGACAAACTTGCTGAGCTGTTCAACCACTACACTGAGCTGCTTAAAACTGAATTGGGTAAAATCGAAACAGGTATCGTAACCTTTAATGAAGCGATCACGACTGACGCGCAAGTATTTTCAATCGCCGATCAGCAACGATTCATTGCGGCACTTAACGCTTGTCCAAACGGCGTAATCCGTATGAGTGATGAGGTGGAAGGCGTTGTTGAAACTTCTCTAAACGTTGGTGTGATCAGCACAGAAGAAAATAAAGTCACCGTGCTTTGCTTGATTCGTTCTCTCATTGACTCTGGCCGTAGCCAAGTGGAAAGCATGCTGCGCTCGATTACTGAGCTAGCAGGCGCACAAATTCAGTTCTCAGGCGCTTACCCTGGCTGGAAGCCAGATGCAGATTCCGAGATCATGGCAATTTTCCGTGATATGTATGAAGGCATTTACGGTCATAAGCCGAACATCATGGTCATCCATGCTGGTCTTGAGTGTGGCCTATTTAAAGAACCATACCCACACATGGATATGGTTTCTTTCGGTCCAACAATAAAATTCCCTCACTCTCCAGATGAGAAAGTGAAGATTGATACTGTTCAGTTGTACTGGGATCAGATGGTCGCGCTTTTAGAAGCGATTCCAGAGAAAGCATAATTCAATCACGAAAAATGACAAAGGGTGCCATACGGCACCCTTTTTTTGGTTTAGTTGAACCCAACTACACACGGTTTTGCGCGTAAGCGGCTAATTCATCCATTGAGGTTTGTGCAGCAACTTCACCATCAATGTAGTAAGTAACAAACTCACCATCGCGTACACCCATGAGTGTCGCCTTTTCACCGTTACTGTAAGTAATATCCATTTGAACAGTGTTCTCATCGATTTGCTGCATTCGCCCCTGCTCAATGACACGGTTATCCGCTAATGGTGCGATTGGTGCCGTCGTTAACGACTTATCTAACTGGTGATTGACATCAATGTAAGTATCTACCTTTGTATCGAAGATATGTGGCTTACCATTTAACGGGTTCTTACCCGTCCAAAATTCTAGAGAGTTAAACACGATATAATCCGCTGCGATCGCGACACCATAAACAGGCGCTAAAAGCATATTTAGACCACCTCGAGCGTAACGGTTGTCAACAGCTTTCAAGTTAAACCCCATAACATAACCTGTCACGGCATTACTACCTACGCAACCTGAAAGTGAAACTGCTACCGCAGTCAATGCACCAATTTTAGCAATTGCCTTTTTCATCAAAACCTCTAGTTAGAAAGTGTGAAACCTCAAATTCGGCGCGGATATTATCGGATAAAAAGTAGGGTTAAAAGTCCGTTTTTTTGTCCTCCATGAACAGTATTATTTTTAATACAGTCACATTTTTTAAGGCTATTATTGCGCACTCTTCTCTATGTCTTGTTATGTATTAAACTGATAGAAAAGATCATATTGAAAACAAAAACTTCACACATACCAAAATTTCACGCATGACGATTAAAGTAATTTGTCGTGTCCTTAATGAGAATGATTAGTGCGATTTTGCAGCAATTGTTACATTGCTGATGACGCATTTGACAGAGATGGTTTATGGCCAGAAGTAAAAAAAGCAAAGTATTTGAGCTCTTAGGACATCAAATACAACCAGGACAACGATTAGAGATCGAATTTGAAGCAGCGAAGCTATATACACATTCGCCTTTATCTATTCCTGTGGAAATCATCCATGGGAAACAAGAAGGACCAGTGTTAATGGTGAATGCCGCTATCCATGGTGATGAGCTTAATGGCGTAGAAATCGTTCGTCAGATCATTAACCAACTGGATCCACAAAAACTGAAAGGCACTGTCATTGCAGTACCTATCGTTAACGTTTTTGGTTTCATCCATAAATCTCGTTACTTGCCCGACCGACGAGATCTCAACCGTTGCTTTCCTGGCAGTGAAAAAGGCGCACTTGCATCTCGTATGGCACACGGGTTCTTTAACAACATTGCCAAGCGTTGTGACTACATTTTGGATCTACACACAGGGGCCATTCATCGCACGAACTTGCCACAGATCCGCGCAAACTTAAGCAACTCAGAAACTCTGCGTATTGCTCAAGCATTTGCAACGCCAGTGATTGTTGATTCAGCATTGCGTGATGGCTCTTTACGCAGTGAAGCAGAAAAATGCGATATTCCAGTGCTCACCTACGAAGCTGGCGAAGCATTGCGTTTTGATCCACTTTCGATCAGCGCTGGTGTACTCGGGGTTCGGCGCGTAATGCAAGCCATTGGTATGTTGCGAGCGAGCAGGAAAAAGCTGCCTGAGCCTATCATAGCGAAGTCCACCAGCTGGGTTCGCGCGTCAGGTAACGGCATTTTGCGTACTGTCGTTAATCTAGGAGACAAAGTAGAACAGGGTGAAACGCTCGCTTATATTAGCTCTCCTCTTGGTCATGACGAGATAGAACTAAAAGCCCCGAAGCGTGGTTTGGTTATCGGTCAACAAACATTACCATTGGTGAACGAAGGCGATGCAATTTTCCACCTTGCCTATTTTAACCAAGGTGATAATGCTTTAGAGCAAGCAGTCGAAAGCTATATTGAAGGCCTCACTGAATTCGATGCCGAGCCGCTGACCACCGGACAGATACCGTTAGAAACTCAGTAATTCCTACCAAGTAGGCGCCTGATTAGCTCAAAAGGAGCAACAGTGCTCGCACTATCTTGTTTAAAGCCAATAAGCTCAGCGTCCATGATGCTGGGCTTTTTGTTTTATGTACGCTAACGATACTTATCGTAGTTTCCACGAATGGATAAAAAACTTTACAATCCGTCGCAAAAACACATTTGATAATTAATCTCATTATCATTTATTAATCGTAATAATGTTCTTATAATCCGAGCTTCATAAAAACACTATAAATCATCAATATGAAACGATTAAAAAGTCATCCACTCAAAGTAAATCTCATTTCACTGGCTTTGCTCTTCCCTCTTTATTCATATGCCGAGACAGCGCCAAATGAAGAGCTTGAAGTCATAGGCGTTCGTTATGCCAAACCTATTACCATTGCTGAGCCTGCGCAAACCACCATTAATTGGTCAGAGATTGAAGAGCAACAGTACTCTAATTTTGCCTCAATGATCGATGCCGTTCCCGGTGCATCAATAGATGGTGGCGGTCGTTCTGGTGGCGAACGTATTAACATTCGTGGTTTTGATGATCCAAGCGATATCGCCGTGTTTGTCGATGGCGCTCCAATTGGCTTTCAACAATACCGCTACGGTACCTTCTTTTTTGATCCGTTCTTAATTGGCGAAGCAGAAATTATCAAGGGCGCGCACGACTATCGAGCACTCAACGGGAAGTTTGGTGGCTCCATTCGCATTAAAACCAAAAGTGTCGATGATCTCCTGTACGGCGAAAGAAACTTTGGTGCTCGCATCTCAAGTGCATACAACACCAACGGCGATGAGAACGCCTACACGCTAACACTCTATGGTAAAAACGATACTGGTTTTTATTTTCTAGCGAATGGCTCGGTAAAAGATTCTGATGACATTAAAGTCGGAGGTGGTGAAACGCTGGATTACTCAGGTTATGAGCAAGAAAACATGCTCGTAAAGGTCGGTTATGAAAACAACGATCACGAGTTTGAAATTAGCCACACTCGCTACAAAGATGAAGGTCGTAAACCTTGGGCTAACCGCCGCGGAAAAATGCCTAACATCACCGAATACAATATCAAGAAATACGGCTCATTAGAAAAAGCCCAATACGCTTACACCGTCGATAACAAATACACGGACAACACCACGACCATCTCTTACCACTACATGCCGACTAACCCGTATATTGATTTCAATATCAAAATGGCACGTTCCGAAAACGATCGTCATTGGGTTCGCCCTGACGTAGCATTCGAGAAAATGTTCGTTTCTGTTGGCAGTTACGGTCATGAGTCATGGCTGAGTTACGAGCGTGATTACGTTGATGTGTTTAACCAAGCGCAATTCGGAGATCACACTCTAGTCACTGGGCTTCAATATCAAAAAACCGATAGAGACTCGTTAGTATTCAACGCATCATACGACAGTAATGAAGCGAAAAACTACGGTTGGTACACCCCTTACTACGAACCATCTGGCACGCAGTCAATTTATGCCGCTTACATTGCTGATCACTATCAAGCAACAGACCGCCTAACAATCACACCTTCTCTGCGTTACGAATACATCAAGAGTGAAGGAAAAGGGAACGCAGCGCCGGATTATAATGATCCAGCTGCCGGACATGACTATGGTGAAACGACGCATAAAGGCTTTAGCCCACGTTTGGATATCGACTTTGATGCGAGCAATAATACGCGTTTAAACGCCTCCTACGCCTACGCTTTAAAAGCACCAACCGTTGATAACATCTACTCAGTGCAATATGCGCGAGCTACCGCTACGGCTACTGCTTTGAATCTGGACGTGTCTCGTATCCATGCTTATCAAGCAAGCGTTATCAACTTAACGGAAGGGCTGGTGAACTCTCGCGATAACCTCGCAACAGAGTTAACTATGTTCTATAACGATGTTAGCGACACAGTTGATATACGAACGGGCGAAAACCTCGACAAAAATACTACTGAGTTACAAAGCTGGAATACAAACCTAGATGGCTTTAAAAACTATGGCTTTGAGCTAATTTCACAATACCGGATTGAAGATTTCTACAGTAATTTCTCAGCAAGTTACATTCGCGGCAAAAACAAAGGTAGCCTATCTGACTCTACAGGTTCAGATGATGATCATCCTGATGTACCGCCATTAAACATTAATCTGGGTTTGGGTTACGAATGGATTCCTGGTTTACGTACGGGCTGGGAAGTCCGTTGGTATGATGCGCAAACCAAAACCAAGGCAAGCGGTAATAATTTAAAAGTGAAATCGCCAAGTGAGCAATACACGCTACAAAACGCTTACGTGGTTTGGGAAATACAACAAGTCGAAGGCTTGAGCGTTGGCGCGGTTGTGAAAAACTTAACCGATCGTTACTACGAAGCATACCTATCTAATGGCGTGCCTTCGCCTGGTCGCGAAGTCAAACTGCACCTCACTTATCAATACTAACCATACCTAAAAGATGCAGGGCAGACATTAACTGCCCTGTTATATCGTATCCAATGGCCATAATTGCACGCCGTTTTATTTATCAGTATTATCATTTCCTTTTGCTTGCATACACATTATGAACAATCTAAAAACACGGCTTCTTCTGATTTGCTTCTTCCCTGTAGGTAGCCTAGCGCAAGCTTCTGAGAACATTGCAGACTACTTACAAGAACAAAGCAAGCACCAAGTTTCAGAAGATTTTTACGCACAGCCAACAGCAAATAACCTGAATCTAGATGCAAAAACTAACTCTTTAACTTGGCACGAAGATGGTAAGCCGGATCACTGTCGTTACGCCAAGCAGCCCAAAGACGTCGCAACACATTTCGACTACGGTGAAGCAAACGATCTATCTGACGGCTTACAACACTTTGATTTACCGGAAAGACATTCTGCAAAGGTCAAATCGACACATCGCACTTATGCTAATAACCCTCACCTTCTTCCTGGCAATAAACAATTTGCAGCCCCTGAAGACGGCACGTTTAGCTTGTCCGTATCGTCGGATTGTTTTTAGCCGATATAAATAAAAAATGCCCTGAGACAAAACTCAGGGCATTTTCACTATTTGTTTGATGGGTAACGTCACCATCTCACCGATTTAAACTTATTCTTCGTCAGTGTCTACTTCGGTTTCACGTGCTTTGCGGGCTTCTTCTTTACGAACTTTTGCCGCTAGTTGTTCTGCTTCGCGCTCTTGACGTTGCGCTGCTTTACGCTCGTTACGAACCACTTGGTTTTGGATAAATCCAGCCAGTTCTTGTTCAGCCCAAGCTTGTGCTTTCTCTTCGCTGTCAAAGCCTGTTTCACGCTTTGATACTACAGTCTTACGAGATGTCACTTGGCGAGTGATTTCTGCGCTCCAGCCGTTACGTTTTTCAGTGACGCGGATAGCAAATTTTGGATTCTTAGACATTTCTTTAATTTCCTAAGGGATTTAGGGATCAATCAGGGATTCGGTCAACTTGATAACTCCATCTAAGCTGAGCTGTTTAACACCATCCCTTGGTAAGCGCGGTATTAGAGCATAAAAGTAATCTAAACGCTGCAAGTTTTTACGCTAGATAATAGATGACAAAGAAGAGGCAGAACAAAGCAACGTTTCGCCAAGTCACTAGAAAGAGCGACGAAGAAAAAAGAGTGATAAGAAAAAAGAAAGCGCTGGTCTCTCAACCAACGCTTTACTTAAGCTAGATTAACCTTGGTTAATTAACCGATATTCTTACGGGCATTTTGGAACATACGCATCCAAGCGCCATTTTCACCCCAACCTTCCGGAGCCCAAGAATTTGCAACTGTGCGGAATACGCGCTCTGGGTGAGGCATCATGATAGTTACGCGACCGTCTGCTGTTGTTAAACCGGTAATCGCGTTTGGCGAACCATTCGGGTTGTTCGGGTATTGTTGTGTTGGGTTACCGAGGTTATCCACGTAACGAACCGCAACCGTACCTGATGCTTCAATCGCTGCTAGGTGCTCTGTATCACGTACTTCTACACGCCCTTCTCCGTGGGAAACCGCGATTGGCATGCGCGAACCAGCCATGCCGTCGAAGAATACAGAATCAGATTTCTGTACTTCGACTAGGCTAAAGCGCGCTTCAAAACGCTCAGATTCGTTGCGAACAAAACGTGGCCACAAGTCTGCACCAGGGATCAGTTCTTTCAAGTTCGACAGCATCTGACAGCCGTTACACACACCTAAAGAGAACGTCTCTTCACGGTTGAAGAACGCTTGGAACTGCTCACGTGCTTGTGCGTTAAACAGGATAGACTTAGCCCAACCTTCACCCGCACCTAGTACGTCGCCGTAAGAGAAGCCACCACAAGCTACTAGGCCATGGTATTCATCCAGTACCGCTTGGCCTGTTAGGATATCGCTCATATGGATGTCGGTTGCTTCAAAGCCTGCTCTGTCAAACGCTGCTGCCATTTCGACGTGGGAGTTAACGCCCTGCTCACGTAGAATTGCCATCTTAGGTTTAGCACCTTTCGCAATGTACGGTGCTGCAACGTCTTCATTTACGTCGAAGCTGAGCTTAACGTTTAGACCCGGGTCAGAGTTGTCTTTCTTAGCTTCGTGCTCTTGGTCTGCACACGCTGGGTTATCACGTAGGCTTTGCATCTTATGCGTTGTTTCAGCCCAGATAACGCGTAGTTCGGTACGTGAACGTTCAAGCACAACTGCATCACCAGAAGTGATAACAAAGTCGTCTGAAGCTTCAACAGAACCAATCACATGTGAGCATGCCTCTAAGCCGTTTGCCGCCAGAGTAGATAGAACTGAATCTAGATCATCATTCTTAACTTGAACAACCGCACCTAGCTCTTCGTTAAATAGAACGGCCAGCGCATCGTCACCCAGCTCTGCGATGTTCGCTTTTACGCCACAGTGACCCGCGAATGCCATCTCAGCCAGTGTAACAAACAGACCGCCGTCGCCTTTATCGTGGTAAGCCACTAGCTTGTCATCACGTACTAACGCTTGCATTGCATCAAAGAAGCCTTTTAGCTGCTCTGCATTATCTACGTCAGCAGGTTTGTCACCCAGCTGTTTGTATACTTGTGCCAATGCTGTCGCACCTAAGCGGTTTTTGCCGTTACCCAAGTCAACAAGAACTAGAGAAGTCTTTCCTTTGTCAGTGCGTAGTTGTGGAGTCACGGTCTTACGTACGTCTTCCACACGGCCAAATGCCGTGATAACTAACGACAGTGGAGAAGTGACTTCTTTGCTCTCGCCGTTTTCTTCCCACTTGGTTTTCATCGACATGGAGTCTTTACCAACTGGGATAGTCAAACCTAACGCAGGACACAATTCTTCACCAACCGCTTTCACTGCTTCGTAAAGACCCGCATCTTCACCTGGGTGACCCGCTGGAGACATCCAGTTCGCAGACAGTTTAATGTGTTTAATATCACCGATGTCTGTTGCCGCAATGTTCGTTAGTGACTCACCAACGGCTAGGCGAGCCGATGCTCCAAAGTCTAGTAATGCCACTGGCGTGCGCTCACCCATCGACATTGCTTCGCCATGGTAAGTGTCGTAGCTTGCCGCTGTTACTGCGCAGTTTGCTACTGGTA
Source organism: Vibrio sp. 1727 (assembly GCF_033344415.1). NCBI lineage: Bacteria > Pseudomonadati > Pseudomonadota > Gammaproteobacteria > Vibrionales > Vibrionaceae > Vibrio > Vibrio sp. 1727. The sequence goes on from NZ_JAWPOT010000008.1 coordinate 76,061, forward strand.
CCTGCCAAGGACCAACCATTTGATCACGAGCAACCAGACCCGTTACTGTTCGGTCACCGATAGTAATTAGGAATGTTTTTTCTGCAATAGCAGGAAGACGAAGTACGCGATCCACCGCTTCATTAAGCTCAATACCATCACGAACAATGGCAGGGCTTTCCACTTTTAGTGTGGTTGCGTCACGGTGCATCTTCGGTGGCTTACCAAGCAGGATATCCATTGGCATATCGATTGGCGTATTGTCGAAGTGAGAATCTTCTAGCGTTAGATGACGCTCTTCTGTCGCCACACCCACCACTGCATACGGTGCGCGTTCACGCTTACAGATTGCGTCGAATGCTTCCATGTTTTCTGGCGCTACCGCTAGAACGTAACGTTCCTGTGATTCGTTACACCAGATTTCCAGTGGGCTCATGCCCGGCTCATCGTTTGGTACATCGCGTAATTGGAACTTACCGCCACGCTCACCGTCGTCGACAAGTTCAGGCAATGCGTTAGAGATACCGCCTGCACCCACATCGTGGATAAATGCGATTGGGTTGTCGTCGCCTAACTGCCAACAACGGTCGATCACTTCCTGACAGCGACGTTCCATCTCTGGGTTTTCACGCTGTACTGAAGCAAAGTCCAGATCTTCTGCTGACTGACCAGATGCCATGGAAGATGCCGCGCCACCACCAAGACCGATGTTCATTGCCGGACCACCAAGTACGATGAGGCTCGCACCCACTGGAATCTCTTTCTTCTGTACGTGTTCATCGCGGATGTTACCCATACCACCAGCAATCATGATTGGTTTGTGGTAACCACGAATTTCTTCACCCGCATGAGAAGTGACTTTTTCTTCGTAAGTACGGAAGTAACCCAATAGATTTGGACGACCAAATTCGTTGTTGAATGCCGCGCCTCCTAGAGGACCTTCAAGCATGATGTCTAACGCATTCACAATACGACCCGGCTTGCCGAAGTCGGTTTCCCATGGCTGTTCAAAACCAGGAATACGTAAGTTAGAGGTTGTAAAACCAACCAGACCCGCTTTTGGCTTACCGCCGATACCCGTCGCGCCTTCGTCACGGATTTCACCGCCTGAGCCAGTCGATGCGCCCGGCCATGGAGAGATTGCCGTTGGGTGGTTGTGCGTTTCTACCTTCATCAAGATGTGCGTATCTTCATGGTGGTACGTGTATTGACGAGATTTAGGGTCAGGGAAGAAACGCCCCGCTTTAGAACCTGTCATAACGGCTGCGTTGTCTTTGTATGCAGACAGCACATAGTCAGGTGTCGTTTCAAAAGTGTTTTTGATCATTTTGAACAAAGACTTAGGTTGATCTACCCCGTCGATAGTCCAATCTGCGTTAAAAATTTTGTGGCGACAATGCTCTGAGTTCGCCTGAGCAAACATCATCAATTCAATGTCGTTTGGGTTACGCCCAAGCTTAGTAAAGTTCTCTACCAAGTAATCAATTTCATCTTCTGCGAGTGCCAAGCCAAGGGAAACGTTTGCCTCTTCAAGCGCAAGACGACCGCCAGCTAAGATATCAACATGTGCGACAGGCTTAGGCTCTGCAACAGTAAATAATGCTGATGCGGCTTCAAATTCTGTGAATACTGTTTCCATCATGCGGTCGTGAATTAACGCTTTAACAGCATCAGCTTGAGCTTCTGATAGAACAACTGAAGATTCGACATAATAAGCCGTACCACGCTCTAGACGTTTCACTTTCTCCAGACCACAGTTAACAGCGATATCGGTAGATTTAGAAGACCAAGGCGAGATAGTGCCAGGACGAGGCGTGACAAGAAGTAGAAGACCTTCAGGCTCATGCTCTTCGATGGTGGGGCCGTAAGTTAGTAACTTTTCAAGTTTTTCTAACTCTTGGTCATCAAGGTCTGACTTTAGATCGGCAAAGTGCATAAACTCGGCATAAATGCCAGTTACAGGCAGATCTTGTTCACGACAAAGTTCCAGTAGTTTATTAACACGAAACTCAGAAAGAGCTGGGGAGCCACGCAAAATTCTCATGTGCTTAGGTCTCTTATGCAATTGATTAAGGTGATATTGGAATAAATTCAGACACTTAAAATAAGCCCTGTCGAACCTATGCCGATTCCACCTCGTCATTGCGAGCGCATTATATAGTAATTGTTTTTGTGATGTAACACCAAAAGCAACCGTTTGCGTCATTTTTTTTGTCAAATTTGAATTACAACTAAAATGTCGATAAAACACACAATGTCACGTTATAAGTGTGTGATTCACTTTGCCCCATGAGCTCGCTTTGATATAAAGGCAAATAGAAATTTTCCAAGATGTACCTATTAATGCAAATAAGTCACTTCAACCGGCTCAAGCGCAGTGCTCTAATTTTAGTTTCTGTTCTTTTGCTCTCTGCTTGCCAGATTGAGTCGGAGCCCAAAAGTGAATTTGAAAAAATTCAAGAACGTGGTGTGCTTCGTGTTGGCACGCTAAACAATCAGCTTTCCTACTACATAGGTCCCGATGGTCCCGCAGGGTTGGATTACGAATTGGCGCGTCAGTTTGCGGAGCAGCTCGGCGTCAAACTCGAGATTAAACCAGCCTTTCGCCAGGCTGAGCTTTTTCCTGCTCTTAAGAAAGGAGATATCGATATCATCGCTACGGGTTTAAATCAAACGTCACAAGCAGTCAAACGATTTAGACCAGGCCCTGCCTATTATTATGTAAGCCAACAAGTGGTATATAAAAAAGGGCAACTTCGACCACGTGATATCGAACAACTCATTGAATACCAAGCCTCGAAAGACGACGAGTCCGACGAAGATACAAATGCAGGCGCTCAAACATTAAAGATCGTTGAACAATCGCAATATGTTCCGACCCTAACAGCGTTAAAGAAGCAGTATCCAGAACTTCAGTTTGAAATTGTTGGTGATGCTGACACGAGAGACTTACTCAAATACGTATCGAAGGGTGAGTTACGTTTTACTGTGACTGATTCGGTGGAACTTTCCCTAGCTCAACGCCTTTACCCCGATCTTGCGCTCGCGTTCGAACTTACAGAAGATCAACCTGTGTCTTGGTTTACTCGACGTTCTGAAGACGAAAGCTTGTATGCAATGCTGATAGAGTTTTTCGGTAACATCAAACAATCAGGAGAACTGTCCACCCTCGAAGAGAAGTACATTGGTCATATTGAAGCATTTGACTACGTTGATACTCGCGCATTCATTCGAGCTCTGGATGACAAATTGCCTAAGTGGGCACCTTTATTCCAAAAGTACAGCGAAGAGTTCGACTGGCGCTTAATTGCAGCATTGGCGTATCAAGAGTCACACTGGAAACCAACAGCAAAATCGCCAACGGGTGTTAGGGGGATGATGATGCTGACTCTGCCAACGGCGAAAAGCGTCGGGGTAACAAACCGTTTAGACCCTGAGCAATCTGTTCGTGGTGGTGTCGAGTACTTACGTCGCATTGTAGGTCGCGTGCCTGATAGCATCAACGAGCATGAAAAAATATGGTTTGCGTTAGCTTCATACAATATTGGTTACGGCCACATGATGGACGCACGACGACTCACCAAAGCACAAGGTGGCGATCCGAACGCTTGGGCCGATGTAAAAGATAGGCTGCCTTTACTGCGTCAGAAGCGCTATTACAGCCAAACTCGCTATGGGTACGCCAGAGGCGATGAAGCGCGTAATTACGTAGAAAATATTCGACGTTACTACCAATCCATCATTGGTCATGTCAGCCAACAGCCAGCGATTGATGAGAATAGCGATGACTTGCAAGTGATTCCGCCGCTCAACCCCGACATTTTGATATCGGGCGCAGTAGAGACCGTCGTAGAACAAGTCTCTGGCGCTTCTGACGTCACGGTTGAAGAAGACACCGAACAAGAAAGCATTGAAGAATAAACCCGCGGTAAACTAAAAAATGACGAGCCTATGAAGCTCGTCATTTTTGTTGAGTCCTAACGAAAACTTATCTAGACTCCAATATTCTGAGTGACACCAACCACACTCAACCATTCCTTTGGTTGGTCGCCTTTTCTTCATCGTTAGTAAAACTGATTGCTTTGTAACAGATTACTTTACAACCACATGGTTTAGCTCACTTGATGAAGCGGCGCTTTCGGCTACACTCTGCCGAAATAACGTCACTCCTATTATTAAGCATCGTATTGAAATTGTTTGCTGGCTCTGTGCAATGCAGAAGTCAAATGAAGAACGTTTAAACCATACAATGTTTAGTGCGATTATCGAGCCTATTGCCAAGCATCGATGAGCCGCACTTTACTGGTATAAGTCTTGTCTGCAGGAGGTTTTGAATATGAGAAGACGTAGAGTGCAGTCAAAGCGTTTAAATAACACAGTAGCTGCTATCCGACGTAAACGTAAACTGACATGTATGAAAAAGAAAGTAAGTTCACGTAATCGTGTTTTTGTACATTTAGTCAATCACTAGTGCGTCCAAGCAAACATCTACCACGTTGTAGGTGTTTGCTAGCCCTCACTACTCCTACTACCTTGTTCGCTCTCTCCATTTTCTAATGCTTTTTGTGCTTGCTTCTTCGCTTTAATTTCCTTTCGGCGGCGCTTAAAAAACGCTTGTAGCTGAGTACGGCACTCATCTTCTAGCAGCCCCTTTTCAATTAAGGCGTAATGGTAAGCGGCTTGACTTTCAAACAAATTAAGCACTGTTCCTGCTGCTCCAGCTTTTAAATCTGGCGCTCCAAAAACAACCCGCTTAACGCGGCTATGCAATAAGGCTCCGGCACACATTGGGCATGGCTCAAGTGTTACATATAACGTCGTATCCAGAAGGCGGTAATTTTCTAGCTTTTGGCCTGCTTTACGCAGCGTTTGGATCTCAGCATGTGCGGTAGCGTCATTAGTACCAATAGAGCGATTCCACCCCTCAGCGATAATTTCACCATCTTTGACAAGCACTGCGCCAACAGGTACTTCCCCCTCAGCTTCTGCTTGCTCAGCAAGCTCCATCGCTCTGCGCATAAACAATTCATCTTGAGGGGAAAACGGATGGTTAGACAAAGGAGGCTCCAAAGAAACAAAAAACGATTGAAGTCAGGAATTTTATCACCAACTTCGGTTTCACTACAGCAACACATCACGGGACAAAGTCTGCAACTCCAAAAAACTAGTTACAAGACCTATCGATGTTCGTTTTACGAGAACAAAAAAACGCAGATCGAAGACCTGCGCTTTTTGGCTGCCAATTAGCGGCTTTCACACCCTACACGTTTTTACATTGTGTAAGTGTAAGGAGCTTGAATGCCTAGCGGGATACCTACCATCCAATAAGCAACTAGGAAGATAGACCAACCGATCAGCATTGCGATCGAGAATGGCATCATTAGTGACGCAAGCGTACCGATACCAGCCGACTTCACATAACGCTGACAGTAAACCACAACAAGAGGGAAAAATACCATTAGAGGCGAAATGATGTTCGATACAGAGTCACCCACACGGTAAGCCGCCTGAGACAGCTCAGGCGAGATACCAACCGCCATTAGCATTGGCACTAGGATTGGACCAATTAAAGCCCATTTTGCCGATGCCGAACCAATAAGTAGGTTTACAGACGCGGTTAGAAGGATCATACCGATGATGGTCACTTCACCTGGTAGGTTCATCGCTTTTAAGCCTTCTGCGCCATACAACGCTAGCATCGTACCGATGTTTGACTGAGCAAATGCAGATAGGAACTGAGCACAGAAGAACGACATAACAATGTATGCGCCCATGGTTGACATAGTATCAGCCATCGCTTTGATAATGTCGTTGCTGGTCTTGAACGTTCCAGACACTTTACCGTAAACGTAACCAGGAATGATAAACAGAATAAAGATCAACGGCACGATAGATTTCATTATCGGTGCTGAGAAGGCTGTAATTTCACCTTCAGGCGAGCGAAGTGCTGATGTTTCTGGAATTAACGCTGCAACAAGTAAAGCAATACCCGCCATCATTGCCCAACCTGCATAACGGAATGCTTTTGATTCCAGTTCAGTAAATGAACCTAGGTTTGGCGCGGTTTCCGCATCATCATCAATTGGCATTTTTGATAAACGAGGCTCGATGATTTTCTCTGTCACGTACCAACCAATCCCCACAATAATGATAGAGGATAGGCCAGTGAAGAAGATGTTCGCTAATGGGTTAACCACATATTCAGGATCAAGAACCTGCGCCGCAGTTTGCGTAAAGCCAGCCAATAGCGGATCGATACCTGAAGGGATAAAGTTTGCAGAGAAGCCACCAGATACACCTGCAAATGCTGCCGCAATACCTGCTAAAGGGTGACGACCTGCCGCATGGAAGATAATACCGCCAAGAGGAATAACCAGAACATAGCCTGCATCTGCCGCAGTATGCGATACAATGGCAACCAAAATAAGCATTGGAGTAAGAAGCTTAGCTGGCGTGAAGTTCAGCATCTTCTTAAGACCCGTCGTAATAAAACCCGAAGAATCTGCAACACCCACACCTAGCATTGCGACAAGTACGATACCCAGTGGCGCAAAGCCAGTAAACGTCGTCACCATGTTAGCAAGGAAACTTGCTAGCGCTTCGCCCGTAAGTAAGTTGGTGATAGTAAGAGCTTCGCCCGTTCGAGGGTTTGGAAGATCGAATGATACATTCGACAAAAGTGCTGACGCCGCCCAAGTAATGATCAATGCCCAGAAGAACAAAATCGCAGGATCAGGAATTTTGTTACCTGTCCTCTCGATAAAGTTTAAAAAGCGCTCCATCCCGCTCGGCTTCGATGATGGTGCCTTATTTACAGCTTGGTTACTCATGGTAACTCCATAGTGAATGATGTTGGTGCCAAGGCCTATTTGAATAATTATAACGACCTACTATCCAACGAGTATTCTAGTAAACACTAATGGAGAAAGCACAAGGTTCTAGATTTTTTTTCATAATTGGAGACATATTTTGCAAAAACACCACTTCAATTAAACATAATAAAAACAGTAGAACATCAACTCAATTAACAGTTCAAAAACCATTTATTAACCGTGACAAATCCGGTATCAAACAGGAGTTACATCCGCATTTGTCTCAGCCCATGTATGCAATTGAACTTAGTTTTCGAATTCACTGTATTGTGAGATCATCGTTTTAAGCTGAACTGATCGCGTCTCGCCGATTCTATCCTTCCAGCTAGAGGTAATGGTGATAGTTTTCAGTGTTCCTGAAACCGTGGCAGCTGGAACTTCCCACTCGACGACATAAGATCCAGTAACAGAAGAGCCTGTTGCAATAGAAGCAAAATTTGCAGGTGTGATGGTAGACATCGCCGCAGAAGCACCACGCGTCCGGAACCATTCGAGCTGGTTTTCTGCTAGACGAAGTGCTTCAATACTTTTTATGGCATATTCGGATTCGCGTTCTAGATATACGTTTAGCTTCGTTAAACCTAGAGCCCCAACACCGATAAGTAGAAAAGAAATTAGAACTTCAAGAAGGTTAAAACCTTTTTGTTTAGAGATCATTCCAGGAGCCTTTTTTCCATCTAGGAATTGCATGCGCATTCCTTGAATTGTCTATCACATCTTTATTGTATCTAAAGTCCAAAGAATCGAAGAAAACCGCTGCCTGATCTTCACTATCAAAATATTGACCACCAGATACCGTAAAAGAACCATGCTGATAATAAGAAGCTATTGTCCTGTATGAGTCTTCTACAACACTTGGCACATGATTTAGGTGAGCATTGGCTTCGAACCCAACCCAATCCGCTGTTGTCGGGGTATAATCATGATTGAAATGAAACAAGACCCCTTTAAACTTATTTGATGTAGCGCCGGAGCTCGGTGGTCCCATCACGGAGAAAAGACCATCATGAATGAGCACTGTTACGCCATTGGTCGATGATGTAGCATTCACTAAATCATTGTATTCCGATTGCTTGATTTCACAGCTCCCTTCCACCCATAAATGATGCTTCCCTGACTGAATTTCTGCTGTTAAAGCAGCACCACAATTAGGTATACCATCAGCCACTGAGCCCGTCATAACATGAAATACACCATTATCTCGGACATCGTTATGCTCTTCAGCCTTTACTCCAAAGAAGGATTCAAATGGCTTTAAATCTGTATCTTGAGTAAAATCATCACCAGCACCAACCCCGCCAACACTAGATGAGAGATGACGGTTTGCCGTCGTGTTTGCACAATCTTTATTTGTAGGGTTGTTAAAATCGGCATAGGGAGACTCTCCATGAATTACGCCTTTATTATCAACTGAAGAGGAGTAAAAGCGCTTTTTATACCTTAACGCAATACACTCCCATCCATCGCTGCTCAATTCCCCTGGGTCTGGAGTAGAGAACGTTGCACTAGAATGAAAATAAATGTCGGCACTAGACTGCATTGCACCATAACTCAAGTTACCTCCCAAAATAATCTCCTTACTAATGCTTGTAAATCCAACATTAGAAGTAACCAAATACCCATTGGAAGTACTCGTAAAATTCGGAATCGTCCAAAGCCCTGAGCCACAATCTGTTATTACGGCAGGTACAATATTATTAACTCTAAATTGCGCCCATGCACATTCAACACCTCCTTCCGCTAACCAATGTGCTTGTCGAGATTTTATTTCGTTTTGCGCAACTTTTATTTGAAAAAATACACCTTTGGATGATGCTAATGATGCAATTAAAGCAAGTAATAAAAGTATAGAAGTCACAAGCAAAGTGGTATAACCGGAATAGCTATATTTAGATGTCATTGCCAATTCCTTTGTTTGATAGAAAACTCCGCAACTTCACTAAAGACTCCATCAATCGTTTTCAAACCTAACTTAACGCTCGTGACCGAACTTACATTTCCTCCATTAGTCACTGTTTCTGAACTAACGGTGAATTGGGTAACTTGGAAAATATCATCATCAAATAGAGAACGACAAAAATCTATACCATCAAAAGATAATATTTGTGTTTGAGACACAACGCCTTTTTCACATATAAAAAACCGAGTATCTCTCTTCTCATACTTAATATTTCGATAGTCTTCATTGGCAGCTGAGTCCTCTTTAAAATACACAAGCCCTACAGAAGAGGCGCCGCTCAGCATTATGGTTCCTGTAGCTCCGGATAATTTGAGTGAACTACCGTTCCCACCATCATAACCTGCCCTTTGAATATCTTCTTTCATAACAGATAAAGTGATATTCAGACCTTGCAATAAATTTAGCTCTAAGCTTTTTTCCTTTGCTGTTTTTTGTAAACTCAAGAATATAGAGCCCACTACACTAAGGACAATTAATCCAATTAAAGAACTAATCATCAATTCGATTAAAGAGCTACCTATTTGATAACGTTTGTTAGCACTGACGGTAATCATATAACTTAGCTCCAGAGTTACTACAAATTTTAATCCTTCCGGGAGGGTTGGAGAGCTTTGCTTGTAGTTTTATGTTTTGAGCATTGGTTGGGAAAAACTCTATATTTCCTCCTTGGGGTCGTCCACGGACCTCGTCGAAGCTTATTTTTTGATTATCGTAGCTGTGCTTCAAAGATAATTCAGAGTAGGCGGAGCCGGAAAGGCTTAAAATTACGCCCCCAGAGCCGCTAGACGAGTTAGTTAACTGTAGAGACCATGCACCTTGACTGACAACGACGTTTTTAGCCATAGAGAAATGTATATATAACTTTTGATTTCTCATTACCGCCTCGGACTTACTTTGGCTTAGAAAGCCAGCTAATTCAGTTGCTAATCGCTGCATTTGCACAGTTTGTGAAACACGGCTAAAGCTTGGAGCTGCAAACGCCAATATAATACTCAGTACAGCAACAGTAATAAGAAGCTCCAACAACGTAAACCCGCGAGGCATTTCCCAAATTCCTATGTAAACGGCAAAAGGGCCGTAATTCATCTTGCACAGATGCTATCACCTGCCAAAAATAGGCGGAAAAGTGAAAAGGAAACTACTCGTGATGATTCGAATTTCTCGTTGTAACGGCTACAAAAAAGGATTGAGAGGGATGACATTGATCGAATTACTGGTAGCTGTAGTGATTGTCGGGATCATTGCTGCAGTCGCATACCCCTCTTACACTAATCATGTAATCAAGTCTCATAGGACGGTTGCCTTGAGCGATCTTAGTCGAATTCAGCTAGAGCTAGAGACATCTTATGATGGTGGGTACGACTGGAGTCATATTCTCTCTGGAGGCACATGCACTCTATGTGACTCAGACACAAATAGATTTTCTTTCGATATTGCGAGCTCTGCAAGTACGGCCTATACCATTACAGCAACAGCAAAATCGGCTCTGGGACAAGACGACGACGAGTGCTTGACTGGTTCTAAAACGATTACTTTAACGTCAACAAATGTCGAAGAACCAAGTGATTGCTGGAATTAGGAAGAACACCGAGATGCAAAAAGGCCTGCATTTTAGCAGGCCTTTGTATTTGTGCTTTTCACCAACGTCTTAGCTGGTTAAATCATCAAAGAACTTTTTCACACCGTTGAAAAAGCCTTCTGATTTAGGCTTGTGCTTTGTCGCCGCTTCACCACCACAAGACTCTTCAAACTCTTTGAGCAGTTCTTTTTGGCGTGAGCTTAGGTTTACTGGTGTTTCAACAACCAACTTAACAATAAGATCACCAACACCGCCACCGCGAACGCCTTTCACACCTTTACCACGCATACGGAACATACGACCTGTTTGCGTTTCTGAAGGCACTTTTAGGCTTACGCGACCATCTAGGGTTGGTACTTCAACTTCACCACCTAGAGCTGCCATCGCAAAGCTTACTGGCACTTCACAGTATAGGTTGTTGCCATCACGCTCGAAGATATGGTGCTCTTTCACGTGCACTTGTACATACAAGTCACCCGCTGGTGCTCCCATTTCTCCCGCTTCACCTTCGCCAGATAGACGAATACGGTCGCCAGTATCAACACCTGCTGGGATCTTAACGTTAAGTGTTTTTGTTTTCTGCTTACGACCTTGACCATGACACTCATTACAAGGGTCTTTAATGATTTTACCTTTGCCGTGACAGGTAGGACAGGTTTGTTGCACTGCGAAGAAGCCCTGGCGCATCTGTACTTGACCATGACCATGACAGGTACCACATGTTTCAGCAGATGAACCTTTCTTCGCGCCACTACCATCACAGGTATCACAGTGTACTAGTGTCGGTACTTCGATCTCTTTCGTTACACCACGAACCGCTTCTTCTAGCGTCAATTCCATGTTGTAACGTAGGTCAGCACCTCGCTGGGCACGGTGGCCACCACCGCCACGACGACCACCACCAAAGATGTCACCGAATACATCGCCAAAGATGTCGCCGAAATCAGCACCGCCGCCGCCAAAGCCGCCGCCACCGAAACCACCGCCGCCTTGTTCAAAAGCTGCATGACCGTATTGGTCGTACGCCGCTTTCTTTTGAGGGTCGGTCAGAACTTCGTACGCTTCTTTTACTTCTTTAAACTTGTCCGCCGCAGAATCATCACCCTGGTTTCGGTCTGGGTGGAATTTCATCGCTAGACGCTTATACGCCTTTTTGATATCGCGCTCTGAGGCATCACGGCTTACGCCTAATACTTCGTAAAAATCACGTTTTGACATGTTCTTCGTCACCAGTTAATTACTACAAACGGCATCGATTCACCGCTTGGTGTTTGTATCGTTCTAGGTAAGTGCACTTGTCTGCAACATACTTAACTAGAAAGACAGCGTTTACAAACAGACGGGCGTAAGAGTTGCCCCAAACGCCCGCACACGAAGTCTTATCGACCCCAGATGGCTATGCAGCCATCTGGTTAAGAAATATTATTTCTTGTCGTCTTTAACTTCTTCGAACTCAGCATCTACAACGTCGTCTTCTTTAGACTGTGCACCTGCGTCAGCACCTTGTGCTTGCTGCGCTTGAGCTTGTTGTTGAGCGATTTCCATCAGCTTTTGAGAAGCAGTCATTAGTGCTTGAACTTTAGCATCGATAGCTTCTTTGTCTTCGCCTTTACGTGCTGTTTCTAGCTCAGAAATTGCTGCTTCAATCTTCTCTTTCTCTTCTGCAGGTAGCGCTTCACCAGCTTCTTCTACTTGCTTACGAGTACCGTGAATCATTTGGTCAGCTTGGTTACGTGCAGTTGCTAGCTCTTCGAACTTCTTGTCCGCTTCTTTGTTAGCTTCTGCTTCTTGAACCATTTTCTCGATGTCTTCATCGCTTAGACCGCCAGAAGCTTGGATAGTGATCTTCTGCTCTTTACCAGTCTGCTTGTCTTTCGCAGATACGTGTAGGATACCGTCCGCATCAAGGTCAAACGTAACCTCGATTTGTGGCATACCACGTGGTGCAGGCTGGATGCCTTCTAGGTTAAATTGGCCTAGAGACTTGTTGTACATCGCTTGCTTACGCTCACCTTGTAGAACGTGGATAGTTACCGCGCTCTGGTTGTCTTCCGCTGTAGAGAAAACTTGGTTCGCTTTAGTTGGGATAGTTGTGTTCTTCTCAACTAACTTAGTCATCACGCCACCCATTGTCTCGATACCTAGAGACAGTGGAGTTACGTCTAGTAGTAGTACGTCTTTAACGTCACCAGCAAGTACACCACCTTGAACTGCAGCACCCATTGCTACTGCTTCGTCAGGGTTTACGTCACGGCGCGCTTCTTTACCAAAGAACTCAGCAACTTTCGCTTGAACCATTGGCATACGAGTCTGACCACCAACTAGGATTACGTCAGTGATGTCGTTTACTGATAGGTCAGCGTCAGCTAGAGCTACTTTTAATGGTTCAAGAGAGCGTTGTACTAGGTCTTCAACTAGAGATTCTAGTTTTGCACGAGTCACTTTAATGTTCATGTGCTTAGGACCAGTTGCATCTGCAGTAACGTAAGGTAGGTTTACGTCTGTTTGAGAAGTAGAAGAAAGCTCGATTTTCGCTTTCTCTGCTGCTTCTTTAACACGCTGCATTGCTAGTGGGTCGTTTTTAAGGTTGATGCCTTGCTCTTTGTTGAACTCATCAACCAAGTAGTTGATTAGACGGTTATCAAAGTCTTCACCACCTAGGTGAGTATCACCGTTAGTTGCTAGAACTTCGAATGTTTTCTCGCCTTCAACTTCATCGATTTCGATGATTGAAATATCGAATGTACCACCACCAAGGTCGTATACCGCGATAGTGCGATCGCCGCCTTTCTTATCAAGACCGTAAGCTAGCGCAGCTGCTGTTGGTTCGTTGATGATACGTTTAACTTCTAGACCTGCGATACGGCCAGCATCTTTTGTCGCTTGACGCTGAGCATCGTTAAAGTAAGCAGGTACTGTGATAACTGCGCCAGTTACTTCCTCACCAAGGAAGTCTTCAGCAGTTTTCTTCATTTTCTTAAGAACTTCAGCAGAAACCTGAGGAGCTGCCATTTTTTGGCCTTTCGCTTCTACCCAAGCATCACCGTTGTCAGCCTTAACGATTTTGTAAGGCATGATTTCGATGTCACGCTGAACTTCTTCGTCTTCAAAACGACGACCGATTAGACGCTTAATTGCAAATAGCGTGTTTTCTGGGTTAGTTACTGCTTGACGTTTCGCTGGTTGACCTACTAGCGTCTCACCGTCAGTGTAAGCAATAACCGATGCAGTAGTACGTTCGCCCTCTGCGTTTTCAATTACACGTGGTTTGTCGCCGTCTAATACAGCAACACATGAGTTAGTAGTACCTAAGTCAATACCAATGATTTTACCCATCTAGCTATCTCCGAATAAATTCTATTTTCGTTTGGTTATAACCCCAATGTGGGGGGAGGAGAATCGGGTTTCAACCCTTGCTCACAAACAAAAATAATCAATGTTTGCTTCTCTATGCCACATAGATAAGGGCGGCAAAATGCTTTTCAAGGGCAGAATTAAAAAAAAGCGTCTTTTTTCGAAATTTATGTGTTTCTTTCTGATTAGTTGGGAACTCGTCACACTGCTGTAGCGCAACAAAACGTCATTTCCCAGATAAATTTATTTATGCCCGACTCTTCCTAAATAAAAAACGAGCTCATAAGAGCTCGCTTCAATATTAGGGTTAAAATAAATTATTCAAGGTATTAGGCGTTCGCTTGAGCAGGCTCAGCATCAACACCTTCTTCTTTACCTATCTCACCTTCTGTTTTTGCAACAATGGTGTTCACTGCCGTGTCGCCGACAACGTTAGATGATGTACAGAACATATCATTAATACGGTCGACCGCTGCAATGATTGCCAAACCTTCAGGTGGTAAGCCTAACTGGTGAAGCAAAACACCTACCATTACCACGCCGCCCCCAGGAACGCCGCCAGCACCAATAGATAACAGAAGAATAGTTAAGCCAAGTGTGAAGATGTCTGCGGTGTTAATTGGCTGGCCAAAAGCGTTCGCAACAAACATCGTTGCTAGAGCAATATAGATAGACACACCAGACATATTCATCGTTGCGCCCAGTGGTACACCGAAGCCAGCAACCGATTTAGAGACCTGAAGCTTTTCTGTCAGTGTGCGCATCGTTACCGGGATAGTCGCGTTTGAGCTTGCGGTAGATAGAGAGAAAAGAATCTGCTCACGAGTTGCACGTAGGAAAGTCTTTGGAGAAGTTCCTGTCGCAATACTCACTGCCATTGGGTAGAAGAAGAAGATCCAGAACACCAACATCGCAACCACCAAAGCCACGTAACCGGCAACGGACATTAATGTATTGGCGTTTAGCGTTGCACCTAGTTGAATCATTAGTGCGAACACACCATATGGTGCAAGACTCATCACTAATCCAACCAATTTCATCATGATTTCATTTGCCATTTTGAATGTGCGAATAGCTGGGCCACCACGAGAATCCAAAGCTTGAATTGCAAGCCCCGTCAAAATTGCCATAAAGATGATTTGCAGCATGTCGCCGCTAGCAAACGCTTGTACAGGATTGCTAGGAACAATGTTAACAACTAAAGAGAAAATGTCCGGCGTCTCTGTCGTTGTCAGCTGTACAGCCTCAGATACCGTTCCTGCTAGATTAGCGCCCGCTCCTGGCTGGAAGATCAAGCCGACAGTCAAAGCCGCCGTAATCGCAATGATGGTGTTAAGAATGTAAAGGGTAAAAGTTTTTCCACCAAGACGACCAAATGCACTGATATCTTTCAAGTCAACAATGCCGCATACGATTGAAACGTAAACTAAAGGAACAACAAGCAATTTGATCAGTGAGACGAACATGCCGCCAACACCTTCTGCTGCTCCAAGTAGGTATGTATCAAAAATCGCAATACCGCTAAATAAGTACTGAATTGCTGTCCCCAGCACAAGGCCGGCAAACAAGCCTATAAAAATCTTACTAGAAAGCGATTTATCCATTATAAATCTCCGATATGTTGTGTTTACTATTTACATTTTTGTAGTTATATATGCTTACTTTTAAAGTATTAGTCGCAAATCATACACACCGAAGTTACAAAATAAAGTGATAATTTACATTTTTGTTAACGAAATTGTTTTAGAAAAAATGACTATATTTACATTCCTATGCAGAACAAACATTCACACAGCGAATGATTACAATCACTTATAGCCCTTTCCGTTAATAAACACGCAGCGAGATGAGAGAAAATCTCCTATAGGAAAATAATTAACCAATAGGAAAAAATATGAAGGGGATCAAATTTTCATTTATCGATATACAACGAAGTTCGATGCAGTCATTTATGTTTAAAACAAAAAAGCGCCCATCAAAAATGATGGGCACTTTTATATTTAAAAAACAGGGAGTTAAAGTTACTTAGCAACCATTACCATTGCCGGACGAATCACACGACCGTTTAGTTCGTAACCTTTTTGCATAACAAACATAACAGTGTTTGATTCATGATCAGGGCTCTCCTGAATCGACATCGCTTGATGGAACTCTGGATTGAATGCTTCACCTTCAGGGTTGATTGCTTTCAAGCCAAATTTCGCGACAACGTCTACAAACGTTTTATGTGTTAGTTCAACGCCTTCTAGGAACGGCTTCACAGTTTCATTCTCTGTATCTGCCGCTTGAATTGCACGCTCTAGGTTATCAATAACAGGAAGCAGCTCTTCTGCAAACTTGTTCAACGCAAACTTACGTGCTTTATCGATCTCTTGCTCAGTGCGACGACGCATGTTTTCTACTTCAGCTTTAGAACGCAACACCGCATCTTGTTGCTCTTTTACTTTTGCCTCGCTAGACAATAGTGCCGCTTCTAGTTGAGCAATCTTAGCGTCTGTCTCATCACCAAGCTCTTCAAGCTCAGCTTCAACTTCTTGTGCTTCAGCTTCTACTTTTTCAGCCTCTTCGATGATTTGATCAAGCTCTTCTTCTGTAACTTTGTTTTCTTCGTTGCTCATGATATCTCCAGAATTCAACATAATGCCCTTAAAGCCATGCGCGTTTTTGCGGGCTTTAACCACATAAAAATTCGCATATTTAGGTGACTTGCCATTATTATGGGGATGAAGATTCCTGATTCAAGCCTCTTTAATGCGGAAATGCTATGAAAAATCCATGTAACGTGATCGCGATTATCGGAAAACCAAGAGATCAACAAGCAATTCAAACTCATAAAGAGTTGTACCAATGGTTGACCTCTGAGGGCTATAAAGTATTCATTGACGATCGCCTTGCCGCAATACTGGATGATATCCCACAGAGTCAGTTTGCTAGCTTAGTTGAACTAGGAAAAAATGCCGATCTAGCCATTGTGGTTGGTGGCGATGGCAACATGCTAGGTGCAGCAAGAATTTTATCCCGATTTGATGTACCAGTTATAGGCGTGAACCGCGGAAATTTGGGCTTCTTAACTGACTTGAACCCAGACGACTTCCAAGCGTCTCTGCAAGCGGTACTCGACGGTGAGTACATTGAAGAGGAGCGTTTTCTTTTAGAGGCGGAAGTACACCGCCACGGACAAATAAAGAGCCATAACGCTGCGCTAAACGAAGCCGTACTTCACCCAGGGCAAATTGCTCATATGATTGAATTTGAAGTGTATATTGATGAAAGCTTCGCCTTCTCTTTACGGGCCGACGGTTTGATTGTCTCCACTCCGACTGGCTCGACGGCATATTCACTTTCTGGCGGCGGCCCAATTCTTTCTCCTAGCTTGAATGCCATTTCACTCGTGCCAATGTTCCCTCATACATTGTCGAGTCGACCTTTGGTGGTTGATGGAAAACGTCGAATTAAATTGGTGGTATCACCAGAAAACCGTGGAACACAAGAAGTTAGCTGTGATGGACAAGTCTCACTTCCAGTTACCCCTGGCGACGAAATTCACATCTATCAAAGTCCAAATGTACTAAAGCTCATCCATCCAAAAGACTACAGCTACTATCACGTCTTACGGAATAAGCTTGGCTGGTCTAGTAAATTGTTCTAACACTTGTTACTCAGGGCAATAACTTCAATAAAAAAGCCAGCAGCTTAATTGCTACTGGCTTTTGGCTTTCTTAGACAAGAAATAGACACAAAGTAGTGAGGCGACACGATATTTGTCATCATTAAAGAGAAGCTTATAAATTTTGATCCTGTGGGCAAACTTTACACAAAAGATAGAAAAGCAAATTCAATGATCTATGTCCGGTGATATTCTCACCATGAATAGAGTATTAACTCTATTTCATACAATCAATAAAGGACATATTATGAAGAAAACCATCATTCTGTCTGTTCTCAGTACATTAGCACTTATTGGCTGCCAATCAGAGGAAACGCAAGTCAACAGTGTGTCCAATGCAAAAGCGGAAGATATCACTAAGACGAAACGGGCCCTAGCTCAACAATTGAGTGAGAATTATGCTGCCATTGAACCCATGCTGAGAAGAGATATTACTCCGCAACAGACTAACGTGTCTGTATCAGCATTTGTTAAGCAAAACCCTAACTCAGAGTTCAGCCGCCAGCTTGTACAAGCTGA
Source organism: Vibrio sp. 1727 (assembly GCF_033344415.1). Taxonomy (NCBI): domain Bacteria; kingdom Pseudomonadati; phylum Pseudomonadota; class Gammaproteobacteria; order Vibrionales; family Vibrionaceae; genus Vibrio; species Vibrio sp. 1727. Next base: position 93,991 of record NZ_JAWPOT010000008.1, read on the forward strand.
CACTCAAATTCGTAGCTGGAAAGGTATTTCTGAATACTCTGATCAGTTGTTAGAAGTTCGCTTGGCAAATGAAGCCATGATAACAGCATGGCAAAGTGGCGAGGTCGAGCCATTATTTGCATTTGAACCAAGTGGTGATGATGAGAATTGGCAATACATCGAAGCATTTGATGTGTATGGCAACATCCATCAACTCGATGTTTACCAGCTCCCTGAGGTACCTGTACTTGTCGTTGATAACAATAGCTCTGCAGAGCTAAAAGCAGGCTTGCAAGCTATGCAAGCTGAGATGAAAAAACTCGGTCAACCAGCTTTAGTTCAACCATATATTGCTGATGAACAACGCCAAAATACACCGCTATTGTCAAGTAGCGCAGTGGGCGAAGCGGCTCCAATTCAAACCACGCAGTTGAAAAAGATCCGTCTAGCCGATGACAAAGAACCTTGGATCTCTGGCAAGGCAGAAATCTACGCTATCGTAACGGGCGTCAATCCAAGTCGTGATGAACCTACTCTCGATTTGGTGGAGCTTCCATACTTAGACTACGATAACCAAGATTACTATCCAAATCAGATCATTATTCACTGGTCTCGTTACCGCTGGGGTGCGGCAGACATTGTGCTCATGGAGCAAGATGACGGCACAGACTATAAACAATTGGCAAAACTCCTTGTTCAAGTTGCCGAAGAAGTATTGAAAGCGATTCCAGATCCAGAAGTTCAGGCTTACGCGATTATTCCGCAAATCACGAACAAGATCATCGACACTATCCCTGATGGTGTACTCACGAATGATGATGACTTCGTCGACGTTTACTACACTCTAATGCAAGACACTTTATACGTGGATCACCCAGGTGCAGGTGTGAATGCAGTCGTCACACTAGAACCACTAACGATTAACCCAACTCGTCCGTAACCTGTTCAACTTTAATGAGTCGTTGTAATCACATCGGCTCATTTTTCCCACTTCATCACAAAAAAACAGCCTACAAAGAAAATTTTCCTTACCCGACTTTACTGTATAAAGAAACAGTATATACTGTTCTCTTATACAGTATTGTTCAGTTATACAGGTAAATAAAATGCTGGCTCATCTAAGTGTTAATAATTTTGCGATTGTTAAGTCTTTACAACTCGAGCTTTCTAAGGGCATGACCACCATTACAGGTGAAACAGGCGCGGGTAAATCCATTGCTATTGATGCTTTAGGGCTCTGCTTAGGCGGACGAGCCGATGCCGGCATGGTGCGACAAGGTGAAGAGAAAACCGAAGTTAGCGCCGCTTTTTTATTGGACAACAACTTACATGCAACACGTTGGTTAGAAGATAACGATCTGCTAGATGGCAGTGAGTGTATTTTGCGTCGTATTATCACAAAAGAAGGCCGCTCAAGAGCCTTCATTAATGGCAGCCCTGTTCCACTATCACAGCTCAAATCTCTAGGGCAGCTACTTATCAATATCCATGGGCAGCACGCTCATCATCAATTGATGAGAAGTGAGCACCAAATGGCCATGCTCGACCAATATGCTGGGCATTTAAACCTACTAAAAAGCACACGAAGTGCTTACCAGCATTGGCGTCAGGCGGATAATAACCTCAAGCAGCTAAAAGAAAATAGCCAGCAAAACCAGGCGCAAAAACAGTTGCTTGAATACCAAATCAAAGAACTGAATGAGTTATCGCTAGGTGAAGAAGAATTTGCAGAGCTCGAGCAAGAGCACAAACGACTATCCAACAGTGGTGAACTCGCCACTACCTGTCAGCAAGCCATCGAACTTATTTACGAAGGTGAAGAAGTCAATGCGCTTGGTATTTTGCAATCGGCCAATCACTCCCTAATTCAATTAGCCGAATTAGATGAAAAGCTATCTGAGCTACCTAACATGCTGTCAGAAGCAATGATTCAACTTGAAGAAACGAAGAATGAATTACGCAGCTACTTAGATGGCATCGATGTTGATCCAGCTCGTATGGCTTATGTAGAAGAACGTTTTTCTAAAGTGATGTCTGTAGCTCGTAAACACCACGTAATGCCAGAAGAACTCTACCAGCATCATCAAGATCTTCTGGCCCAAGTAGAAGCGTTAGATTGCTCCGATGAACGTTTAGATGAACTTGCTCAAGAAGTAGAACACAAGTACCAAAGCTTTCTAACACAAGCAGAAAAACTGCACAAATCACGCAGCCGTTACGCAAAAGAACTGAACAAACTGATCACACAAAGCATGCACGAATTGAGCATGGAGAAAGCAGTATTCAGTATCGAAGTTAGCAATGACAACACGCACCCATCGCCGCTTGGCATGGACAGCGTGTGCTTCTTAGTATCGACCAACCCGGGACAACCATTGCAACCTATAGCAAAAGTTGCGTCAGGCGGTGAGCTATCACGTATCTCTCTAGCTATCCAAGTGATCACCGCTCAGAAAGTAGATACACCAAGTTTAATCTTCGATGAAGTGGACGTAGGTATTAGTGGCCCAACAGCTGCCGTAGTGGGCAAAATGCTACGCAAGCTTGGCGAATCTACTCAAGTATTGTGTGTCACTCACCTCCCTCAAGTTGCCGGATGCGGCCATCAACAAATGTTTGTTGCTAAGCAAACCAAAGCAGGCCAAACCGAAACCCAAATGCACGCATTAGATGAACAACAACGTGTGGCAGAATTAGCTCGCTTACTTGGTGGTAGTCAAATAACCGACTCAACGTTGGCAAACGCAAAAGAACTGCTTATCGCCGCTTAATAAATCGACAAGGGATGAGATATGGATATCAGAGCAATACACAAAACCAACTGCTTAGATCTCATCCCTATTTTTATTGAGTTAGAACATTACTACTTCAAAGAAAAAGCTTCATCAAAACACGATCTGGTCCATTATCTAAAGAGCCAAGTCTTCTCTGAACATTCTGGTGTTAATATCATTGCGGTTTACGATAATGATGACGTCGTAGGCTTTGCATCTTATACCGTCATGTTCCCTGCCCCAAAACTCTCAGGGCAGATGTACTTAAAAGATCTGTTCGTATCTTCGAAGGTTCGAGGAAAAGGGGTTGGTCTCAAGTTAATGAAGTATCTGGCATCTTTGGCGATCAAGTGTGGATGCCAAAGGTTGGACTGGACAGCTGAAAGTAGTAACCCTACCGCAGGTCAGTTTTACCGCTCAATTGGTGCAACACTAATTCATGAAAAAGAGTATTATCGTTTTTCAGGTGATGCATTACGCGAATTCGCCAAAACCGACTAACGAGTCACTAGGCTTGGCTCACCGCTGAAAGCGTCCATCACCCTATCTCCGATTGAAATGTGCTCTTCGTCACCTAACTAATACGTCATGTGGTGACATTTACCGCCTAATATCGGTGAATAAATGCAACTCAACTCAAAATTCGTTGTCAGATTGTCTACCATACGACGCATAGCTTTTTACATCTGCGTCGAGCTTGTTTATTATCAGCGCAGTATTTTAAAGGTTACTAAGAAATTATTATGCAATTAAAGAAGTGGTTAGTTGCCGTACCATTAGCAATGACATTGCTGACAGGATGTTCGGTATTGGAAAGACTGGTTTATCGTATTGATATCAACCAAGGCAACTATGTAGAACAAAGTGCGGTTGATAAATTAAAGTTTGGGATGACTAAAGCACAGGTTCGCTTCGTATTAGGGTCGCCAATGCTTATTGAAAACGGCTATCCAAACACTTGGTATTACATCTATCATCATACTCCTGGCCATGGCGAACCAGTACAGAAAGATCTGATTGTAAACTTTAATGACCAAGGCACACTCGCAGACATCAGTGGTGACTTTCCAAAAAGTGACGCATTTTACGAGCAAATTCAGTAAACTGACTTTTGCAAAAAAACCTCCCGTTTGGGAGGTTTTTTATTATATAGAAATCACGTTAGTCAAACTTTGAGTAACTCACATGAGCTATTGGGTTTATATTAATCCTGCTTATTTTTACGTACAGAACTAGGCTTGCCACCGGTGACTGGGTCTGCACTTCCCTCGGCTTTAGCCTGCTCCGCCCTTTTACGGCGAATCTCTTTCGGATCGGCGAGTAACGGACGATAAATCTCTATTCGGTCTCGATCTCGAACGGTCGCATCCAACTTCACGTTACGACTAAACACACCCACTTTGTTCTTGGACAAATCAATTTCAGGGTACAACTCCAATACACCGGATTGTCGAATGATCTCTTCTACCGTTGCGTGATTATTTACCACTAAGTTAAATACACGCTGTTCATGAGGAAGAGCATAGACAACCTCAACGTGAATCATATCTGACTCAATACTCATAACACTCGTAGACCTGTTTTGCGCGTTTAGTAAATGCATTTACCATATTACTAGTAAGCTCGTTAAAAATCTTACCGAAGGCCATCTCAATCATTTTACTTGAGAATTCAAACTCAAGCTTTAGTTCAACCTTGCAAGCTTGCTCATCTAGCGCGGTAAAAATCCAACCACCACGCAACGTCTTAAACGGGCCATCCACCAAGTTCATCATAATTGCCTGACCGGGGATCAACTCATTTGAAGTCGTAAACGTTTTGCTGATTCCAGCCTTCGCCACATCGACAGAAGCCACCATACCATTCCCCGAAGACTCAATGATTCTAGAGCCCGAGCAACCAGGCAGAAATTCAGGGTATTTAGCAACATCATTAACCAGATTGAACATCTGTTCGGCGCTAAAAGACACAAGCGCAGAACGGCTGACTTGCTTCATACATACTCCTATCGATACATGTACAGATTTAAAGCTACTCGCCAATTTTACTTTTATTCCACGATTGCGCAAATAAAAGGATTTCCTATCCGATATCCAACCCGTATAATGACGCTATTATGGCAAAGAAAAAAACGAAACAAAAAGCGGGTAGCAATACTATCGCGCTGAATAAAAAAGCTCGCCACGAGTATTTCATCGATGATGAAATCGAAGCTGGCTTGGAGCTCCAAGGTTGGGAAGTGAAAGCCCTTCGCCAAGGTAAAGCCAATATTTCTGAAAGTTACGTATTTATGCGTGACGGTGAAGCCTTTGTGAGTGGCATGACAATCACTCCTTTAAATCAGGCATCGACACACGTTGTGGCGAATCCTACACGTGTGCGTAAACTACTAATGAGTCGTCGTGAGCTGGATAATCTATTCGGACGTGTAAACCGTGAAGGTATGACATTAACGGCCCTCTCACTGTACTGGTCTCGCTCTTGGGTGAAACTAAAAATTGGCGTAGCAAAAGGTAAAAAGCTGCACGATAAACGTACGGATCTAAAAGAAAAAGACTGGGCAAGAGAAAAAGCACGCGTAATGAAGAGCGCGCTGCGTTAATCTTGACCACTTAAACGCATAGTACTGGACAGCCAATGCTTTTCTGTTACTATGCGAATATTACCTGGGGCTGATTTAGGATTCGACGGGAATTCAGAAGTCTGAGGTGCATGCCGAGGTGCGGTAGGCCTCGTTAACAAACCGCAAAAAAATAGTCGCAAACGACGAAAACTACGCACTAGCAGCTTAATAACCTGCTAAGAGCTCTCTCGCCCTAGCTTCCGCACGTAAGACGGGGATCAACGAGGGATCAAACCCAAACGCGCTAGCCCGGATTCTCCCGCCTGAGAGATGAACGGCGAATTTTAATTCAGGCTAGTCATTCATTAGCGTGTCGGTTCGCAGGTGGGTGGCGAAATTAAAGATCGACTAAGCATGTAGTACCAATGATGAACGGTTTTCGGACGCGGGTTCAACTCCCGCCAGCTCCACCAAACGTTTGGAAAAGGCCACCTTCGGGTGGCCTTTTTTGTATCAACTAAAATAGTCTCTTTTTTCAAACATTCATGCTTTCTGAAATCTTACTACATAGATTACCGCATACCTTTGGCCCATGTAGGTTTACAAACTCGTTGAGTATTAATCAGTAAACAAGAAGTTCATAAGTACTAATCAAAAAGGCAGAGAGCATGGTACTAAAAGCCCTGCAACTTAAAAGTTTTCTGCTTACCTATCCTTTCTAAGAGATAACTAGATCTAAGTCTAAAGCCTATACTCATCTCCCTCGATGAATTGATTGATGCATTCATTGTTAGTCCCTACTCGCTTGTTTCATTACAGCTCTATCGATGTAATGACTACAAATAGTAGTTACAAAAAATAATGTAACTCTAATTACAAAATTAACCTTAGATATTGAATAGAAACACAACATATATAGATTTTTAAATTTCAAAATGAAAGTATTGTTGTGAAAAATTAAGTTGCTGGAATTATTACCGTCATATTAGTGAGCATTGTAATGAATTTTGAAGAAAGTAAATTGAATGACGAACACGTTAATCAATACACACCGAAAATCAATGGTGTGTTAACAAAGAAAGGAAAACCACTTAGTAGCCTGAAGGTTAGCCTTAGTATTGGTTTAAGCACCTCAGGGAAATCAATAGACTTATCAACATTCACAGACAGTACTGGTCGCTTTGAATTTTCTCCAGTCTATGAAAATAAAAACATCATAAGCACTCCTCTTATTGAGCACTATGTAACTATTGTTTTAGTCGCAGAACTCAGTAATGATGAAAGTACTATTATTTGGGAAGGAAGCTTTGATGGTTATAAAATAGAGGATTACGTAAAAAATAACATGGCTAACCTTTCTTGTGACACTGAGAACCCTCTTAAGTACTTTGCTTTTTCAATTGATGATGAAGAAAACGATGACTACTACGTGAACAGTCAATGTAACTTATTTGGTTATATAGACTCTGACTTGTATGGAAATTAAATAATGCACTCATGATGCAACTCCAGTTCCTATGTCTCCTCTTTGGCCATTTACTCACGGTGGTATTGAGTATCGGCTAGATGGAAGTTCTGGCATCTACTTCTGCGCTCATGGACTAGGAAAAAAATCTGTTCCGGGTTATGTCAATACCGCTACAAGTAATGAGTGGTCGGCACTACAACCCAAATCTCAAGCTTACCTAGAACGCAACGTATTTCTTGACTTCAACAATAGATATAATGCTCGGATGACTGATGGTTGGGTAAGTAAAATAGTCTCTTCAACTTTGACTTTACTAAGAATTTCAGGTCTGGGTCATATAATACAACAGATGCGACCGTAGGCCTTACTGCTTGGGATCAACTAGCTAAAGCTATGGCGTACATTTCAAAACTAAAAAACGAGTATACAGAACACGTCCGCGGTATTTTAGGTCACATGAATGTAATGTCAGGTAGCGCAGCGATCGACCTATCGAGTATTACTTATAGAGTGATAAAACTTTGTTTTTCGAGACTAGTAAGAAGGTTAGACAGTCATGTTAGAAATGCTCTAAATATAGTAGCGTGACAGTAAAAGACACTAACAATTATTCTAAAAACCGCTCTATTATCCTCAACTAGATTGAGTTCAGAAAAAGCGAAGCTATTTAGGCTTCGCTTTTTATTAGGGCTTAGAGTTGTTAACAATATTAAAATCTATATTCCACACCTAGTGATGCTTGGTTAAAGTCTGTTTCCGTGTTTGCACCGTTCGCGACATTCTCCGCATTGAGTTCTACGTCGTACCACATATATTCTGCGTTAACTAAGAAGTTATCAGTAACTTTAAAACCAACACCGGCACCAGCGAATACACCTTCATCATCTTTGTTGCCTTGGAAGCCCGCAACGTTGTAATCCGTCGAGTACCACATTTGACCGCCTTTTGCGTAAAGGTCGACACGATCAGCAATGGGAGCGGTAACTTTTAGAGCCGCTGTATAGCCGTCCGTTTCGGCATTTGCTAGGTTATTACCATAGCTACCGAAATCAATGTAACCACCTTCCAACGCTAAGTAAGGATTAAAACGGTAACCAACTAAACCTTGAATAACATCGCTGTCATCATCAAAGTCATCTTGTCCATCAACTTTTAAGTAACCGTAGTTGGCGCCAACATATACACCATGATCGTTGGAGTCCGCAGCATGTGATAAAGTACTAAACGTTGCTAAAGAAAAAAGGCTAATCAAAGTAACAACATTGCTTTTCATTTCGTTCTCCTAATATAAGTTCCATTGAAGGTTCGAATAGTAAAGAGCAAATGCAATGCCAACTTTAAATTAATGAAAAATATATTTAATTTTATAGAATACTGACAATACTCTAAAGATCGCCGAACAAAAATAGAAAAAAAGAGCTGTCTGTTTACTTTATATAAACAATACTAAATTGAGGTTAATCGCTGATGTGAAAAAGATTCTTGTTAATTTGTAGATTTTTCAAAGAAATTAAATAAACATCTAAAATACTCTTGTAGATTAATCAGTCAAAAAAATGCTTAGCTAGTTTTTATAAGAAAGGAAGCTAATCACACATACGTTGCATCTTACTTTGCTTCAAGCCGTGAATACTCTACTCTTTGCCTAAGCAGAGTTTAATGGAACTGAAGTATGTTAAAAGGCAGTGAATACCCTTCTATTCGAGCATTAAGGACGTTTGTCGCGGTCTCTAATTACCTCAGTTTCTCTAAAGCAGCGGATGCACTATGTATTACGCAAAGCGCAGTAAGCAAACAAATCGCATCGCTGGAGCAATTGGTGGGTTTACCTTTAATACAAAGAGGGGCGAGTGGTATTGAGTTAACCGAAGAAGGCAAGCGTTATCTGCCGCAAGTCACAGAAGCTTTGGAGCTTATTCAGCATGCAACTGCCAACTTAATCCAGTCAGATTCAAAGCAAGAATTACTCACCGTGGACGTAACCCCTTCTTTTGCCAGTCTTTGGTTGATACCTAATATTGATGACTTCCACCAGCAACATCCTAACATCCGAGTAAGAGTCTGTACCGGGGATGGGAACGTCAAAGATTCGAGCAACGAAAGTGATTTACATATTCGCTGCCTTCCATTATCCACACATTATGAATACAGCCACTTACTGTGCGAAGAAACATTGTTATTAGTCGGTTGCACAAATGTTCCTGCAATTGAGAGTGTGCACGCTGTTAGTAATTATCCGTTTATACCTCAAATCACTCGCCCTCAGCTATGGGAGCAATTTAAAGCTGTCTACACTGTAGAATCTCCCGTTACCTATCAACCTGTAGGCGTCGAACATTTTTACCTAGCTTGCGAAGCTGTCAGAATGGGAAAAGGGCTCGCCTTGCTTCCCGATTTTATGGCGCAGTATTCGATTTTAAGAGGGGACATTCAGCATGTTCTCAACCTTTCTTTACAGAGCGGTTATGGTTATTACGTGATGATTCCAAATTATCGACTTTCAGCTAAAAAAGTAGCGGTGTTTCACGAATGGCTGAAGAGCAAGCTAAGTTAATGTTGTTTCTTTAAGCTCGTTTAGGTAAACCAAAACAACTCAAAGACTTCGGTATCTGTCTGCTCAAATTTATGGCATTCTCATCCATACTATTTAAAAAGGATAAATGGATAGTAGGATATGGACAGCAACACGCCAAGACTCTCTTTACGCACCATTGAGCCGACCGATTACCCAGAGCTCGCGGAATTAATGGACCTTGTTTTTCCTGATGTTGGTGGCTCATGGCCACGCCTGACCATCATGGATCTCATTCATCAGTTTCCTGATGGACAAATCTGTATTGAGGATAACGGAAAAATTGTCGGCGCAGCGCTAACAATCAAAGTGGACTACAACCGATTTTCACTTCCTCACCTATACACCGACATCATCACCGAGAACAACGTCATCCAAAACCAAGTGACCGGTGACGCCATGTATGGTCTCGATGTATTTGTTCACCCGGACTACCGTGGGCTGCGTTTAGGTCGCCGTCTGTATGATGCGCGTAAAGAACTTTGCCGGAGTAAAAACTTCAAAGCAATTTTAGCCGGTGGCCGCATCCCGAATTACCACAAATATGCTGACGAATTGAGCGTGGCTGAATACATCGACAAGATAAAACGCCGTGAGCTTCACGATCCTATTTTGTCTTTTCAGCTTGCAAATGACTTCGATGTAAAGCGTATTATGCGTGGTTACTTGCCAGAGGATAGCGCTTCTAAAGGTTACGCGACACTGCTGGAGTGGGATAACTTTTTCTACGAAGAGGATATTCAATCCGTACACGATGTAGAAAAAACACTGATTCGGATTGGTGTCGTCCAGTGGCAAATGCGCGCGATGAATGACCTGGAGGATTTGCTCGATCAGGCTGAGTTCTTCATCTCTTCTCTTGCGAACTATAAAGCCGATTTCGCCCTATTCCCTGAGTTCTTTAACGCACCGCTGATGGGCTTGCAAAACGACAAAAATTCCGTTGAAGCAATCCGCTTTTTGGCTAGCTTTACAGACGAGATCAAAAACCGTTTCTCGCAGATGGCGGTCACCTACAACATCAACATTATTGCAGGCAGTATGCCCGTTATCGAAGATGGCAAACTGTATAATGTGGCCTACTTGCTGCAACGAGATGGTGAAATTAACGCTCAATATAAAATCCACATCACGCCTCATGAACAAAGAGACTGGGTGATCGACGGTGGTGACAATGTTCAAGTGTTCGAAACCGATGCGGGCAAAGTCGGCATACTGATTTGTTATGACAGCGAATTCCCTGAATTGGGAAGAATGTTAGCAGAACAAGGCGCACAAATTGTATTCGTTCCTTTCTGGACGGACACAAAAAATGGCTATCAACGAGTACGAATTTGTTCCCAATCGCGTGCCATTGAAAACGAATGCTATGTTGCAATTGGTGGCAGTGTTGGTAACTTACCTCGTGTTGATAACGTGGACATCCAGTACGCACAATCTGCCGTATTCTCACCGTCGGATATCTACTTCCCGCACGATGCGACCTTGACAGAAGCAAGCGCCAACACCGAAATGATGATCTTCGCCGATGTTGATTTGACTAAGTTGAAGCAACTTAATACCGAGGGTTCAGTAACCAACTTACGTCACCGACGCCTTGATTTGTATGGCGCATTCACCAAAGCCAAAGAGTCATAAGGATCTCCCTAGTTCGCCGCTACCAAAGAGCGTGGCGGCGAGTAAAGCCAGCTGCAGGTTGATTCTGCGCAATTATCAGAGGCATGTCAGTTTTTCTCAACGGTGAGAAACAAGAATTGACCCAATAGGACATTCGGAGTATCACTCCAACTTCGTTCCGCTTTTATTAGGGGAAAGCTTTTGGAACATATTAACGAACTTCTCGTGTCAATGAAGCCTTTGCTTGAGCAATACGGCTACGTTGCGCTGATTGTCAGTATATTTCTAGAAGGGATAGGTATCCCGATGCCTGGTCAATCACTGATGATCGCGGCATCTTTGCTCTCGTCAGAACAAGTCATGAACCTAAGTATGGTAATGATGGTATCGTGGCTGAGCTGCTTTTTGGGTAATACCTGTGGTTACCTAATCGGCTATTACTTTGAAGGCTGGTTGGATAAAAAAGGCTACATTTCCGGCCCGAAGATGCAAACGCTTCAATTGACTATCCAGAAATACGGCCCTACGTGCTTGGTCGTCAGCCGCTTTATTGAAGGAATGAAACAATTTATGCCTCTTGCATGTGGTATCGCGAAAATGCCACGTAGAGAGTTTTTGCTCGGTAACGCCCTCGCGGCGACGGTTTGGGTATTGGTATTCAGCTTGTTAACTCACTTTGCATTTGAGCATTTAAGCGTGTTGAGCAACCTGTACACCGAATACAAATATCTGGTATGGGCATTTGCTGCTGTCTTATTTACGTGGATGGTTTTAGGTATTGTTAAACGCAAAAAAGCCAAATCAATGCAATAACAACAGTCTCTTCATTAGCGCATAACTAAAGCTCGTGGTATCAGTGAGATACGCAACACGAGCTTTTATCTTTTTCTTTACGTGTAAAATTTAAACAGCCATTTAGACGTCTAGACGTTGACAATGTAGAAATGTGATATTAGTCTGCTCTTCTCTCTTATCATTAACATTGTCGTTTACATGTCCGGTTCCCAACAAACTACTAAAACAGTTGCACCGTCTGCGGTCGCACTGATCCCATTAATTGTATTCCTTGCGCTATTTATTGGCGTAGGCACTTACTTATCTTTGCAAGGCGTGGAATTTGCCTTCTACCAGCTGCCTGCACCCATCGCGGTATTACCAGCCATCATCATTGCGTTTCTTTTAAGTAAAGAGAAACTTAACCGCTCAATCGAACACTTCATGCGTGGTGTTGGCCACCCAGACATCATCGCAATGTGTATGATCTATCTGCTTGCTGGTGCCTTTGCTGCGGTAGCAAAAGCCTCTGGCGGTGTTGATGCAACAGTAAACCTTGGTTTATCCGCTATTCCAACCAGCATGATTTTACCGGGCATTTTTCTGATTTCTGCTTTTATCGCAACAGCAATGGGGACTTCGATGGGTACCATCGCAGCCGTTGCCCCTGTAGCGTTGGGTATTGCTGAATCAGCAGGAATGAGCTTACCGTTAACCGCAGGCGTTGTGCTGAGCGGCGCTATGTTTGGTGATAACCTTTCTATCATCTCTGACACCACCATCGCGGCGACACGCTCTCAAGGTTGTGAGATGAAAGACAAGTTTAAAGAGAACATTCGTATTGCTTTACCTGCGGCGTTGATCGCGATTGCAGTGTTCGCTTTCAACAGTACCGCGACTCAAGTGCCTGCAACTGGCGATATTGAGTGGCTAAAAGTCTTGCCGTACATCACTATTTTGATCCTAGCGGTATCTGGTGTAAATGTGTTTGTGGTTCTGTCGATTGGCATTCTTTTGGCTGGCGGCGTGAGCTTGGCATCGATTGACAATTACGGACTGACTAATCTAGCCCAAGACGTTTACAAAGGCTTTGGTAACATGCAAGAGATCTTCTTGTTATCCATGCTGATTGGTGGTTTGAGTGAACTAATGCGTCGCCAAGGTGGTCTTGCTTTTCTAACAAATTTCGTTAGTAGCCTTATCCACGCGTTTGGCTCTAGCCACTCTAAGCATGCGAACAGTCGTGCAAGCGAGCTAGGTATTGCAGGTTTGGTTTCAATGGTCAATGGCTGTACGGCAAACAACACCGTAGCCATCATTGTATCGGGCAGCGTTGCTCGCCAACTGGCGGAAGAGAATAATGTCTCTCCTCGCCGCTCAGCAAGCTTGTTAGACATTTTCTCATGCGTGGTGCAAGGCGTGTTGCCTTACGGTGCTCAAGTACTGCTGCTAGGTTCCGTGTTCAACCTCTCGCCACTTGAAGTAGTTGCCAATTCTTACTACTGTTTTGCATTAGCGATAGCGGCTGTTGTCGCGGTGTTTATCAAACATCCCGCTCGTCAACCTGTAGCGCAAACTGAGAACTAACGACAAATACCGAAAAGGCTCCGATGGAGCCTTTTTACTTTCCTTTCTTCTTTTTTTCTTTTCCGCGAGCAGATTTACTTCAAAGCTGAACGCAAACTTTGCGCACTGTGTAAAGGAATCGCAAAGCGATGCGCCACATCGCGTAGAGCTTCCACCTGAGCCGCGTTACTGATTGCTAATTCGCCTGCCACATCGACGTGGTTATTCTCAAACCCCACTCTCACATCGAATCCAAGTAACATCGCACTCGCTAAACAGTCTTGCTCTCGCGCGCCAAAAGCACAAATGGCACATCGAATTTCTTCCTCGACAAAATGCGCCAAATTCAAACCTCGTAAATCCCATGGCGAAGACTGTTGAGCTTGGTGATAACGCCCTAACACCACTAATGCATGCTGATACGTTTTAGGTAACACGCCCGCATCACGCAGTTGGAAATAACGTTCAATGTCGGTTGCATCGTAGAGAATAATTTGGCTCACGATGTTGTTTTCTGCCACCCAATGGAAAAAGGCATGCCCTTCTTTCTCACTTGCTCGATCAGGGATTAACTCCCTCAATGCGAAAGAAGCCGCTTCTGGTTTCACAGCTTTAACTAACGCCATCTGTTGTGGCGGAGAATACAAGCCCACCGCCTCTGTGGTGAGCTGTACCATCATGTTTTGTCCCACCGCTTCTTTCACGGCATGGTAAATTGCCATGTTGTCGTCGATGTCTAATGAATGACGTCCGTTGGCGTCTCTAGCATGCAAATGGATCATGGCAGCCCCTGCCGTTTGACAAGCGATAGCCTCTGCAACCAGTTCGTCTGTTGTCATGGGTAAGCTGGCGTGATCGTGCTTAGTTTTTCTTGCACCGTTTGGGGCCACGATAATAGCGATAGGCTCTCGTATACATCGATTTTCTAATTCCATTCCTTCGCTACCTCTTTTAGCGTTAATGAGAGTTTGCCAACTAGCTCATCAATATGGTGAGGCTGAATAATGAATGGCGGCGCAAGCAAGATATGGTGCCCATTAACGCCATCAATCGTTCCGCCCATTGGATAGCACATTAAGCCATTTTCCATTGCTCGCTGTTTGATGCGTTTGTCTGCCAATGTGGCTTTACTCAGAGGCGCCTTGCTTTCTTGATCCGCCACCAGCTCAATGCCAAAAAACAAACCTTTACCACGAATGTCGCCAATGTACGGTAAATGGGCCAATGCAGAAGTAAGCTCATTACGCAGCAAAGCACTTTGCCGATTCACCGCCGTTAACAAATTATCTTGGAAGATGGTTTGAATGGTCGCCACGGCAGCAGCGCACGCCACAGGGTGCGCCATAAAAGTATGACCATGTTGGAAAAAACCGCTTCCATCAGCAATAGCTTGATAGACTCGATCATTCGCAACCACCGCGCCAATAGGTTGATAACCCGCACCAAGCCCTTTAGCCATACACACCAGATCGGGTTCTGCCTCTTCTTGCTCAAACGCAAAAAAACTGCCACTGCGTCCAACGCCACACATGACTTCATCCAAGATCAATAACACATCGTATTGGTCGCATATTTCGCGAATACGCTTGAAATAGCCTTGCGTTGCAGGCACAGCTCCAGCGGTGGCACCCACAATGGGCTCGGCGACAAAAGCCATGACATTATCAGCCCCCAACTCAAGAATTTTTGCCTCTAGCTCATTCGCCGCTCGCAATGAGTAATCCAATTCCGACTCATGACTCTGCTGATAACGATAAGCATAGCAAGGGGCGATATGATGGCTCGGGTGTAAGATGGGTTTGAACGGTTCACGTCGCCATTCATTACCTCCGACAGCCAAAGCCCCCAAGGTATTGCCGTGATAACTTTGCTGACGCGCGATGAATTGCTTTTTCTCTGGCTTACCTGATTCCACGAAATACTGCCGCGCCATTTTTAGTGCCGACTCCACCGCTTCTGATCCTCCACTGACTAAGTACACATGGTTGAACTGTTCAGGCATGTGCTGACAAATCAATTCTGCTAGGCGCTCACTGTTGTCACTAGTAAAAAATCCAGTATGAGCAAATGGCACTCGCTCGATCTGTTCCAACATGGCTTTTTTAACGGCGTGATGACTGTGGCCAAGGTTTGATACCGCAGCACCACCACAAGCATCGAGATACTGCTTTCCATGCTTATCGAATAGATAAACACCTTCACCTCTATCGATGATTGGTAGCGTGGCATGGCAATGACGGTGAAATACGTAAGACATTTGAGTCCCTTCCAATGTGTAATACTTGCACACATAATCAGGAACAAACCCAAACGTGACAAGAGAATAAATCTCACCCTCTATGAGCTTTTGGAATACCACAAACCAAAAACACCAAAACCCTTGATATTTAAACAATAAAATAAAAATAGGCCAGCTTTTTTAAAGGCTGGCCTATGGGTAACCCAAAGCTAAAAACAGAATCGTTTTACGCGTTTAGTGCCTGTTCTAAATCGGCTAGAATATCGTCAATATGTTCAATACCCACCGATAAACGAATCATCTCTGGAGACACACCAGCTTGTTTTTGTTCTGCTTCGCTCAATTGACGATGAGTCGTCGATGCAGGATGGCAAGCCAATGATTTTGCATCGCCAATGTTCACCAAACGCTTAAAGATTTTCAAAGCATCATAAAAACGCACACCAGCGTCATAACCATCTTTTAAACCAAACGACAAAATCGCAGAAGGCTTACCTTTCATGTATTTTTCGGCGAGATGGAAGTGTTCAGAACTTGGCAATCCGGCATAACTTACCCAACTGACTTTGTCATTCTGTTCCAAGAATTCAGCCACTTTGAGTGTGTTCTCGGTATGGCGCTCCATACGCAGCGGTAACGTTTCTAACCCTTGCATAAGCATAAATGCATTCATCGGTGATAATGCTGCTCCGGTATTACGCAGTGGTACGGTACGCGCACGCCCGATAAACGCCGCCTCACCAAACGCTTCGGTATACACCACGCCGTGGTAAGAAGGTTCTGGTTGGTTGAAAACAGGAAAGCGGTCTTTGTGCTGTGCCCAAGGGAATTTACCGGAATCCACAATCACGCCACCTAATGTGGTGCCATGCCCACCAACGTATTTAGTGAGAGAGTGAACTACGATATCCGCACCAAATTCGATGGGTTTGCAAAGCACTGGCGTCGCAACGGTGTTATCCACAATCACAGGTACGCCTTGTGCATGAGCAAGCTCCGCCACACGTTCTAAATCGATGATATTACCCGCAGGGTTACCAATGCTCTCGCAGTACACCGCTTTGGTATTTTCATCAATTAATTCGGCCAAACTTTCTGGCTTGTCATCTTTAGCAAACTTCACCTGAATACCTTGATTTGGGAGCATGTGCGCAAACAAGGTATAAGTACCGCCATAAAGTTGCGGCGTAGAAACGATGTTATCGCCCGCTTGCGCTAACGTCAGAATCGCATAGTTAATCGCTGCACTCCCCGCACTCACGACCAATCCAGCAATGCCGCCTTCTAACGCTGCCATGCGTTTTTCCAGCACGTCATTAGTCGGATTCATGATGCGAGTGTAGATATTCCCCGGCACTTCCAAGTTAAACAGATCAGCGCCGTGCTGCGCGTTATCAAACTCGTACGCGACCGTTTGATAAATCGGTGTCGCGACAGATTTGGTGGTCGGGTCAGTTTCGTAACCAAAATGGATAGATAGCGTTTCGTCTTTCATGTTCTTCCCTGTCTTTCATCACTCAAATAGCGGCAAGCAAAGCACTTACCTTGCTTATAAAACTTATATTGCCCAATTTTTCAACAAATAACGTAGGGATGAATCACAGAGATAAAACGCTAATTCAACTGTCCAAGTAACCAGTGACGAAACGTTTCTGTCGCATTCGTACGTGTGTTCATGATCAAGTAATACCCTGCATTGGCAGGAATCGGTTTGAATGGAGAAACCAAACGCTCTGTCGTCAATTCATCCTCAATCAATGCCATTCGAGCCATCGCAATCCCAACGCCAGCTTCGGCTGCAGACATCGCCATATCCGTTCGATTAAAAAAGTGTCCGATATCGGTTTTAAAATCCAACCCCATCGCTGACGCCCAATATAGCCACTCATAGTCACGCGTCGCTTTTTCCCATGGCATCGCATCGTGTAGTAGCGTCGCCTCTTGCCATTGCTTCACTGGCATTGAGTTTTTTTGCTCACCAAACAACGTTTTTAGCCAGCCATGATCCTCAAGGTATTTTGGACTCATCACCGGTAGCAGATGCTCATCCAAAATCAGCTCCGCGTTAGCATTTCTATAAGGATGAAGACCATAGTCAATTGCGACGTCATAGTCTTTTATCTCACTATTTACCAGCGCACCTTCCGCAAAGATTTGTACTTGGATATCCGGATTATCATGATGGAAGCTTTCGAGCTTTGGGACTAACCATTTGAAAGCAAAAGAAGGCGTCAACTTCAAACGAATTTCATTGGTTTGCTTTTCTACTTTGAGCTCATCAAGCAATTTGCTCAGTTCCGAAAAGTGAAACTGCGTCGCTTGGTGTAACTGAGTGCCTTTTACGGTTAAACGAATACCGCGAGAGTGGCGTTCAAATAAAGTAAAACCTAATAACGCTTCTAAATGAATAATTTGTTGGCTTATGGCACCAGTGGTGAGGTGTAAATGTCTTGCGGCACCAGTAAAGCTGCTGTACTCCGCGACTTGGCTAAATAGGCACAAACCACTTATCAGATTACTTTTCATCCTTGAGCCTATAGTTTTTCTAAACACTGTGTGTAATTTATATCGATTGTTAATAAAAGGTAAAGAAAAGAAACTGAGCACTCTGATAAATGTGTGGAGTGCATCAATGGAAGTCATCGTATTAGGCAGCGGCGTTATCGGCTTAACCTCTGCTTGGTATTTATCTCAAGCAGGCTATCAAGTTACCGTCATTGACCGCCAACCAAGCAGTGCCATGGAAACGAGCTTCGCCAATGCCGGGCAGATCTCGTATGGCTATTCTTCGCCTTGGGCTGCGCCTGGTGTTCCTGTTAAAGCCATTAAGTGGTTAATGGAAGAGCATGCTCCACTTAAAATCAAACCCACTCTGAATGCCGACATGATCCGCTGGGCGAGTAAAATGGTCGCGAACTGCACCCTACCTCGCTATCAAGTTAACAAGGCTCGCATGCTTTCGATCGCTAACCACAGCCGTATTTGCTTAGAACAGTTACGCCAAGAACACGCCATTGAGTATCAAGGACGTCAGTTTGGGACCTTGCAAGTATTCCGAACACATCAACAGCTGCAAGCTATTGAAAAGGACATGCAGCTCCTTGAACAAAGCGGAACCCGATTTAAGCTAATGGACGTCGAACAATGTATTGAACAAGAGCCAGGGCTTGCACTTGTGAAAGACAAACTGGTTGGTGGCTTGCATCTACCTGATGACGAAACGGGCGATTGCCATCAATTTTGCCAACAACTAACGGAGCTTGCTAAGGCACACGGTGTCCGATTTGAGTTCGATACTGAAGTAAGCAATTGGGTTACAGTAGGTAAAAAGATCATAGGTGTCCAAACGAACCGAGGACAATTTAAAGCAGACCAATATGTGGTGGCCTCTGGCAGCTACTCTACAGCGCTACTCAAGCAACTCGATATTGATATTCCGGTCTACCCTGTCAAAGGCTATTCACTCACCATCCCGATGGAAGATGAACACTTCTCTCCTCGATCTACTGTGATGGATGAAACCTATAAAGTCGCTATGACTCGATTTGATGACCGAATTCGCGTAGCTGGCACCGCAGAATTAGCAGGGTTTGATGCTTCCCTTCCACAAAAGCGCAAAAACACCATCGAAATGGTCATCCGTGATCTTTTTCCTCGTTGTGGTGACTTCAGCCAAGCTGAGTTTTGGAGCGGCTTTAGGCCAATGACGCCTGATGGCACACCAATTATCGGCGCGACTAAATACGATAACCTTTTTACTAACACCGGACACGGAACTCTGGGCTGGACGATGGCTTGTGGTTCAGGTCAATTGCTAGCAAGCGTAATGAAAGGTGAAAAAACAAAAGTGATGGATAATGCGGAGCTTAACCTTTGTCGTTACACCTGAGGACATGACTGAACAAAAAACAGGCAGACACTTACTCCACAAAATACATAACCACTGGCATTTTTAACTCATCAAAATCGCAGCACATTTAAATGACAATGTGCTGCATAATTAATCATCAGGCAAATCTTCTACCTAAAAGGAGCAAATAAGCAACAAGAACCAAATTTTAACAACTACTCTCCATTCTGTGTTCATCATCACGCTACAAAGGATTTGTAGCCAAAAAAGTTAACAATTGCATTACATAAAGGGTAATGTATTGTGTGAAAAACAACCACAAACACAACTAACAGGGAAAATACTCATGCAGTCATTAGTTGATTTTCTGAATGGAATTATTTGGAGCCCGGTACTGATCTATTTGTGCCTTGGCGCAGGTTTGTTCTATTCAATCATGACGCGTTTTGTACAAATTCGTCACTTCTTTGAGATGTGGCGCTTATTACTTTCAGGGAAGAGTTCAACAAAAGGGATATCATCATTTCAGGCACTTGCCGTTTCACTGTCTGGCCGTGTAGGTACAGGTAACATTGCTGGTGTTGCTGCTGCTATCGGTTTCGGTGGCCCAGGCGCCGTATTCTGGATGTGGGTCGTAGCCTTCTTTGGCGCTGCAACCGCATACGCAGAATCAACACTTGCACAAATTTATAAAGAAGAAGACGAAGGCGAGTTCCGTGGTGGCCCTGCTTACTATATTGAGAAAGCAATGGGACAAAAATGGTACGCTTGGATCTTTGCTATCGCGACCATCTTTGCTTGTGGTGTTCTACTTCCTGGCGTTCAATCGAACAGTATCGGTAACGCAGTAGAAGCCGCATTTGGCTCAGGTGACATGATTGAAACCGCTATTGGTACCTTCAGTTTTGCTAAAATTTTCACTGGTACGGTTGTTTGTGTCATTTTGGCTTTCATCATTTTTGGTGGCGTAAAGCGTATCGCGAACTTTACCCAAGTCGTTGTGCCATTTATGGCGTTAGCTTACATCATTACTGCGTTTGTCATCATCCTTCTAAACATTGGTGAGGTTCCACGCATTTTCGGCATGATCATTGGTGACGCGTTCACACCAATGGCAGGCGTTGGTGCAGCAATCGGCTGGGGTGTAAAACGTGGTGTCTACTCCAACGAAGCAGGTCAAGGTACTGGTCCTCACGCAGCAGCAGCAGCGAGTGTTGATCACCCAGCTCAGCAAGGTCTTGTTCAATCTTTCTCTATTTACATCGATACACTACTTGTGTGTTCAGCAACCGCGTTCATGATTCTTATCACTGGCGCGTACAACGTAAATGGTGCGATTGAAGGTACATTCCTGGTTCAAAACCTACCAGCGGATATTGGTGCAAATGGTCCTGTGTTTACACAGATGGCGATCGAAAGCGCACTACCTGGCGTGGGTAAACCATTCATCGCAATCGCTCTATTCTTCTTCGCGTTTACGACCATTCTGGCTTACTACTACATTGCAGAAACGAACATTGCTTACATTCGTCGTACGTTCAAAGTAAATGGACTGATGTTTATTCTGAAAGTCATCATTATTTCATCCGTGTTCTACGGAACCGTGAAAACCGCCAACTTAGCATGGGCGATGGGTGATGTAGGTGTAGGACTGATGGCGTGGCTAAACATCATCGGTATTTTGATCATCTTCTTTATGTCGAAGCCTGCACTCAAAGCATTGAACGACTACGAAGAGCAACAAAAACGTGGTGTGACCGATTTTACATTTAACCCTGTTGCACTGGGCATTAAAGGCGCAGATTACTGGGAAGATAAGTACCGACGTAAAACGGGTAAAGCACCAACGGCAGACAGCAATAGCGCAGAAACTGTTGAGCAACCATCAACATAGCGTTATCACATAAATAAGAAAAAGCAGTGGTCCGATTGAGGACATAAAAAAGGGGGATTAACCAATGGTTAATCCCCCTTTCTTCATTATGAGTAACAGCTTAGGCGATAACCGCTTCAACTTTACGAGCGATTTTTGCTTTACCGACAGGTAACACTTCACGACCAAATTCGTTGTTCAGTACTTGTGCCATTGCGAAGTAAATTGCACTTGCGCCACAGAAGATACCCTCGAAGCCAGCGATAGCACCGATCACTTCGCTACCAGTGAAATCACGAGCAGCAAGCAAGAAGAACAGGATAGTTAGAGAGCCAAATACCACTTGCTTCGCTGTTGGGTAACATAGAGAACCAATGAACATGAAACCAGTGAAGATGCCCCAAAGCGCTAGGTACCAACCCATAAAGCTTGCAGGGCTTGCAGGAAGACCCATGTGAGGCATTACGATTAGACCAACCAATGTTAGCCAAAATAGACCGTAAGAAGTAAACGCAGTTGTGCCGAATGTATCACCGCGTTTAAAGCACATGATGCCAACGATTACTTGGCTAAGGCCACCGTAAAAGATGCCCATCGCTAGAATCATAGAGTCAATTGGGAAAAATCCTGCATTATGAATATTGAGCAGAATAGTGGTCATACCGAAACCCATAAGACCTAGCGGTGCTGGGTTAGCCAGTTTTGTCGACATGTACAAATACCTTTTTTCAAAAATGTTGATAAAAAATGCGCGCGAATTTTAATGGGCTCCAGAACAAAAGAGAAAAGCTGTTATTGAAAACTTAGATTCCATAAATAAACCACTACATATATAAAAAAAGACCCTGCAAAAAAGCAGAGTCTTTATAGATGGTTAGGTTGTTTTTTACTCGATCACTGACAAGAAATCTCGTCCCAGAACCAGTTGCTTTGCGTTGGGCTTTCCCACACTCCTGGGCCATTTTTCGCAACAAAACATTTGTTTTGGTACGTCACTTTATCGCCGTTAGCGACTTGCGTTACACCCGGCTCCCACTGAATAAAATTGCCTGTCACTGGTGGTTCTGGCTCGGTTACTGGCGGCTCTGGCTCAGTCACCGGTGGTTCAGGTTCCGTTGTAGGCGGCTCCGTAGGAGTGCCTGAAACCAGCTTCCAAGGGTCTCCTTTCGTTGGCTCATTACCTTGTGACCACCATTTCGCTTCGTAAACAGCACCTTGGTAAGAAACTTGATCACCCGTGTTATATACTTTGCCAGAATCCCAAGCTGCCACACCACCTACAGGCGGATCGACCGGATCCACTGGGTCTAACTTGTCAACTACACGAACTTCTGGCCAACCCGCATGAGATTGGTAGAAGTTAGTTACACATTTCTCATAGTCACCCGCAACTAGCGCAGAGTAAGCCGTTTGGAAACCAACAAGTTCACATTCAAAAGAGTGGCCTCCCGGACGATCTGAGTAGTATTTCCAGTTCCCATCCCAGTTGGTGTACAACACGTCTGTCGCACCATTCAGATTTAAGCTGCCGTAAGGCGTCTGCTGCCAACAGGTATTGGTCTCATCGGCTTCAATTGGAATTTGATAATGAGCGGCAAGTCCTTCCCAATAGCGAATACGGTTAACAGGTTGACCTTTATCTTTGTTTTGCTCTCCACACTCAATACCACCATTGATCACGTTGATGGTGGTACCAAAGCCGTAACCAATGCCAGCATCAAGCTCACGCTGTGAAGGCACCCAAGTACGGTCAATCACATGTAGCATTGCAGGTTTCGGTGCTTGTGGGGTTAGGAAGAACCAGATAGCCGATGCTAAGTTCAGCCACGAATCCGCAACCAAGCCTGGATTTTTCAGCAATACAGATGCATCGCCATCAAACATCACTTCAGAGAACGCGCCATAGTTAAAATGGTAAGAAAGCTGCTTTGCACCACGTCCAAAGTAACCTTGTCCAGACTCACATGGCCAGCGTTTGTTTTGCCAGTCATTTTGACCACAACCTGTTGTGTAACCTTCTTGCCCTTCAGACCATCCCATTTCTCGCACATGAACCAAAGCTTGCTGCCACTCTTCCAACCCTAGCGGATTATCCGATACGTTATCAATCGAAATATGGCCACCGGTTTCTTGTGCAAAGTGAGCAAACGCTGTCACGATCGATTTTTTACAAATTGCATCCGAATCACGACCGTCTGTGTACTCACCACAGAATGCAGGGAACTTACCAATTGCACGTAGGAAACGCGTGTAAGTGTATTCAGGTGCCGCCATTTGAGTCAGGAAGTCCCACTCACTTTCGGGGAATACACGCTCTACACGCTTCACGTTTTCTGGGTTGGTTGTCGCCCCTGGAACAATCGCTTCAACCACTGAGTTCGGGCGTGTCTCTAATGCTTGTGACCAAATGGCATACATAGGATCAGAAGTTTTGCTTTGCTCTACGGCTTGAACGTCACCACGAGCAATAACATAACCATTCGGATTTTGCGGATCGGGCTGAATATTCATACTCGCATTCACTTGTGCTGCTAAGACACAACTCAATGCAAGAGGAAGATGTTTGAGTGCAAACATGTCTAGTCTCCGGATTTCAACAATACAATATACGAGGAATAACTAGACATATAGTGGATCATATATACGAAACACCGAGCCAAGTACGTTGATTCTGCGAGACAAAATGAATAAATAGGTCCTCACACACATTTTGTCACAAGAAAAATGTTACCTTGACTCAAAAGAAAAGCGGAGACCCTGTGAGCCTCCGCTTTGTGATGTTTCTCTCTTTATTGTTCTGCCGAAACCACCTCTAGCTTCGCGGTTGACTTTTGTTTAGACAGCACAAAATAAACCACACACTGAGAAATAATTGCGGCAAGCACAATCACTGGTGAGGCGTTGATTCCAGCTAAAAGAAAACACCCTAATGCGATCATTCCATTGAGTAATGCGTAAGGCAATTGTGTACGGAAGTGCTCATACTGTTCACACCCCGCTCCTGTCGACGACAAAATCGTAGTTTCAGAGATGGGAGAACAGTGATCGCCAAACAAGCCACCAGATAATACCGCACCAATACAAACCAACAGTGGTGCATCAATCGCAACGGCAGTTGGGATCACTAATGGCATCATGATGGCAAACGTCCCCCAAGATGATCCCGTAGCGAACGAGATAATACCGGCCAGTAAAAACGCAACCGCTGGCAATAACCAGTAAGGGAAACCGGCTTGAGCTTGTTCAGCAATGTATGCAGCTGCACCTAATTCTTTCCCAACCGAGCTAAGCGCCCAAGCCAATACCAGAATCACCGCCACTGACATCATGTTTGACATCCCTTTCAGATAAACCTGAATACCATCCGAAAGCTTTCTTACGCCATAAAACGCCATCAGCGCAATTAAAGTGAAGGCCGCGAAGAAATATGCAGAAGAAAGTGCAGCCCTAAACGTTGATCCTGCCACTTTTTGAAATGGAAAACCGTGTGGCACGAGGATGGTACATAGAACCACCAGCATAACGAGCAAAGGTGCCCATACAAAACTAGATTTTGCATTTTTATGCGTAAACACATTCATAGACTCCTGCACTTTCCCAAAGTCGGAGCCCTGCTCTGCTAGTTGTTCAGCCTTCGCCATCGGTCCGAAATCTAATTTGAAGAAAGAGACAATCGGCACAATCGCGATCGCAAGAAAGGCGTAAAACTGATACGGGATCGCGCCAATGAAAGCATCCCAATCACTCATACTGACATTCAGGGCAGTAAACTCTTTTTGAATCAATCCCATGATGTAAACGCCCCATCCGATAAAAGGGATCAAGATTGCGACGGGAGAGGAAGTAGAGTCGATAATAAAAGCTAATTTTTGGCGTGATACTTTTAACTTATCAAATAAAGGGCGAAAAACAGGACCAACAATCAGCGGTGTACCAAGGTCAGAGAAGAAAATAACCACACCACCGAACCATACGGACAGTTGAGCTTGGCACTTACTCGCCACCCATTGAGTGACCTTTTTAGCAAACGCCACACCACCGCCAGATTTCTCCATCAAGGCAACAAAGCCACCAATAAAGACCAAGAGCAAAATGACGCCCGCATTGTAGCTGTCAGTTAATTGCGGCAGTAGATAGCTTTTCATCAATGCACTAAACGAGTCTAGTGGCCCTTTTTCGACAAATGTCCCTTCAAGCATAGCGACACCACTCACCACACCGGCGAATAAACCAACAACGACATTTCTTGTGGTCAGCGCGAGGAAAAGAGTAATAAGGATGGGAATGAGAGAGGTAACGTCAGCCTGTTCCATAGCAATACCGTTTATGATAATTAAACAATTAAAATGAATATATATTTAATTTAACCGCATGTATATATCTCTCACAAAAAAGTTGAGCCACCTCTTCACAAACTTGAAGTACAAAAAAACCAGCCCGAAGGCTGGTTCTTATAAACTCAACTGTCTAGAGGAAAATTATTCCCACTCGATAGTCGCTGGTGGCTTACCAGAAATGTCGTAAACAACACGAGAAATGCCATCAACTTCGTTGATAATACGGTTAGATACCTTACCTAGGAAGTCGTATGGTAGGTGCGCCCAGTGTGCCGTCATAAAGTCGATGGTTTCTACTGCACGCAGTGACACAACCCAATCGTACTTACGGCCATCGCCCATTACACCAACAGAACGTACTGGTAGGAATACCGTGAACGCTTGAGATACTTTGTTGTATAGATCAGCTGCGTGAAGCTCTTCAATAAAGATAGCATCAGCACGGCGTAGCAAGTCACAGTACTCTTTCTTGATTTCACCAAGAACACGAACACCTAGACCAGGACCCGGGAATGGGTGGCGGTAAAGCATGTTGTAAGGCAGGCCTAATTCTAGACCAATCTTACGAACTTCATCTTTGAACAACTCACGTAGTGGCTCAACAAGACCCATTTCCATGTCATCTGGAAGACCGCCCACGTTGTGGTGCGATTTGATCACGTGCGCTTTACCAGTCTTAGATGCAGCTGACTCGATTACATCAGGGTAAATCGTACCTTGAGCTAGCCATTTCGCGTTTTTCAGCTTCTTAGACTCTTCATCGAATACATCTACGAATACGTGACCGATAGTCTTACGCTTCTCTTCTGGGTCAGACTTGCCTTCAAGTGCTTTTAGGAAGCGTTCTTCAGCGTCAACTTTGATGATGTTCAAACCAAATTGGTCGCCGAACATATCCATTACTTGTTGACCTTCGTTTAGACGAAGTAAACCGTTATCAACAAATACACACGTTAGCTTGTCGCCGATTGCACGGTGAACTAGCATCGCGACTACCGATGAATCAACACCACCAGATAGACCTAGGATAACTTCGTCGTCACCCACTTGCTCTTTAATACGAGCAACCGCGTCTTCGATGATAGATTCAGAAGTCCATAGACGTTCACAGCCACATACGCCAAGAACAAAGTTCTCAAGCATTTGTAGGCCACCTTTTGTGTGTGTCACTTCTGGGTGGAACTGAACGCCGTAGTATTTCTTCTCTTCATTCGCCATCGCAGCGTAAGGACAAGTGTCTGTCTCACCAACTTTTACGAAATCGGCTGGGATCTCTACTACTTTGTCGCCATGGCTCATCCAAACGTCTTGAGTTGCTTCAAGGTCTTTAAATAGAGCACATTCACCAGAAACTTTAACCTGAGCGTAGCCAAACTCACGTTCGTTAGAGCCCGCCACTTTGCCTCCTAGCTGTTCCGCCATGGTTTGCATGCCGTAACATACGCCAAGCAAAGGAACACCAGAATCAAACACATATTGAGGCGCGCGTGGAGAGTTCTCTTCCGTTACGCTTTCTGGACCGCCAGATAGGATAATGCCATCTGGGTTGAATTCGCGAATATCCGCTTCTTCTACATCCCAGCTCCATAGTTCACAGTAAACGCCGATTTCACGTACGCGGCGTGCTACTAATTGAGTGTACTGAGAACCGAAGTCCAAGATCAGAATACGTTGGTCATGGATATTTTTAGTCATTTTGAGCAGTCTTTTTAAGGCTAAGTGATTAAAACCGAGGCGAGTGTACTCGCCTCTTCTTAATGCTTCAAGGAAAAAGCAAACGTTTCCGTTAGGTAATTAGTTCCCTAGACGGTAGTTCGGTGCTTCCTTAGTAATTTGAACATCGTGTACATGAGACTCTTGCATACCAGCACCAGAGATACGTACAAATTCAGCTTTCGTACGCATATCTTCGATAGTTGCAGAACCAGTTAGACCCATGCTTGAACGTAGACCACCCATTTGTTGGTGTACGATCTCTTTTAGACGGCCTTTGTATGCGATACGACCTTCGATACCTTCTGGTACTAGCTTGTCCGCTGCGTTGTCAGACTGGAAGTAACGGTCAGAAGAACCTTGAGACATAGCACCAAGAGAACCCATGCCACGGTAAGACTTGTAAGAACGGCCGTTGTATAGAATCACTTCACCCGGCGCTTCTTCAGTACCTGCAAACATAGAACCAACCATCACACATGATGCGCCAGCTACGATTGCTTTACAGATATCACCTGAGAAACGGATACCACCGTCAGCAATAACCGGAATACCATAATCATTAGCCACTTCTGCCGCATCTGCGATTGCAGTGATTTGTGGAACTCCCACACCCGTTACAATACGAGTTGTACAGATAGAACCAGGGCCGATACCCACTTTCACTGCGCTTACGCCAGCTTCGATTAGTGCTTTAGCACCAGCACCTGTTGCTACGTTACCACCGATGATGTCTAGATCTGGGTAAGCAGCGCGAGTTTCGCGGATGCGGTTTAGTACACCTTCAGAATGTCCGTGTGAAGAGTCGATAAGTAGAATGTCAACGCCTGCTTCAACTAGAGCAGCAACACGCTCTTCGTTACCAGCGCCAGCACCAACGGCTGCGCCAACACGTAGGCGACCACGCTCATCTTTACATGCGTTTGGTTTACGTTCTGCTTTGTGGAAGTCTTTCGCAGTAATCATACCGGTTAGTTGGAACTCATCATTCACAACCAATACTTTCTCTACACGAGCTTCGTGCATTTTCTCTTGCACTTCTTCTCGTGTTGCACCTTCTTTAACTGCTGCCAACTTCTCTTTTGGCGTCATTACTGAAGATACTTTCTTAGAAAGGTCCGTCACAAAACGAACGTCACGACCAGTGATAATACCAACAAGCTCATTGCTCTCAGTGACAACAGGGAAACCTGCAAAACCATGCTTTTCAGTGAGTGCAACAACATCAGCGATGGTCGCGTCAGGGTTTACAGTAACCGCGTCAGTTACCATACCAGCTTCGAACTTCTTAACTTTACGAACTTCGGCTGCCTGCTGCTCAATAGACATGTTCTTGTGGATAAAGCCAATGCCACCCTCTTGCGCTAGCGCAATTGCTAGACGAGCTTCAGTAACAGTGTCCATAGACGCTGAAATCATTGGGATGTTTAGGGTGATGTTCTTAGTTAGCTGAGTGCGAAGATCAGCTGTGTTTGGGAGAACGGTGGAGTGTGCTGGCACAAGTAGTACGTCATCGAATGTCAGCGCTTCTTTGGCAATTCTTAGCATTTGCAATATCTCACAATTAGAGGAGTAAAAAGAACAATCCAATCTCATCGTTTCGCATAATGAGGGTAACCTGCGTTAGCAACTAGCTACATTTGGATTAGATATTGCGGAGGGATTATACGGTTAACGCAATCGCTTGACCACAAATTTTTTAATTTTTTTCTTGCAATTACCCCCTTGCTATGTATTATATTGCCGCTAATTTCCATACTCACGTCTAAGAGATTAGCTGTGCTCTCCAAGACCAATCAAAACATCTTTACTGTTTCTCGTCTCAACGCAGAAGTTCGTTTACTCCTTGAAAACGAAATGGGGATCGTTTGGCTCGTCGGAGAGATATCCAACTTTTCAGCTCCTGTCTCTGGTCACTGGTACCTCACTCTTAAAGACTCTCGCGCTCAAGTTAAATGTGCCATGTTTCGTGGTAACAATCGCCGCGTTACTTTCAAACCCGCTAACGGTAATCAAGTCCTAGTAAAAGCTCGTCTGTCTCTTTATGAGCCTCGCGGTGACTACCAATTGATCATCGAAAGCATGCAACCGGAAGGTGATGGCCGTCTTCAACAAGAGTTTGAAGAGCTGAAAATGAAGCTTGCAGCAGAAGGGTTGTTCGCGCAAATCAATAAGCAATCTTTGCCTGAGCACCCTAAACGTGTTGGCGTCATCACATCGAAAACTGGTGCCGCGCTTTACGATATCTTAGACGTATTGAAACGTCGTGATCCTTCCCTACCTGTTGTGATTTATCCGACAGTGGTACAAGGTGAGGACGCAGCCATTCAAATTGCACAAGCCATTGGTCGCGCTAACAGCCGTGATGAATGTGATGTACTAATTGTGGGCCGAGGTGGTGGTTCATTAGAAGACTTATGGTGCTTTAACAACGAGATATTAGCTCGCACGATTGCAGCAAGCCAAATTCCTATTATTAGCGCCGTTGGACATGAAGTTGACGTGACAATAGCTGATTTTGTCGCCGACGTACGCGCGCCTACTCCATCAGCAGCCGCTGAGCTAGTAAGCCGTGATAACAGCCACAAAGATCAAGCTTTAGTTACCCGCCAGCATAAGTTAGCGAGCGCGATGCGTTACTACCTAGCACAACAAAAGCAGCAATCTGCTCAATTAGTGCACCGTCTAGAGAGACAGCACCCAAGCTATCGCTTGCAACGTCAGACGCAACAGTTAGATGAGTTGGACATGCGCTTACAGCGAGCGATGAGTCGTTTTATTGCCTTGCGTCAACAGCGAATCGAGCGTCAACATTATCGGCTGCAATTAAATTCTCCTGTAACACGCCTTGCCGAGCAGAAGTCGAAGCTAGAACGTGTTGAGCAAAAGCTCATGGATGCAATGGATCGCAAATTACTGACTATGCGCCATCAACTCGCGATTGCCGCAGAAAAGTTGGACACCGTCAGCCCACTAGCGACATTGAAACGAGGTTACTCAATTACTCAAACTGAGCAAGGTAAAGTAATTACGCAATCTTCAGATGTAAAGTCGGGAGATGTATTGATTACCCGGTTAGCCGAAGGTGACGTTCGTTCTACCGTTAACTGAATACAAACTCTGGTTAACTGACTTTCTGGAACTCAAATCGGACACGTGATTTTGATTTGAGTTCATTACACACATTACAAAAGTAACTCGCAGCACCGCATGCTTGCAGCTTCTCCAGCTCCGCCTCACAATCAGGGCAAAAACCTACCTTTTTAAAATCCGATTCACACTGTGCACAATGGTATTGTCCTGTCCATTCCAGTTCGACATTGCAAGTCGGGCAAATGTTCTGCTGCATATCCCGTTCCTCTCTCTAAACTAAGCAATTTCGAGTAACGCATGCTACTCAAAATAACGAACAAGTGTGTTGATCTTCATCACCGCCCCAACAAGTTTCACGAGGCGTTAACCATACTTGATACGTAGGATCTTATACTGATCGTCTGATATTTACTCCTTGATCAGCGATCACCCCTTAAAAGAATATTTATATAACCACACACCGAAAGCATAAGTTACATATTCTGCATTCCAATTTAAGACAGAATAAAAAACCCTAGAGAGATTTAATTAAACGAAAAAACAGAATTTAATAAAAAGATCTTATTCAAAAAGCAGTGTTTACATTGGTGTGCATTTCGATAGTTTGAGCGTCGAGCTTAACGAGTTTAACTTGGATAAAAGCAAACTCATTTAAATGGCTCGCATGCGTTCCACCACAAGGGATTACCGCTAATTGACCTTCCCCTAAATCGCACTTCCAATAGCGAGAATCCGTTAATCTATCGCCGTGGCATTCCATGGTGATCATCGCATCTCTTTGAAGCCATTCAACCAGTTGGCCATTCACTTTTTCTGCAATCGCCTGGAGGTCATTCAGCATATCTGCACTGTTTAATCCTCTTTTACGGAGTGTTTTGCCTAAACGGTACGTATCGAGGCACTTGTCTGGAGTGACATAACTAGTAACT
Organism: Vibrio sp. 1727; assembly: GCF_033344415.1. Lineage (NCBI taxonomy): Bacteria > Pseudomonadati > Pseudomonadota > Gammaproteobacteria > Vibrionales > Vibrionaceae > Vibrio > Vibrio sp. 1727. The sequence goes on from NZ_JAWPOT010000008.1 coordinate 125,338, forward strand.
TGCGCATAGCTATTAAAGTCATAATAACCATGTGGGTCTTTGCGGTCTGCGTCTTTTCGCCAATAGTCTTCCGATAGTACTTTATTCAACGCCAAATACGCTAAATGTCCTGCAGTGTGGCCTCGACTCACAGCATTTTGATAGTCTTTATCTACCGCTAATGTTACCAAGTCATTAATTGCAAATGATTCCGTACGTGATAAAACATGCACGACGACAAACACCCAACCTTCAGCATCACGCTTTACAGGGATGTCACTACCCACATACAAAGCACCACTCTCCTGCTCCACTGCTCCAACTTGGCAATCAACTACGTCATGCTCAGACCCATTCACCTTCAACGTTCCTTTATCTGCAGGGTGATCCGGCCATATGTGACTAACGGGATGGAACGGCGTGACATCTGTAATAACGTAAGTCACTTCTTCCGTATATTGAACGAGCTGTATTTGTGCTTCTAATTGCCATGTTTGATGACAAAAACGAGTCTTTGTTGCTGTGATAGTCATTTTTACGATTACTTTTGATAAAAAAATACCCAAGTAGAAACTTGGGTATTCGAATTTCATTATTTATTGCGGTTTTTCACCATCGACATCATACGCTTACGTTTACGCTCTTGTGATAGCGTAAGCTTATTCGTACGGTTCTCGTATGGGTTATCACTGTTGTGGAAGTTAATGCGAATCGGTGTTCCCATAATTTCCAGAGACTTACGGAAGTAGTTCATCAGATAACGTTTATACGAATCTGGCAATTCACGAACCATGTTACCGTGGATAACAACGATCGGTGGGTTGTAACCACCTGCGTGTGCGTATTTGAGTTTGATACGACGACCACGAACCATTGGCGGTTGGTGATCATCCACAGCCATCTTCATGATACGCGTCAGTACTGACGTACCCACACGCGTTGTCGCCGAGTTATATGCTTCTTGGATAGATTCAAACAAGTGACCAACGCCAGTACCGTGCAGCGCAGAGATAAAGTGGATACGCGCGAAGTCGACGAATCCTAGACGGCGGTCCAGTTCTTTCTTCACGCTTTCTTTCACGTCACTGTCTAGACCATCCCACTTGTTAACGGCGATGACAATTGAGCGGCCAGCATTCAGTGCAAAACCAAGCAAGCTTAGGTCTTGGTCTGAAATATTTTCACGTGCATCAATCACCAGTAGAACGACGTTTGCATCTTCTACCGCTTTCAGCGTCTTAACAACAGAGAACTTTTCAACCGTTTCATTGATACGACCACGACGACGAACACCTGCGGTATCAATTAGTACGTATTCGCGTCCATCACGCTCCATCGGGATGTAGATAGAATCGCGCGTTGTACCAGGCATATCGTATACAACCACACGTTCTTCACCCAGAATACGGTTAGTCAGTGTCGATTTACCTACGTTAGGACGACCGATGATCGCCAACTTAATCGGCTGCTCTTGAAGGCGTTTGAACTCTGCTTCTGCGTCTTCTTCAGTGTAATCTTCAACAAGAGGCTCTTCGTCTTCGAATCCAGTCAGGTCTTCAATCTCACCTTCTTCAGATTCACTTGTTAGTAGATCATCAAAGAATGGAGATAAAGCACGCTCAAGCAAAGCGGTCACACCACGGCCATGAGCGGCCGCAATCTGGTACATATCATCCACGCCGAGCTGCCAAAAGTCAGCACACGCCGCATCGGCATCAATACCATCGATTTTGTTTACTACCAGCATCGCTGGCTTTTCAATTTTACGCAGATGCGCAGCAATTGCTTCATCTGAAGGTGTCAGACCAGCACGACCGTCAACAAGGAACAATACAACATCAGCCTCATCAATCGCGGCTAATGACTGTTCTGCCATCTTTGTTTCCACGCCTTCTTCTGTGCCATCGATACCACCAGTATCAATCACAATGAATTCGTGCTCTTCACCAAGTCTCGCCTGGCCATATTTACGGTCTCGCGTTAGGCCTGGAAAGTCCGCAACCAACGCGTCACGAGTGCGAGTCAATCGGTTAAATAGTGTAGATTTACCTACGTTCGGACGCCCTACTAGAGCTACAACAGGTACCATAACAACCTCTACAATAATCTTTCTTCTGTAGTTATAGGTAACGACTTGCTCGATGCCAAATCAAACCAGCTTTTTACCTATAACCACGTCAGGGTTAATAAATTCAAACAACAAAACGGCTCCTAGCTGTCACCAGCCAGGAGCCGAATGTGAATTATATCACGATATTATTCGTTAATGGTTAGTTTCTTTACATCGCCGTTGCGAGTTGTAATCACATAACCATCCGACAATAACGTCGGGCCAACTGCCAAGCCACTATCATCGACAAACTGCTGCGCAACAAATTCGCCCGTTGAACGATCCATCCAGTGAAGGTAACCAAGCGTGTCACCGACAACGAGATAATTGCCAACAATAACTGGCGCTGTAAGTTGTCGGTGCTCAAGCAAGCTGTTTTCCCACAACTCAGTTCCGCTTCGTGAATCAACGGCAACAACATGATCTTTTTCCGTTATCACAAAGATGCGACTACCATCTGTAGAAATGTCTGTCGCAGATGAGTAATTACGCTTCCAAATCGGGTTCGCTGAACGCAAGTCAATAGCGATAAGTTGGCCATTGTATCCAATGGTGAAAAGAGTACCGCCTAGCACAATTGGCGATGAATCAACATCAACCAAACGATCAATTTCTGTCGCGCCTTTTGGCGTACCAACAGGCTGTTGCCAAATCAACTGACCACGCTCAACGATAGCAGCTGCGAGTCGGCCATTTGCCGTTCCCCAAAATACACCGCCGCCAATTGCAGTCGGAGTACTGTCGCCACGTAAAGTTAAGTTCGGCACTTCTGTGCTCAATGCCCAGCGTTGCTCACCTGTACTCTCATTAAGGGCAATCAGCATGCCTCGGCTAGTATTGATGATAATAAGGCCTGAATCTGCAACTGGCTTCGCCAGTACCTCACCACCAACTTTTACACGCCAAACAATTTCACCTGTTTCTTGGTCAAGAGAGATGACTTCACCATTCTCAGAGCCAATGTAAAGGTTTCCGTATGCCGCTGTGATACCACCAGAGAGACGAGCAATGACATCTTCTTCTAGGTCCGTTTGCCAACGTTGTTTACCGTTTTCAGGATCCAGCGCTTTTACTAAGCCATCACGACTTGCCACGAACAATGTATCATTCGCAAATACAGGGGATAGTTTTGAAAAGTAATGACCAACACCATCGCCAACCGATGTGCTCCACTCACTACTGGTTGTAAACTGACTGTCTACCTGAGGTAGTGGCGCCATTACAATGGTGTCTTTCTCACCTGCACAACCGGCAAGTACTCCCATTGTTAACGCCCCTAGCAAGGCTTTCTTAAAGACTCTTTTCATCCAATGCGGTCCTTATTTCGCCAGATCGTCCAATTTCATTTGTAGTGTCGGGCTTGCATCTGCCGCTTGCTGAGCTTCAGTATACGCAGCGTACGCAGCATCTTTGTCACCTTGGCGAATCGCAATATCGCCACGAAGTTCAGCAATACGACCTGTCCATGCTGTATCAGTGACGTTACTTAGCTCTGCCGTTGCAGCGTCGAAGTTACCCATTTCCGTCTCAATACGCGCAATGCGGTAACTAATCAATGGTAACAACGCAGCATCTTGAGTGTTGCTTTGCGCCCACTTCAGTTGCTCCAATGCAGCAGAAAGGTCTTGAGCTTCAACTTGTGCTTTAGCAAGTTGTAGCGCAGCCAATACTGAATATTCTTTTACTTCATTTGACTCAATGAAAGCTTTCACGTCAGCTTGAGCATCAGTGCCTTTGTCTTGCAAAGCATTCATTGCTGTCGTGTAGCTTTGAGAAGCTGCTTCACTCGCCTGAATCACAGAATCCTGGTAGTAACGCCAGCCGAATAGACCACCTAAACCAACAACCGCACCGATGATGACGGCTTTGCCGTTTTCCTTCCACCAGTCTTTAATGGCTTCAACTTGTTGTTCTTCAGTATCGTAAAGTTCCACTTCCTGTCCTCTTAAAACATGTAAATGGCAGCTTAGCTGCCATTGTTCCTATTTCGTTTAAAGGCTCCACATTTGGGAGCCTTAGCTTACGAACTAGGATGTAATTTTGTTAGATTACTAAAAGACTTAAATCAGTGCTGCGATCTTTTCTGCAACTTCTGCTTGGTTGTAAGTCTCTTGCTCACCACCAGCTAAGTCTTTCAGTACTACGGTATTATCCGCAACTTCGTTTTCGCCCAGAACCAATGCTACAACAGCACCAACTTTGTCTGCGCGTTTAAACTGTTTCTTGAAGTTACCGCCACCGAAGTGATTCATCACACGAACGCCTGGAACAGACTCGCGAAGCTGTTCTGCTAGCTTCATTCCTGCCATCATGGTGCCTTCACCCGCTGTGACTACGTACACGTCAACACTGCGACGAACGTCGGTCAGTTCCAACGTTTCTAGCATCAGTACTAGACGCTCTAGGCCCATTGCAAAGCCAACCGCTGGTGTTGGTTTACCACCTAATTGCTCTACAAGGCCATCGTAACGACCACCGCCACATACAGTGCCTTGAGCACCTAGGCTCTCAGTGATCCACTCAAATACCGTGCGATTGTAGTAATCCAGACCACGAACTAGACGTTCGTTAACTGTGTATTTGATACCTGCGGCGTCTAAAAGTTCACATAGACCTGCGAAGTGTGCTTTAGATTCTTCACCCAAGTAATCTGAAAGGCGAGGCGCATCACCTAAAATAGCTTGAACGTCTGGGTTCTTCGTATCCAGAACACGCAATGGGTTCGTGTGCATGCGACGCTTACAATCTTCATCTAGCACATCAATATGTTGCTCAAGGAATGCAACCAGTGCAGTACGGTAGTCTGCGCGGTCTTCTTGAGAACCGATAGAGTTCAGCTCAAGACGGACATGCTCATTGATACCTAGCTCACGCCATAGACGCGCCGTCATCATGATAAGCTCTGCATCAACATCTGGACCATTTAGACCAAACACCTCAACACCACACTGGTGGAATTGACGGTAACGACCTTTCTGCGGACGTTCATGGCGGAACATAGGCCCCATGTACCACAGACGCTGTTCATCACGGTTGATCAGGCTGTTTTGGATACATGAACGTACACAACCCGCCGTACCTTCTGGGCGAAGTGTTAGGCTGTCGCCGTTACGGTCATCAAAAGTGTACATTTCTTTTGAAACGACGTCTGTTTCTTCACCAACAGCGCGGCTGAATAGGTTTGTTTCTTCAACGATTGGCATGCGCACTTCGTTATAACCGTATGCGCTAATTACATTTTTCACTGTGTTTTCTAATTTTTGCCACAGTGGCGACTGAGTTGGGAGGCAATCGTTCATGCCTCGAATTGCTTGAATTGTTTTTGCCACAATACTTACCGTAATTCTCGTTGAGATTAATCTTGTACTTTAACTTCGATGCGGTTTTCGCCATTCATCATAGCTGCTTTCGCACGGATCTTAGCTTCTAGCTTATTCACAAGGTCATCGTTATCAAAGCGCTCTTTCTGGCGTTTACCATCTTCGTAGAATGCGCTCTTCTTGTTACTACCTGCTAGACCTAAGTGAGAAACTTCTGCTTCACCAGGGCCGTTTACCACACAACCGATGATAGACACATCCATTGGCGTGATGATGTCTTCTAAACGTTGCTCCAGTGCATTCACCGTACCAATCACATCGAATTCTTGGCGTGAGCAGCTTGGGCACGCAATAAAGTTGATGCCTCGAGAGCGAATGCGCAGAGATTTAAGGATGTCAAAACCGACTTTGATTTCTTCAACTGGATCGGCAGCCAAAGAGATACGCAGCGTATCGCCTATCCCTTCAGATAACAGCATACCTAAGCCAACAGATGACTTAACAGCGCCAGCTCGAGCACCACCCGCCTCTGTGATACCTAAATGAAGAGGCTGATCGATTTTCTTCGCCAGCAGACGATATGAATCCACCGCAAGAAAAACGTCTGAAGCTTTCACGCTAACTTTAAATTGGTCAAAGTTAAGACGATCGAGATGGTCTACGTGACGCATCGCCGATTCAACCAAGGCTTCTGGCGTTGGCTCACCGTATTTCATCTGTAGGTCTTTTTCCAAAGATCCACCATTGACACCAATACGGATCGGGATGTTTTTATCGCGAGCGCAATCGACAACAGCGCGAATGCGTTCTTCATTGCCGATGTTACCTGGGTTGATACGTAAACAGTCAACTCCGTACTCCGCAACTTTCAGCGCGATACGATAGTCGAAATGAATATCAGCCACTAATGGTACAGAAACTTGCTGTTTAATCAGTTTGAAAGCTTCTGCTGCGTCCATCGTAGGTACAGAAACTCGAACGATATCTGCGCCGACTTTTTCTAGTGCTCGGATTTGAGCGACTGTCGCTTCTACGTCAGTCGTGCGAGTGTTAGTCATTGACTGTACTGCAATTGGCGCACCATCACCAATTGGCACATCACCCACATAAATACGCGTCGATTTACGACGAATAATTGGAGATTCGTGTTGCATAATTTTTTATAACGGTAGAGTGAATCTAGCTACTTTGCCTGAAGTATACCCAGAAAGGTCGACAGGTTCACTTGCAAATGTCATTGTAACCCCTTCCGGTGCGCCCAATATCACTTTAAATGGCGCTTTTCCGGTAAGTTCTACATCTTGTCCTGGCTTATGAGTACCACTTACCAGCGTTTTACCATTGGTGTCTTTTACTTGAATCCAACAGTCCGCTTTAAACTTCATAGTAAGAAGTGTCATGCCTTCAGGTACTACTGGCGCAGGCTGTTCCTCTTCCGCCGCTTCAATCACGGCAACAGGTTCTTCAGAATCTACGCTTGTTGTATTTTCAGTTTCAGTCAGCAAAGGATCCGCCCCTTGCTCAACGGATGCTTCAGTCGATTCAGCAACGCCTTCATTAGTTGAAGCAACTTCTTCAGGAGTGCTTGCGATTAACTCTTCAGCCGTCATCAAATCGATATCAGCTAATTCTTGAGCAGTGGGCTGCGGCGCTTCAACACTTGAATCCGTTACTTCCTTAGTTAGGCTATTCTCTTGTTGGTTTTGCCACCACCATGCCGCTGAAATGCCAATAATGACCAGCCCGATAACCCAAGTAAGGAGCATAATACGGCTATTGTGCTTCTCGTCTTTTGTTTTACGAGAGAAGCTTTGCATTTCAATTTCTTGCTCTTGAGGCTGAGCATCGGCAGTCTGCTCTAACGCCGTCAAAACCACCTTCTCATCAAGACCTACGAATTTAGCGTAAGAGCGTAAGTAACCACGTGTAAATGTCGCGACTTGTTGAGATTCAAATCGGTTATTTTCAATATCTTCAATCACAGAAATGCGAAGCCTCAGGCGATCGGCAACTTGCTTTTGGCTCATTCCCAAGGATTCACGTTTGTTTTTCAGTAATGTGCCAGCTTCAATAGAGAGTGGCACTTCATTCGTATTTTCGTGTTCTGTCATAATGGCGGTATTTAATCTGTTTTAGTGGCTAACGTGGTCATGTATTTTCGTTATTGTTCTTAAGCCTCTTTAAAGATAGCTAGCCTAAACGCGTTAACCAAAAATAATAGTTTTAAGAAACTCTCAGCGATCTGAGTGCGAATACCCGTTTTGCAAAAATCAGCAAAACGTATGTGAGAAAGTGCTGAGAATTATCGGTGTCATCGTTAGTGTTACATATCATGATAAGCGAATGCGCAACGAAGACAAAAACTCTTTACACTCAAACTAACAGATAGCTCAAGCTTTTGTCCAAACTTTGACAAAGGAATTCGAAATTATACCCAAATAACCTTAAGTTGAAGAGTGATAGTCCCAAATCTTGGCGAAAATGTCCTAAACAATAAACAAAATAGCCAGAGCGAATGGCTCTGGCTATTTTTGAATTCCGGTCGTTTATACAGCTTTCACTTCAATGGTATCGGCACCGCGTGACGCTTTCAGCATTGCCGTACGTTTAGTTCGGTCAATTACATCACCGACCAACTGACCACATGCGGCATCAATGTCATCACCACGCGTTTTACGAACCGTAACTGTGTGCTCGTATTGCATCAATGTTTTTTGGAAGCGATCAATACGTGAGTTACTTGGTTTCTTGTAAGGTGAACCTGGGTACGGGTTAAACGGAATCAAGTTAATCTTACATGGTGTGTCTTTCATCAATTCAGCCAGCTCGCGTGCATGGTCCATGTCATCGTTCACATGATCAAGCAACACGTACTCGACTGTTACCTTGCCACGGTTTGCATTCGATGAAGCAATGTAACGACGAACGGATGCTAGGAAATCTTGAATATCCCAACGATCGTTAATTGGCATGATTTCACTACGCAGCTTATCGTTTGGCGCATGAAGAGAGATCGCCAACGCAACGTCGATTTTGCCCGTCATCTGATCAAGACCAGAAACCACACCTGATGTTGATACGGTTACGCGACGCTTCGACAAACCAAAGCCAAGGTCATCCAACATTAACTCCAGTGCTGGAATCAAGTTCTTCATATTAAGAAGCGGCTCACCCATGCCCATCATCACCACGTTCGTAATTGGGCGACGGCCTGTTTCTTTCTCAAGACCAATTTCACGTGCAGCACGCCACACCTGACCGATGATCTCTGAAACTTTCAAGTTACGGTTAAAGCCCTGCTGTGCTGTTGAGCAGAACTTACATTCCAATGCACAACCTACTTGAGAAGATACACAAAGCGTTGCGCGATCATCTTCTGGAATGTAAACCGTTTCTACATCCTGATCACCAACCTTCATTGCCCACTTGATCGTGCCGTCTGAAGAATGCTGGGCTTCTGCTACAGTTGGAGCTTTAATTTCACACTTGTGTAAAAGCTTTTCGCGCAGCTTCTTGTTGATGTTTGTCATTTTTTCGAAGTCATCTACACCGAAATGGTAGATCCACTTCATAACCTGATCAGCACGAAACGCTTTCTCGCCAAGTTCTTCCGCGAAAAACTGACGCATGCCTTTGCGATCAAAGTCGAGTAGATTGATTTTTTCAGTGGTCATGTTGCCTCTCAATGACTGAAACAAGAATAAGGGCGCGAATTGTACAGCCTTTATGCAGCTACAACAAGGGGTGTAAGACCCTGAGTTTGCTAAGGCATTAAAATAAAAACGATTAAATTTTAATCAGACTTTACGGTGAGAATAATGATTAGACAACCGACAACAAAAGCGTAGAAGTGGTACAGAGAAAACAGTGAGAACAAACACACGTAACTAAGCTTTCACCTCTGTAAAATGCTCAGATTAGCCAATATCTTCGCGAATAATTACGAATGAACTCGCCGGTGAAATGGAGAATGCGGAATAAAAAACCTCGGACAATTCCGAGGTTATTACGAACTAGATCATCACGCAAAAGTGATGCATGAACGAGTTAGCGAGAGAAAACTTCTGATTCAGGGAAGAAAAACTCAATTTCACGAGCGGCAGACTCAGGGCTATCTGAACCATGAACTGAATTGTGACGCATGCTGAGTGCGTAATCAGCACGCAAAGTGCCACATGCCGCGTCCTCTGGGTTGGTTTTACCCATTAGCTCGCGGTAACGTGCAATCGCATTTTCGCCTTCCAATACCTGAACCATAATAGGACCAGATGTCATGAACTCTTTTAGAGGAGGGAAAAACTCTTTACCTTCATGCTCTGCATAAAAGCCGCTTGCCTGATCTTCTGTCAGGTGAACCATTTTGGCAGCGATGATACGTAGGCCAGCCTTTTCAATACGATTGTAGATTTCACCAATTAGGTTTCGCTCTACAGCATCAGGCTTAATGATTGAAAATGTTCTTTCTAGAGCCATAAAATTTCCTTTCTGTACTTGTAATAATAGTTGTGCTTTTAAAGTGACTTACTGGGTAAGAGCAGCACTCAAACAAGAGAGTGCTGCAATCAATCTTATTTTCCAGCTTGCTCATTGAGGAAACGAGCAAGTGTACGAACACCCATACCCGTTGCTCCCGCAGCCCATTTATCAGAAGCGGCTTTACGATACGTACCCGCACAGTCGAAATGTAACCAGCCTTTTTTGTAGTCCTCAACGAAGTAAGACAAGAATGCAGCTGCAGTACTTGCACCCGGAGAATAATCACCAGAGCTGATATTCGATAAATCGGCAAAATTAGATGGCAGCATTTCTCGATGGAAATCAGCAAGTGGTAGCGGCCACAAGCCTTCTTTTTCCTGGTTTGCCGCCGTAAGCGCTTGATGCGATAGCTCATCATCAAAGCTCATTAGCGCATGGTAATCGTTACCTAACGCATTCTTCGCTGCGCCTGTTAGCGTCGCGCAGTCAATAATTAACTCAGGCTTTTGCTCACTGGCGTAGATAAGACCGTCTGCAAGCACCAAGCGACCTTCCGCGTCGGTATTCATAATCTCAACGGTTTTGCCGTTTTTGTAAGTGATGATGTCGCCAAGCTTAAGGGCACGGCCAGAAACCATGTTCTCAGCACAACACAAGATCAGTTTTACGCGCTTGTTCAAACCGCGTAAGATAGCTAACCCTAGGCCACCAGTGATAGTACCCGAGCCACCCATATCTGCTTTCATTGCACTCATGAAGTTAGAAGGCTTCAAGCTGTAACCACCGGAATCAAAGGTGATGCCTTTACCCACAAGACATGCGAATACAGGTGCGTTTTCGTCACCAGTTGGGTTGTAGTCTAACTGAAGCATCGCAGAAGTACGCTCAGAACCACGGCCTACTGCGTAAATACCTTCCCAACCTTCTGCCAACAAGTCTTTGTCTTTGACGATACGTGCTGTCACCGTGCCTTTCGGCGCAACAGATTTGATGAATTCAGCAGCCATTGTCGCTAGCTGACGAGGAGCAACTTCTTCTGCCGTTTTGTTGATAATATCGCGGGTAAAATCAGTCGAAGTAATACGAGCTTGAAGCTCTGCTTGATCTTCATCAGACAATGCTGCCCACTCAACTGAGCCATGTTTTTTAGGGTTACGGAACCCTTGGTGGAAAGCCCATACGCTCTCTAGATCCCAGTTATCACCAGAAAGAAAAATAGAACGAATTCCTTGGCCATCTAGCTGACGAGCTGCACGTTGAATTGCGCCGAGATCATGACCTTGACCTAAGTGAATAGTTGCGCCGTTTTCAGCGAATGAAAGCAGTGCTTTTTCACCCCAATGTGGTGCTGCCGACTCTTGACTTAAAAATACAGACATCTGTGTAGACATGGTTTCTCCTTGTCTTATAGCAGCGTTGCCTACGCTGCTTCTTTTTAATAACTCACGGATGTTAGCATTATGTAGGGCAAAAATGTCAATTGGATAAAAAAACGGACCTAAAGGTCCGCTTTTTTTAGTAAGAATTGTTAACTAGGCTGTGTTTTACAGACTTAGTCTGCTTCGTCCATCCAGCACATGATAACGGCTTCTAGAATCTTTTCATTAGAACGGTTTGGCTCATCGTCAAACTCATCTAACTCCATGATCCATTGATGAAGATCGGTAAAACGCACTGTTTTTGGATCGACATCTGGAAACTTGTCACAAAGTTCAATCGCGATATCGCGAGAATCTGTCCATTTCATTGCTCATCTTCCTTTTGCTTCTTCCCTATATTGGGAAGATAGTTTTAGTGATCTTCTGAAGCGTGGTTTAGTGTGTATTTAGGAATTTCTACCACCAAGTCTTCATCAGCAATTCTCGCCTGACACCCTAGGCGTGACTCAGGCTCTAGACCCCACGCTTTATCTAGCATGTCGTCTTCTAGTTCTTCACTTTCTTCTAGTGAATCAAAACCTTCACGGATGATTACGTGGCAGGTAGTACACGCACATGACTTCTCACACGCATGTTCAATACCGATACCGTTTTTTAGCGCTACGTCTAGAACGGTGTCACCAGAGTTTGCTTCCAACACTGCACCTTCTGGGCACAAATCGTCGTGTGGTAATACAATAATCTTAGGCATAACTACTTATCTCTTATATATCGTCTACTGATTGACCTGACAACGCAGCTCGAATCGATTTATCCATACGGCGTGATGCGAAATCTTGGCTCGCTTTATCGGTATCTTTAATGCCTTGCTCTATCGCATCTGCATCATCACCATTACGCAGCTCAATCAAGGCTTCGATGGCTTTAATCAAGTTTTGTTTCTCTTGTTCTGATAGTAAGTCATCACCATCAGCTTGCATCGCTGCAATCAAACCTTCTATCACTCGGTCGGCTTCAACACGCTGCTCAGCTAAGGCACGAGCTTGCATGTCTTCTTTTGCGTGCGTCATTGAATCACGCAACATATCCGCCACTTCATTGTCACTTAAGCCGTAAGAAGGTTTTACTTGAATCTCTGATTGAACACCAGTGCTCTTCTCCATTGCCGTAACAGAAAGAAGGCCATCTGCGTCAACTTGGTAAGTCACGCGAATATGTGCCGCACCCGCTGCCATCGGAGGAATACCTTTTAACGAGAAGCGAGCAAGTGAACGACAGTCATCAACCATTTCACGTTCACCTTGTACCACATGAACACTCATCGCCGTTTGGCCATCTTTGAATGTGGTAAATTCTTGCGCACGCGCAACGGGAATCGTAGTGTTGCGGGGGATGATCTTCTCGACCAAACCACCCATGGTTTCAATACCGAGCGACAGTGGAATCACATCAAGAAGCAACATTTCAGAGTCAGGTTTGTTACCCGCTAGGATATCAGCTTGAATACCCGCACCGATTGCGACGACTTCATCTGGGTTAATGCTTGTCAGTGGTGTACGGCCAAAGAATTCGCCAACCATTTCTCGTACAAGCAATGTGCGTGTTGAGCCACCGACCATGACTACTTCAAGTACATCTTCCGCATCTACATCCGCATCTTTCAGCGCACGGCGGCAAGACATCAGGGTTTTCTTCACTAGCGGACGAATCAGATCTTCGAACTGCTCGCGAGTCACGGTGCCTTTCCAACCAAAAACGTCAACGTCAACACTGTCTTGCTCAGAGAAAGCAATCTTAGCTTCAGTAGCAATGTTCAACAGTGTACGGTTCTTTTCTGCAGAAAGCGGAGCTTCTAGACCCGCTTGCTCCATTAAATAATCGGCAAATAGATGGTCGAAGTCGTCACCGCCTAATGCAGAATCGCCACCTGTTGCTAATACTTCAAATACGCCTTTCGATAAACGTAGGATAGAGATATCAAAAGTACCGCCACCTAGATCGTAAACCGCAATCACACCTTCTTGACCAGAGTCTAGGCCATAAGCAATTGCCGCAGCGGTTGGTTCATTAAGTAGACGGAGAACATGAAGACCAGCTAATTTCGCCGCATCTTTTGTACCTGCACGTTGCGCGTCATCAAAGTAAGCAGGAACGGTAATAACGACACCTGCTAACTCACCACCTAACGTATCTTCAGCTCGCTTACCCAATACTTTTAGGATGTCCGCAGATACTTCAATCGGGTTTTTGTCACCTTGAGGTGTTTGCAGAATTGGCAGGCCGTTTTCACTCTCTTTAAAACGATAAGGAAGTGAAGAGTAACGGGACTGAATGTCCTTTAATGAACGACCGATCAAACGTTTTACAGAGATAATCGTGTTCTCTGGTTCAAACTCTGCTTTGGCTTTGGCTTCGTGGCCGACCGTTAACGTTTCCTCAGCGTAATTAACGACTGAAGGTAAAATAGTACGGCCCTGCTCGTCCGCAAGTGGAGTTGCATCGCCGCTACGTACAGAAGCAACCAAAGAGTTGGTAGTACCTAAGTCGATACCCGCTGCTAACTTATGCTCATGAGGTGCCGAGCTTTGGCCCGGTTCTGCGATTTGAAGTAGTGCCATGATAGGTCCTTGTCACGCTTACTAGCCGAGGAGTTTGTCTTCGACTAGCTCAATTTCGTTCTTTAGTTTGGCAATGAATTTTAGCTTACGAACTCGGTCTGCGGCTTCAGCCCATAGACCATCATCAAGCTCTTGCTCGACGCTTGCCAGATGCTGTTTGTACATTTTGCTGACCTTAGAATCGAAGTCAAAAAGCGCCGATTCGGGATCGGAGCTGTCAGCAATCTCTTCCAGTTCTTCGCGCAGTTCCATTTGCTCCATTAAGAACATCGGATCTTGCATTGTTTGCTGTTCACCTCGGATCTCAACACCTTGCTCTGCGAGGATATACTCGGCGCGAGAAATAGGATTTTTCAGAACTTGATAGGCATCGTTGATTTGCGCCGCCTTTTGCACCGCCATCAAACGGTCACGTTCTGAGCCCGTTGCAAAGTTATCCGGGTGGAAGCGTTTTTGTAGTTCTCGGAACTGAGAAGAAAGAAGGCTACCATCCAGCTTAAACTGACTTGGTAGCCCAAATAATTCAAAGTGATTCATTAAGTTCGGGTCCTAGTAAAGCCTTCCGGACTCGTTTGCCCAGAAGGACAATCAATTAGACGTTGAAGCTTTCACCACAACCACATTCACTTTTCGCGTTAGGGTTGTTGAATTCAAAACCTTCATTCAACCCTTCTTTCACGTAATCCAATTCAGTACCATCTAGGTACACTAAGCTCTTTTGATCGATGATAATTTTCACTCCAGAGAGTTCAAATACTTCGTCTTCTTCATTGAGCTCATCAACAAACTCAAGTACGTATGCCATGCCGGAACAACCAGTCGTCTTCACTCCAAGACGTAAACCGATACCTTTGCCTCGGTTATCTAGGAATGCTCTTACGCGACTTGCCGCTGATTCTGTCATTGTGATGGCCATACTGCACCTTAGTCTGTCTAAATTTCGATTGGAATGGGAGCGTCAAAGCTCCCATTATATTACGGAATAATTATTCTTGGTGTTTTTTCTTGTAGTCAGCAACCGCTGCTTTGATTGCATCTTCAGCAAGAATAGAACAGTGAACTTTCACTGGTGGAAGCTCTAGCTCTTCAGCAATCTCAGAGTTTTTAATTGCTGCCGCTTCATCAACTGACTTACCTTTTACCCACTCAGTTACTAGTGAGCTTGATGCGATTGCACTACCACAACCGTATGTTTTGAACTTCGCATCTTCGATGATACCTTCAGGTGTCACTTTGATTTGAAGCTTCATTACGTCACCACACGCAGGAGCGCCAACCATGCCGCTACCTACTGATGGATCTTCTTTATCGAATGAACCAACGTTACGTGGGTTCTCGTAGTGATCAATTACTTTTTCGCTGTATGCCATGATAAATTACCTCGAATCCTCTATTTCAATCCCTGAGATTAATGGTGAGCCCATTCAACAGTGCTCAAATCAATCCCTTCTTTGTACATATCCCATAGAGGAGACATGTCGCGTAGCTTAGTCACTGCAACGCGGATTTGTTCAATTGCGTAATCAATTTCTTCTTCAGTCGTGAAACGACCAAACGAGAAACGAACCGAGCTGTGAGCCAATTCGTCATCCATGCCTAGGGCACGAAGAACGTAAGAAGGCTCAAGGCTTGCAGACGTACAAGCACTACCAGAAGATACCGCTAGATCTTTAAGCGACATTAGTAGTGATTCACCTTCTACGAATGCGAAACTGATGTTTAGGTTGTGTGGTACACGCTGCTCAAAGTCACCGTTTACCGTCACTGCTTCTAAGTCTTTCACGCCATCAAAAAGACGGTTACGAAGCGCTAAAGCATGATCGTAATCTTTTTGCATGTCTTCTTTTGCAATGCGGAATGCTTCACCCATACCTACGATTTGGTGAGTAGGTAGTGTACCAGAGCGGAAACCACGCTCATGACCGCCACCGTGCATTTGCGCTTCAAGACGAATACGAGGCTTACGACGTACGTAAAGTGCACCGATACCTTTAGGGCCGTATACTTTGTGAGCAGAAAGTGAAATTAGATCAACTTTCATCTCTTGAACGTCGATTGGTAATTTACCTGCAGATTGCGCAGCGTCCACGTGGAAAACAATTTTACGCTCACGGCACAGTTCGCCGATCGCTGTAATGTCTTGAACCACACCAATCTCGTTGTTTACATGCATAATAGACACAAGCACGGTGTCATCACGCATGGCTGCTCTAAGCTTCTCTAGATCGATCAAGCCATTTGATTCTGGCTCAAGGTAAGTCACTTCAAAGCCTTCACGCTCAAGTTGACGACATGGGTCAAGAACGGCTTTGTGCTCTGTTTTACAAGTGATTACGTGCTTGCCTTTCTTCGAGTAAAAGTGCGCTGCACCTTTAATCGCAAGGTTGTCTGATTCTGTCGCACCAGATGTAAATACGATTTCGCGAGGATCTGCATTTAGAAGGTCAGCAATTTGCTCACGAGCAGTATCGACCGCTTCTTCTGCCTGCCAGCCGTAACGGTGCGAACGTGACGCTGGGTTGCCAAATGTGCCATCCATTGTCATGTACTGAACCATTTTTTCAGCAACACGTGGATCAACTGGACATGTAGCGGAATAATCAAGATAAATCGGCAGTTTCATTCTCTACTCCAATGTAAAAAGCTGACCGCTAAGAGCGGACGTTTACACCGATGGGCGCGGCGGTTGTATTTTTGTTTGATAGCCCATGGGTTACCGCCAGATCAATGTCCTGACGATCAGAAATTTCGAGTACTTCATTGTCTGTCATCAACTCACCAAGAGTGATGTTATTCAAGAAGTCACTAATGCGAGAGCTTAGGTCACGCCACAGCGTGTGAGTAAGGCAACGTGTTCCACCTTGGCAATCTCCTTTACCTTGGCATTTGGTTGCATCTACTGACTCATCAACGGCAGCAATCACGGTACCAATAGCGATACTGTGAGCGTCGGCACCAAGTCGGTAACCACCACCAGGACCACGAACGCTGGCAACGAGACCTGCTTTACGCAATTTTGAAAATAGCTGCTCTAAGTAAGAGAGCGAGATCCCTTGACGCTCTGAAATATCAGCCAGAGGTACAGGGTTTTGTTGCGAATGCAGTGCCACATCCAGCATGGCTGTCACCGCATATCTTCCTTTAGATGTAAGTTTCATACCACACCGTATCCACATGGTTTGTAATGGTTAAGATTTTTCCATACCTGAGTAATTTGGTCAAGTATTTATTTGACCATTTTACTCAGGTATTCATCCTCACATCTAAAGTGGTTATTATTCACTCAGAACTTCTTTTCTATCGAAGTCAAAACGCCTCGTAGAATATTAAGTTCTTGGGTTTCTGGTCGAGCACGAGAGAACAAACGGCGCAACTTATTCATCACCTGTCCAGGTTGCTCTTTGTTAATAAACTGGGTCTCAACCATCACCTTTTCAAGATGCTCGAAGAACAATTCGAGTTCTCGATGACGCGGGTATTCTTCCGATTCATTTGGGGAAAACTGGCTTTGCTCTAAGTTCAAGTGTGCAACTCGCACTTCGTAACTGAGAGTTTGTACAGCCATCGCTAGGTTAAGCGAGCTGTACTCAGGATTAGCGGGAATACAAACATGGTAGTGGCACTTTTGTAGCTCTTCGTTTGTCAAACCAGTTCTTTCTCGGCCAAACACGAGCGCAACCGGATGCTTTCGGCCTTCAACTGCAAATTTCTCACCGCATTCACGTGGCTCGAGCATTGGCCATTCTAATGTACGAGAGCGGGCGCTAGAACCCACAACAAGGCCACAATCTTCAACTGCTTCTTCTAATGTGCCGACAATCTTTGCATTTTGAGCAATATCACCAGCACCCGCAGCTAAAGCAAGAGTTTGTTCATCCACTTCACATTGTGGATCGACTAATACTAGTTGGTTTAAACCCATCACTTTCATTGCTCGAGCTGCTGAGCCAATATTGCCTGAATGAGAGGTACCTACGAGTACAATTTTTACTTGATCCAACATCTGTGTTTGCTACCTAAATTAAAACCGCAGAATGTTATCATAGTTTTTTAAGACACCCTAGAGGCAAGCAGACCTCTCTTCTCATTCTTGGTTATTGTTCTCGTCCGCAGTATGATCTGTACACTCAGTCGGCCGCAATTAGAGTAAAAAATAACCACTTCCCTTTTTGATTATCTCTGGTATACTCGCCGCCGCTTTCATTTGTTCTTTAACATCCGTTGGGAAATTCGTATGCATCCAATGCTAAACATTGCTATTCGCGCTGCGCGAAAGGCAGGCAATCATATTGCTAAATCATTAGAAAACACTGATAAAGTAGAATCTACTCTTAAAGGCACTAATGACTTTGTCACTAACGTAGACAAAGAAGCAGAATACATCATCATCGATACTATCAAGCAGTCTTACCCTGAGCACTGTATCGTTGCTGAAGAACAAGGTCTTATCGAAGGTAAAGATAAAGACGTACAATGGATCATCGACCCACTGGATGGCACCACTAACTTTGTAAAAGGTTACCCAACTTTCGCGGTTTCTATCGCTGTTCGTATTAAGGGCAAAACTGAAGTTGCTTGTGTTTACGATCCAATGCAAAACGAGCTATTCACTGCACAACGCGGTGCCGGCGCTCAACTAAACAGTGCACGTATTCGTGTTGCTCAACTAAAAGACCTTCAAGGTACTGTTCTAGCAACAGGCTTCCCATTCAAGCAGAAACAACACGCTGAGTCTTACATCAAGATCGTTGGTGCGCTATTCACTGAATGTGCTGATTTCCGTCGTAGCGGCTCTGCTGCTCTTGACCTTTGTTACGTGGCTGCTGGCCGTGTTGATGGTTACTTCGAGCTAGGCCTAAAACCTTGGGATATGGCAGCAGGTGAGCTTATTGCTCGTGAAGCTGGCGCAATCCTAACAGACTTTGCTGGCGGCACTGACTACATGAAGTCTGGTAACATCGTTGCTTCAAGCGCTCGTGGCGTAAAATCTATCCTTAAGCACATCCGCGAAAACGGTAACAGCGCGATCCTTAAGTAAGATTTGAAAGTCATATATAGCCCGTCACGCTGATGACTTTAGAAAGCCCCGCTCATTGAGCGGGGCTTTTTTATTTCGAACAATCAGCCTGTTTGTAGAAACGGTCGTAGTCAGATAAGTGGTCTATTTTTACGTGCTTAACCTTCCATATTTGTTCCTTCATTAAAAACTGCAGCGAAACCGTGACTGGCTGGTATACATCACCAAAGCCGTTTACAGAAAGACATCCAACTCCTCCATCCTCACTGTACTCTTCAAAGTAAGACAGCTCTGTAACCAAACTTGATGGGATAGATGATAAAAATGGAAATTGATGACCAAATTTTATTGGGTGAGACTTAATACTGTTCAGCTCTTCAATCGATAGATTTGGTCCTGCCATAGCTTCTACCACCTCTATATACTGCATCTTGTATAAATTATTACGTATATCAAGGTAAGTATCGTGGAGTGGACTTGCGATGCAGGGCGTTGAAACACTTAGTAAAACCGGAATAGGTAGAATTCTATTTAGCATAACCAACTAAACCCCAGCTTCACGGAGCGCTTGATCAATTTTACTCGGCTTAAATCTGTACTTACAAAGCCCCCACTCGCACTGCTCTAAAAGCTCACGGACATTTACCTGCCCAGTAACTCCAAAGGAAACAACACCAAAAAGAGAAACACTCCCACTGTATGTCAAAACACCATCACGAGTAGTTTTAAAAGTAACAGAAACGGCTTTTAATTTTATGCCCAGCTCTTCAACCATTTCTTTTGAAACTTCAAACTTAGTAAATCCAAGCTCACCAGATAAAGTTACTTTACCTGACTCATCAACTGCTAACTTGAACCTTTTCCCTCCAGTAACTAGCTTGGTGGTAACACCTTTATTGTGCTTGTAAGAAATCTCTACAAACTTCAGTAACTGTACTTTTATTTCAGCTTGCCTTGACATTATTTCCTCCCGAAATTGTTGAACATACTTCCGATATTCAACTCAATCAAAAAACTACAATTCAAGCTGGAAGTACCTCAAAAAAAAATGAAACTTTCAAATCTATCAGGCATAAAAAAACCGCTGATTGTTCAGCGGTTTTTGTTTTCGGTTCTCAATCTGCCTTATGGCATTTCGTCGAACTCTGCACCCTCTTTTTCTACTTGAGGTGGCATCAAGTGCTCTTTCTGGATACCCAGTTTTAGAGCCAGTGCTGATGCTACGTAGATAGAAGAGTAAGTACCTACAGTGATACCGAGTAAAAGTGCGGTTGCAAAGCCGTGAATCATAGCACCACCCTGCATGAACAGTGCAATTACCACGAACAACGTCGTACCAGATGTAATCAATGTACGGCTCAACGTTTGAGTGATTGAGGCGTCCATAATGTCTGAAGGTTCACCCTTACGCATCTTACGGAAGTTTTCACGAATCCGGTCAAATACAACGATGGTATCGTTGAGTGAGTAGCCCACAACCGTCAGTAGCGCAGCTACGATAGTCAGGTCAACTTCAATTTGTAGAAACGAGAAGACACCTAGCGTGATAATTATATCGTGAGCCAATGCCATTACCGCACCAGCCGCTAGACGCCATTCAAATCGCATCGATACATAAAGCAGAATACAGATCAGCGATACCAAGATCGCTAGACCACCAGCTTCTGTTAGCTCATCACCAACGTTGGGACCTACGAACTCAATACGACGCATTTCTACGCTTTCGCCAGTACCATCTTTGATAGCACCAATGATTTGGTTACCTAGCGTTTCACCAGAAACGTCATCACGTGGACGAAGACGAACCATGACTTCACGAGCACTACCGAAGTTTTGTACTGTCGCATCGCCAAAGCCTTTTGAATCTAGTGCTGCACGAATCTCTTCAAGGTTTGCTGGCTGTTCAAAACCGACCTCGATAAGAGTACCGCCAGTGAAATCTAGACCCCAATTAAGCCACTTGGTTGACAAAGTGAAGATAGAAGCAGCAATCATTATAATTGAAAAAACGAATGCTACTTTCGACCAACGCATAAAGCCGATCGTCTTCTCTGCTTTTAGAATTTGAAACATATTAATTCCCAGCCTTAGATCGACAATTTATCAACGCGTTTGCCACCGTAGATCAGGTTCACGATACAACGTGTACCAATAATGGCGGTGAACATTGAAGTTAAGATACCGATAGATAGAGTAACTGCGAAACCTTTCACCGCACCTGTACCGACCGCAAATAGAATGATTGCAGTAATTAGTGTTGTGATGTTCGCATCAGCAATCGTGCTGAATGCATTCGCGTAACCTTGGTGAATCGCTTGTTGTGGACTACGTCCATCACGAATTTCTTCACGGATACGCTCGAAGATCAGTACGTTCGCATCAACCGCCATACCGACTGTTAACACGATACCGGCTATCCCCGGAAGCGTCATGGTAGCGCCTGGAATCATCGACATAACACCAATGATAAGCACTAAGTTTGCCATTAGAGCAATGTTTGCAATCAAACCAAAGCCGCGGTAGTAAAGCAGCGTAAATAGCATTACGGCAACCATACCCCAGATACATGCTTGGATACCCATATCGATGTTTTGCTGGCCCATTGATGGACCAATGGTACGTTCTTCAACGATAGAGATAGGTGCAATCAGTGCACCAGCACGTAGTAAAAGTGCTAGGTTGTGTGCTTCTGCAGCAGAGTCGATACCTGTGATACGGAAGTTACGACCAAGAGCCGATTGAATCGTTGCTTGGTTGATGACTTCTTCATGCTTATCCAGAATAACTTTGCCTTCAGGCGTACGACGGCCACTGTCTTTGTATTCTGCAAACACGGTAGCCATTAGCTTACCAATGTTCTTCTTAGAGAACGCAGACATCTTATTACCACCTTCGCTGTCTAGCGAGATGTTAACTTGTGGACGACCATATTCATCAACACTTGAGCTTGCATCTGTGATGCTTTGACCGCCAAGAATAACGCGCTTCTTAAGCACAACTGGGCGACCATCACGGTCCATCTTGATTTCACTACCTGCTGGCGCACGACCATTTGCCGCTGCCGATAGGTCAGCTTTATCATCAACTTCACGGAATTCAAGCGTTGCCGTAGCTCCGAGAATTTCTTTTGCACGAGCAGTGTCTTGAACACCAGGCAGTTCAACTACAATGCGACTAGCACCTTGACGTTGAACCAATGGTTCCGCAACACCTAGTTCGTTGACACGATTACGTAAAATCGTAATGTTTTGCTCAACAGCATAGTTACGGATCTCTTGTAAACGTTGCTCAGTAAAGGTTGCAGTAAGAGCGTAACGGCCATTTGAATCAGAATCGACAAAAATCATGTCCGGGTGATTCTTTTCTAGCGTTGCTTTCGCTTCTGCTAATTGCTCTTCGTTACGCAACAACACTTCTACCGCTTCTTTTCCAGAAGGGCGGATTGCACGGTAACGAATCTTGGCGTCACGAAGTTCGCTACGGAAAGCTTCTTCTTGTTGACCAACAAGCTTTTCCATCGCTGCATCCATATCCACTTCCATTAAGAAGTGAACACCACCGCGAAGGTCAAGACCTAGCTTCAATGGTGACGCGCCAATCGCTTCTAGCCAATCGGGTGTAGAAGGTGCAAGGTTAAGTGCAACAATTGTGTCTTTGCCTAGCGCTTCGCTGATGACATCACGAGCACTGATTTGTGTGTCAGTGTCGTTAAAACGAACAAGAATTGATCCATCTTCGAGAGCAATGGATTTATGAGAAAGTTGCTCTTTGTTAAGAGCAGTAGTGACAGCATCCAGCGTTGACATATCTACAGAGGCGCCACGCGCCCCTGTAACTTGAATAGCCGGATCTTCACCGTAGATATTTGGAAGTGCGTATAACGCAGCGGTGATGATGGCAAAAAGCACCATCAAGTACTTCCATAATGGATAACGGTTTAGCACAGCGAGGATCCTTTAGCTGTTTTATAGAGACTTAAGCGTACCTTTTGGTAGCACTGCAGTGATGAAGTCTTTCTTGATTACTACTTCATTGTTCGCGTTAAGCTCAATTGAAATGTAGTCATTGTCTTCAGCAATCTTAGTGATTTTACCCACTAGGCCACCGCTAGTTAAAACTTCGTCGCCTTTGCCCATAGAAGCCATTAGGTTTTTGTGTTCTTTTACGCGTTTCGCTTGTGGGCGGTAAATCATGAAGTAAAAGATCACTGCGAACATGCCAAGCATGATTAGCATTTCAAAACCACCGCCTGCTGGCGCGCCTTCTGCTGCTGCGTGAGCCTGAGAAATAAACATTAAAACATCCTCATTATATTTTATTGATAATCAAACAAATTGGGCTTTCGCATTTTAGATTCAAGTCTGAGAGTAACTAATAGAGATCGCTCTCTCAAAAATAACGTGCGTTAGCCTACTTTATTAGCAAAAGCCTCTGGCGACATGCCAAAGGCTTTAATTCTTTTAGTTTTTCAATTACTGCTCTTTTGCTAGTGGCGGCACTTCACGGCCACGACGCTCATAGAACTCAGTAACAAATTCATCGAAGCGATCTTCATCAATTGCTTTACGAATGCTTTCCATCAGACGCTGGTAGTAACGCAGGTTATGGATTGTATTCAAGCGAGCGCCTAAGATTTCATTACAACGCTCTAAATGGTGAAGGTACGACTTGCTGTAGTTTTGACAAGTGTAACAGTCACAATGCGGATCCAATGGTGTTGTATCCGTTTTATGTTTCGCATTACGGATCTTGATCACACCACCAGTCACAAATAAGTGACCATTACGTGCGTTACGCGTTGGCATTACACAGTCAAACATGTCGATACCACGACGAACACCTTCAACCAAGTCTTCTGGCTTACCTACGCCCATCAAGTAGCGAGGTTTGTCTTCAGGAAGTTGAGGACAAGTATGCTCAAGAATACGGTGCATGTCTTCTTTAGGCTCACCTACTGCCAAACCACCAACCGCGTAACCGTCAAAACCGATTTCCGTTAGGCCTTTTACCGACACATCACGTAAATCTTCGTAAACACCACCTTGGACAATACCAAATAGGTTGTTCGGGTTTTCTAGCTTCTCGAAGTGGTCACGTGAACGCTGTGCCCAGCGTAATGACATTTCCATCGATTTCTTCGCTTCATCGTGTGTCGCTGGGTAAGGCGTACACTCGTCAAAAATCATAACGATGTCAGAGCCCAGGTCTTTTTGAATTTCCATCGACTTTTCTGCGTCCATGAAAATCTTGTCACCGTTTACTGGGTTACGAAAGTGAACACCCTCTTCAGTGATCGTACGCATCTTACCAAGGCTGAATACTTGGAAGCCGCCTGAATCAGTAAGAATAGGACCGTGCCAGTTCATAAAATCGTGCAGGTCACCGTGCATTTTCATCACTTCTTGACCAGGACGTAGCCACAGGTGGAACGTATTACCTAGCAGAATTTCTGCACCAGTACCTTTTACTTCTTCTGGTGTCATACCTTTAACGGTACCGTAAGTACCTACTGGCATGAACGCAGGAGTTTGAACAGTGCCGCGTTCGAAAGTCAGTTGACCACGACGTGCATTGCCGTTTTTCTTCTTAAGATCGAATTTTAATTTCACGATGCCTCCGGGTGTCAGAGAAACAGTCTGACTGAGTGTTTAGGGCTCTACCCTACTTTAAGGAGCGGTCGCTTTTCCTTGCGAGAGACAAAGCAATGGATGCTTTATTTCCTAGCTTACTGCTAGCACTCGTAAATCTATTTTTAACTACGCCGTTTTCTTCTTGATGAACATTGAATCGCCATACGAGAAGAAACGGTATTTGTTTTCCACCGCATGTTTGTAAGCATTCATGGTGTTCTCGTATCCAGCAAATGCACTCACCAACATGATCAGTGTTGATTCAGGCAAGTGGAAGTTTGTGATCAAGCAATCCACCAACTGATATTCGTAACCAGGGAAAATAAAGATTTCTGTATCGCCAAAGAATGGGGCCAGCTCAGTCCCTTTTTGCAATGCGTCTTGCGCTGCACTTTCAAGTGAACGCACAGATGTTGTACCAACAGCAATAATTCGTCCGCCACGCGCTTTCGTCGCTTTAATTGCTTCGACGACTTCTTGCGGTACTTCTACGTACTCGGCATGCATGTGGTGATCGTTGATATTTTCCACTTTTACTGGCTGGAATGTACCCGCCCCAACGTGCAAAGTAACGTAAGCAAACTCTGCACCTTTCGCTTTGATTTTCTCCAAGAGAACATCATCAAAGTGAAGGCCCGCTGTCGGTGCCGCAACCGCACCTGGCTTTTGATTATATACCGTTTGGTAACGCTCTTTATCTGCATCTTCGTCTGGACGGTCGATGTAAGGAGGAAGCGGCATATGGCCGATTTCTTCCAGAATTTCTAGTACCGTCTTATCAGAACTAAATTTCAGTTCAAATAAAGCATCATGGCGTGCAACCATTTCTGCTGAATATTCATCATTCTCGCCAACAATAATGGTTGTACCTGGTTTTGGTGATTTAGAGCAACGAACGTGCGCGAGGATGCTTTTCTCATCCAACATGCGCTCCACTAGCACTTCTAATTTACCGCCCGACTCCTTGCGGCCAAAAAGACGAGCAGGAATAACACGAGTATTATTAAACACCACTAAGTCACCGGGTTGAACTTGGCCCAATACATCAATAAATGTGCCATCAATGAGCTCTCCGGTATTGCCGTCCATTTGCAGCAGTCGGCTAGCGGTACGCTCTGGTTGAGGGTAGCGAGCGATGAGTTCATCTGGAAGGTCGAAATGGAAATCTGATACTTGCATGTTACTTGTCTTATCTATTGGTCAAATCACGTCTAGGCGACGATAAAATTGCGACGAGTTTTTCGCAGCAGACTAGTATATGTTTACATGCTGCAATAGCAAGCAAATCACCAGAATATAGCAGTAAAAGCCATGGTGAAGAGTGTAATAAAACGTGAAAAGCCTCGATTACTTGGCACTATTTTTAATTTGAGCCCAAAAGAGAAAACATGAAAAAAGCAAAGCAGCGTATACCGCTGCTTATTAGTTTGGCATTCCAATCGCCCTATCAAACCTCACGCTTTCGCCACAAGAATAACGGCACGAATAAACCCAATAACCAAAACCCTAGACTGCCACCTTCATCATCTGAGCCTTTGAAATCACAGTTATTGGTCGCAATGCCATCGTGACACTCTTTATTGTCACCACTTTCATTGTTAGCACTTTTGATAAAATTCGGCGCAATGATGTAACGACTTGGTGGCGCATCGGCAGTGATGTAAGACTGTACCCAGTCGTAATAGTGGCTCACCTTGGTGTAGAAACTTGGGATCGTCAAAGAGCCACACGTTGGTAGAATAAGGGGGCCGCCACTAACAATACCAATTTGTTTGCCGGTCGCCACATCGACCAACGGGCCACCACTGTCACCTTTACATGCAGAGTTGCCATATTGAGTATGGCTATCTGGCTCCAATACATGGTTTTGTGTTGGTAGCGTACAAATTTTGGTTTGGTTGTCTCTTGAATCAATGATCCCCGGAAAACTGCTGCCAATTTCTAAACGCTCATAACATTTGTCGATGGGTAAAAATGTGCTAATGGTGGTTTTGAGCGTATTAGAAGGTTCAGAAGCATCCGGCTGAGTAGCCCCCCATCCAAACACTTGCACATTTTCGACACGTTGATTGGTCAGGTAATTATCGTTCCAATCCGCCGCCAAACGTGCTTCGATACTCTCCATGTCAACTTTACTCGCTAGGTCAGCAAAGCTCGCGTTTGCCACTGGGCGCGTGAGATACAGCAACGCGATGTCTGAATCTAAACCGGTTTGGATAGGTTTCACGTTGCCATTACTGTCGGTCTCAGCTTTTGAAATCCGGGTGTAATCCGGATGAACCACAACGTGAGACACCGGATAGAAGTTATCAAGCCCTGCAGAATTAAGTTCATACACATTCGCATTCACCGACAACTCACCCGGCGGGGTCACATAGTAGGTTGCTTCATTGGTTCCTTGTCCCATCACCACACAGTGCGCTGCAGTCAGTACCCATTGCTCTGTCAGCATCGTTCCCCCACACAGCGGAAACTCTGCCATATTACTTGCTCGCAAAGTAACGCGGTCAACAGGATCGGTTTGTTCATCTCCTAACACAATCGCCTGTGTTGATGGCACACTGAATGCCGCCACTGCCAGCGCAATAAGT
Organism: Vibrio sp. 1727; assembly: GCF_033344415.1. Taxonomy (NCBI): domain Bacteria; kingdom Pseudomonadati; phylum Pseudomonadota; class Gammaproteobacteria; order Vibrionales; family Vibrionaceae; genus Vibrio; species Vibrio sp. 1727. The sequence continues at coordinate 152,458 of NZ_JAWPOT010000008.1, forward strand.
TTGTTACACGTTGTTCGTTTCATCTAGGTTGCTGTCTTCAATTTGGTAAGCCTGGACGTATCTTCTTCGAGAGAAGAATCTTGGAAAATCCAGCGAATAAAAATGTGCGATTCAATTCATTGGATTACCTTGGGGACACATTCAATATCAACTAAAAATGCCAACTGACTCGCACACAAACCGACTTATTCAAATTAATAAAAACACCAATAAAACACAGATTACGCAGCCCATCAGCATTGTGCTATTTAATTGATGAAAAACGAGTTAGCTCCCAGATATACAGAAAAATATTCTCTATATTTAAGAGAAGGACAATGCCGCTGGAGGTCTCTATGATCAAGGTTGAAGACATGATGACTCGTAATCCTCATACCTTACTGCGCACGCACACCTTGCGTGATGCAAAAAGCATGATGGATGCGCTTGATATTCGACACATTCCGGTTGTTGATGCCAATAACCACTTACAAGGCTTGGTGACTCAACGCGACATTCTTGCTGCTCAAGAATCGAGCTTGCACCCAGATGAGGCTGAACAATCTTTTACTTTAGACACACCGCTCTACGAAATGATGCACACCAATATCATGACGGCAGAGCCTATCGCGGGGCTCAAAGAGAGCGCTATCTATATGCAAAAGCATAAAGTTGGCTGTCTACCTGTTGTCACCAAAGGTCGATTGGTCGGCATTATTACTGATAGTGACTTCGTGACGATTGCGATTAACTTATTGGAACTACAAGAAGAAGTGGAACCTGAAGAAATCGAGCAGGAAGAATAGTACGCAAGCGTATTCTCTTTGTTGTAAGTTTCGTTTTTACACCGGTTAAACGAAAAAAGAGCGGCAGGGTTGCCGCTCAAAATGCCATTACTGACGCTGATTAAGGAAGTGTTTCTCTGCCAATTAGAATTGGTCTTCTTCGGTCGAACCTGTCAATGCTGTCACTGAAGAGTTACCACCTTGGATAGTATTGGTCATTCTATCGAAGTAACCTGTACCTACTTCTTGTTGGTGCGCAACAAACGTATAACCTTTTTCAGCCGCTTGGAATTCAGGACGCTGAACTTTCTCAACATAATGACGCATACCTTCACCTTGAGCGTAAGCGTGTGCCAGTTCAAACATGTTGAACCACATGTTGTGAATGCCTGCTAGCGTGATGAATTGGTACTTGTAGCCCATGTCTGCAAGCTCTTGTTGGAACTTAGCAATGGTTTCTGCATCTAGGTTTTTCTCCCAGTTGAATGAAGGCGAGCAGTTGTACGCCAACAATTGATCTGGGTATTCAGCGTGAATTGCTTCTGCAAACTTACGTGCTTCTTCCAAACATGGCGTAGCCGTTTCACACCAAATCAAGTCTGCATATGGTGCGTAAGCCAGACCGCGAGAAATCGCTTGGTCGATACCCGCGCGAACGCGGTAGAAACCTTCTTGAGTGCGCTCACCTTCAATAAAGTCTTTATCATATGGGTCGCAATCTGAAGTAATGAGATCCGCCGCATTCGCATCAGTACGAGCAATAACTAATGTTGTTGTTCCCGCTACGTCAGCAGCCAAACGAGCTGCAACGAGCTTTTGTACCGCTTCTTGCGTAGGAACTAATACCTTACCACCCATATGACCACACTTTTTCACCGATGCTAACTGGTCTTCAAAGTGAACGCCCGCGGCACCGGCTTCGATCATCGATTTCATTAGTTCGTAAGCGTTAAGCACACCACCAAAGCCCGCTTCCGCATCCGCTACGATAGGTAGGAAGTAATCAATACCACCTTCATCTTCAGGCGTCTTACCAGCAGCCCACTGAATTTGGTCTGCACGACGGAATGAGTTGTTGATACGCTTTACTACTGACGGTACAGAATCTACTGGGTAAAGAGATTGGTCTGGATACATCGTCGAAGCGGTGTTGTTATCCGCCGCTACCTGCCAGCCTGACAGATAGATCGCTTCAATACCTGCCTTAGCTTGTTGAACGGCTTGACCACCCGTTAGCGCACCAAGACAGTTTACGTAACCTTTTTTCGCACTACCGTTGACCAGTGACCAAAGTTTGTCTGCACCACGTTGTGCAATTGTGTTTGCAGGCACCATAGAGCCACGCAGTTCCACCACTTCCTCGGCAGTGTAAGTACGCTTCACATTTTTCCAGCGTGGGTTAGTTGCCCAGTCTTTTTCCAGAGCTTCAATTTGTTGGCGGCGAGTTAAGTTAGTCATTGGTCTATCCCTCTTTATAATTTGCACTTTATGCGTGTGCGTTGAGTTTCCGTTCTCAGGCAGTACTTCCCTATCTGCCTTGAAAATCCTTCACGTTATTGGTGTTACAGTTATTCTTTATTAATCCAGGTAGTCATAACCAGGAACTGTCAAAAAGTTGGTCAGTTCATCGCTCGTCGTGAGCCTTGCCATTAAGTCTGCTGCTTCTTCAAATCGACCCGCATGGTAGCGCTGCTCGCCAATTTCTTGCTTCACGACTTCAATCTCCTCTTTGAGATAGAGCTCGAACAGCTCTTTAGTGACCTTTAATCCGTTGTCTAGCGACTTGCCGTGTTGAATCCATTGCCAGATAGAGGCGCGTGAGATTTCTGCCGTTGCTGCGTCTTCCATCAGTCCGTAAATCGGCACACAACCATTGCCAGAAATCCAAGCTTCGATGTATTGCAGCGCAACGCGAATATTGTGGCGCATTCCGCCTTCAGTGCGCTCGCTTTCACAAGGCTCAAGCAGTTCAGCTGCTGTAATAGGCGCATCCTCTGCACGGCTCACATCCAACTGGTTGGTGCGTTCACCCAGCACAGCACTAAAGACTTCCATAGCAGTGTCAGCCAAACCTGGATGAGCCACCCAAGTACCGTCGTGGCCGTTGTTAGCTTCTAACGATTTGTCAGTCTGGATCTTGTCTAATACTTTTTGATTCTCTTTCGGGTCTTTAGCTGGGATAAATGCGGCCATTCCTCCCATCGCGAAAGCACCTCGTTTATGGCAAGTACGTACCAATAATCGCGAGTAAGCGTTTAAGAATGGCTTGTCCATCGTTACCACTTGGCGATCTGGCAGTACTCGGTCTGAGTGTTTTTTCAATGTTTTGATATAGCTAAAGATGTAATCCCAGCGACCACAGTTCAAACCAACGATGTGTTCTTTAAGCGAGAACAGAATCTCGTCCATTTCGAATACCGCTGGTAAGGTTTCAATCAGCACAGTCGCTTTGATCGTGCCTGTATCCAAACCGAAGTAGTCTTCCGTGAAATGGAACACTTCGCTCCACCACTTCGCTTCGTGATGCGATTGCAGTTTTGGAAGGTAGAAATAAGGGCCACTGCCTTTTTGAAGTAACGCTTTGTAGTTGTTATAGAAATACAGAGCGAAATCGAATAGCGCACCTGGAGTGATCTGACCGTGCCACGTAACGTGTTTTTCTTTTAAATGAAGGCCGCGAACACGGCAGATCAACACCGCTGGGTCATCTTCCAGCTGATAATGTTTGCCATTGCCAGGATTGGTGTAACTGATGGTGCCATTAACAGCATCGCGCAAGTTAATTTGACCATCCAGCACTTTACTCCATGCAGGAGACATTGAATCTTCGAAGTCTGCCATGAACACTTTTACATTCGCATTCAGTGCGTTAATCACCATCTTGCGGTCAGTTGGTCCGGTAATCTCCACACGGCGATCTTGCAGATCTTGTGGGATTCCTAGGATCTTCCAACTTCCTTCACGGATGTCTTGTGTCTCTGGTAGAAAATCTGGTAGCTCACCAGCATCAATACGTGCTTGCTTCTCTTCTCTTGCTTCTAGCAACTGTTCAACACGTCCGGCAAATTTTTCACACAGTAGAGATAAAAAGGTTTGGGCTTCAACAGGGAAAATTGCTTGATGTTCTGGAGCAACGACTCCATTCACCTCAAGCATGCCTTGGGTTTGCTTTAGTTGTTGTGTTTTTTGTTCTGTCTGAGCAAGCATAATCATTCATCCTTAACGTGCTTTATCAATCTTGGGCAGTCAGCGTAAAGCTACATTTGTAAGTTATGAACAACAAATTACATCCTTTAACTTTGTGTTCAACTCGTCTAGCCATGTCGATAGATTGCGTAATGCTACGTGTATTTTCAATCTAGACATAAGTCGTATCGGCCTTTAAATAAGCTATATCAACAAGGGGTTTAGTGAAACCCCCAATATAAACAAAACAGAAAATTCAAAGTTTTATTCCGCAAGGTAAAAACCATCTATCAAGCGCTTTATTCTGTAAGTTATTACGTAATAAAATTACATTAAATTTAAAGTCGTTTTATCATTTCAAACAAGCGTATGAATATAGACTGGTAAACAAACACCTTGTATTCACAAGGGCTGAAGAGATGTATTTAAACAGGGGTCAAACAAGGTATGCAGGGCTTTGTGTAAAATTAACATTGTGAAATTTCACTATTTTATGAAAGCTTCATCAAAGAAGAGCTGTAAAATTTTACAAGTCAAAGTTTACCAACAGAATAAAATACTAGAAAGCGCACTGTTTCCAGTGCGCTTTTAGATAAATAATGGAGAAGTAAGGGCTAATACTAATAGCTAAAGCAGCTCTGAAACGACTTCTGCAAGTTGATTAAATGTTTTCGTTCTTGACGAGCTCGGACGCCAAACTAAGCCGATTTCGCGATAAGCTTGTTTACCAGGAGGATCGATCACGACTAAATTCTGGTTATGCAGCAAGCCATGGTCGATAGCCATTTGAGGAATGAACGTTGTTCCCAAACCATTCGCAACCATTTGCACCAGTGTATGGAGGCTGGTTGCCGTAAACGGATTGATTTTTTCTTTGTCTGTTAATTTACACGCTGATACCGCATGTTCCGTTAAGCAATGTTCTTTCTCTAGTAGAAAGACGGATTCGTCAGGTAAATCCGCGTAACGAATCGGCACAGGGACCGATTGGGCTTGATTAGCGCTTATAACCATTCGAAACGGATCCTTACCCACTACTCGGCTTTCCATCCCATCAATTTCGACTGGTAACGCTAAAATAAGCACATCCAGCTCACCATGTCTGAGCGCTTGAAGTAAGTTTGTCGTCGTGTCTTCTCTTAATAAAAGATTCAGTTGTGGAAAACGGTAGTTCACCTCTTGTACCAAATCACACAGTAAAAACGGAGCAATTGTTGGTATACATCCTACTTTTAGCTGGCCTTGCATATCGTCGCCTTGGCACATACGTCCAAGCTCGACCAAATCTTGCCCTTTTGCTAACAGCTCTCGCCCCTGCTTTACTACCATTTCTCCTGTTTGGGTAAAAACCAGTGGACTTTTCTTATCTTTCTTTTCATATAAGGGACAACCAATCAATTCCTCTAAGTTTTGAATACCCTTACTTAAAGTCGACTGACTGACAAAACAACGCTCTGCAGCGTCACTAAAATGTCTTGTTTCATGCAGTGTGACTAAATAGTGTAACTGCTTCAAACTGGGCCATTTATTCATAATTGTATTTGTATCTACCGCCGTTCCAGTGATCGAGTTAAGAGTTTTGTTATTATCGTTTTTTTCGATTAACTCAATCTATTTATTTCGCTTTTTTCAATACTACAATCTGTACTATAGTTTGTCTCGTACAAACACGAACCAAACCGACACAACTGAATTCGGTTTGGAGCTAACCATACTTTTTAGGAGCAAAAAAATGGTACTAGTAGGTCGTCAAGCCCCTGATTTTACTGCAGCAGCTGTTCTAGGTAACGGTGAAATCGTTGAAAACTTCAACTTTGCAGAGTTCACTAAAGGTAAGAAAGCAGTAGTATTCTTCTACCCACTAGATTTCACTTTCGTTTGCCCATCTGAGCTAATCGCATTCGACAACCGTCTAGCTGACTTCCAAGCTAAAGGTGTTGAAGTAATCGGTGTTTCTATCGATTCTCAGTTCTCTCACAACGCATGGCGTAACACTGCTATCGAAGATGGCGGTATCGGTCAAGTTAAGTACCCACTAGTTGCTGACGTTAAGCACGAAATCTGTAAAGCTTACGACGTTGAGCACCCAGAAGCAGGCGTTGCTTTCCGTGGTTCTTTCCTAATCGACGAAGAAGGCGTTGTACGTCACCAAGTAGTTAACGACCTACCACTAGGCCGTAACATCGACGAAATGCTACGCATGGTTGACGCTCTTAACTTCCACCAGAAGCACGGCGAAGTATGTCCTGCACAATGGGAAGAAGGTAAAGCAGGTATGGACGCATCTCCAAAAGGTGTTGCAGCGTTCCTATCTGAGCACGCAGCTGACCTAGGCAAAAAATAATAGACCTTCACCCTAGCTCAACGGGTGTGATGGTTGGATGTATATAAAGCAATAAGCTAATGCGGAAAACCGCAAACGCCAATCAGTCTAAGTAAAGTCCTATCAAAGCCCAGAGCCTCTGCTCTGGGCTTTCTTTTTCCTTCAGATAAACCGCCAAAATGAGGTAACGCTTTAGCGTAAACTTTACCTCTATTTATCATCCCCTCCATACAGATTCTGCTTACTGGCCCTGTTAATATCTTAGCCACAACACTTATTTGTAACGTTAGCAGGATGAATGAACGTGGTTACTCACCTAGAAGTCTGTATTGATAATATTGAATCTCTGCACTACGCCATTGCTGGCGGCGCCACTCGGATTGAACTTTGCTCCTCTTTGGCTTTAGGCGGACTAACACCCAGTTATGGCTTTATGCAGCAAGCGGCTAAGCTTTCTAGTGTTCCAGTTTATGCCATGATCCGCCCACGCCAAGGTGACTTCTTCTACAATGCAGAAGAGATCGAAATGATGCGTTGGGATATTGAAGCAGCTCACCAATCAGGCTTGAGCGGTGTCGTGTTCGGCGTGCTCACTCAAGACGGTGATATTCATATGCCTTACGCGGCTACGCTGTGTGAATTTGCTCAAGCGCTTGGCTTAGGCGTGACCTTCCATCGTGCCTTTGACCAGTGTCGTGACGCTGAAAAAGCTTTGGAAGAAGTGATCAGCTTAGGTTGTGAACGTATTTTAACCTCCGGTCTTGCGCCTTCAGCACCACAAGGGATCGATGTGCTTAGAGCTTTGGTTAAGCAAGCCCAAGGGCGCATAGCAATCATGGCGGGGGCTGGCGTTAATGCGAGTAACGTACGTGCGTTAGTAGAAGACACTCAAGTTCCTGAAATCCATCTGTCAGGCAAAACCACACGCCCTAGCCAAATGACCTTTGTTGCCGAACAAAGCAAAATGGGCGCACCCGATGTCGATGATTTTTTAATCCCCATCACAAGTACACAAGCCATTACCGATGTCGTAGCAGCTCTCAAATAGACCACCGTAACCTCACGCGCATAGCTTTTGAGTGCTAACATATTGTTTATCAAGGAGTGAGGAAAGGTGTATGTCTAAATTGAAGAAAAAGGAATACGAAAAGGAGCTCAAAAACCTTCAAGTTGAGCTCGTAAAACTTCAAGAGTGGGTCAAACACAAAGGGTTAAAGGTAGTGGTTTTATTTGAAGGACGTGATGCTGCGGGCAAAGGCGGAGTGATAAAGCGAATTACAGAAAAGCTAAACCCGCGTGTTTGTCGCGTGGTCGCTCTGCCTGCACCGACAGAAAAAGAAAAAACGCAATGGTACTTCCAACGTTACGTCGCTCATTTACCATCTGCTGGTGAAATCGTTTTATTTGACCGAAGTTGGTATAACCGAGCGGGTGTCGAAAAAGTCATGGGGTTCTGTACGCCTGATGAATACGAAGAGTTTTTACGCTCTTGTCCTGAATTCGAAAGAATGTTGCAACGCTCTGGGGTTATTCTGATTAAGTATTGGTTTTCGGTTTCAGACGAAGAGCAGGAAAAACGTTTTCTAGGTCGAATTAATACGCCGATCAAACGTTGGAAATTCAGCCCAATGGATTTGGAGTCACGTCATCGCTGGGCGGAGTATTCGGAAGCAAAAGATAAGATGTTTGCCTATACAGACACGAAAAACTGCCCTTGGTGGGTCGTCCCTTCTGATGACAAAAAGAAAGCGCGCTTGAACTGTATCAGTCATTTACTAAGCCAGATTGATTACAAAGCACTTGAGTACTCACCCATCGAATTACCTGAACTCAATAAAGAAGGTTACGTCAGAGCGCCCATTGATGATCAGACCTTCGTTCCTGATAAATATTGACGTGCTTTCCTTCTCTCTAATAAATAGACCAGCCTAAAAGCTGGTCTATTTATTGAAGTCAGTTACTTCAGTACGTCATCAATACTTTGATCACCTAGATGGCGTACATCTTTCCCTTTCACGAAGTAAATAATGTATTCACAGATGTTCTGGCAGCGGTCCCCCACGCGTTCAATCGCGCGTGCCGACCACATCACTTGCAGAATATTAGGGATATTTTTTGGATCTTCCATCATGTAAGTCATCAACTGACGAATCACCGCTTCATACTCGGCGTCTAGTTTGTCATCTTGTTTATGCACCTCTGCTGCCGCTTCTACATCCATGCGGGCAAACGCATCTAAAACCTGATGCAGCATATTAATTGCCTGACGGCAGAGAGGCTCTAACGACACTTGGAATTGTCGTTCTTTTGATGATGGGCTTTCAATGGCAACGTAAGCAATGCGTGTCGCCACATCACCGATGCGTTCTAAATCCGTGATCGTTTTGATGATAGCCATGATTAAGCGCAAGTCTTTTGCCGTTGGCTGACGCTTAGCAATAATGCGTGTACAAGCGTCATCGATCGAGACTTCCATCGCATTCACTTTATGATCGTCACGCACAACCTTACGCGCCAGTTCGATGTCTTCTTTATGCAAGGCTTGAATAGCATACGAAAGCTGCTGTTCTACCAAGCCCCCCATGGTTAATACATGAGTACGAATCGATTCTAGCTCTACGTTAAATTGTCCTGAAATATGACGTCCAAAGTGCATGATGTTCCTTATTCCGTATAGAGTCGCGACTTAACCGTAGCGACCCGTAATGTAATCTTCGGTCTGTTTCTTCATTGGCGAAGTGAAGATCGAGTCCGCGTCAGAGTATTCAATTAACTTACCCATATGAATGAATGCAGTATGATCGCTCACTCTCGCCGCTTGTTGCATGTTATGGGTAACGATAACGACAGTATATTGAGTCTTCAGCTCATTGATAAGCTCTTCAATAGTTAAAGTTGAGATTGGATCCAACGCTGATGTTGGCTCGTCCAATAACAGGACTTCCGGCTCAATCGCCACCGCGCGCGCAATGACCAAGCGTTGTTGCTGACCACCAGATAAGCCAAATGCGTTCTCATGCAAGCGGTCTTTTACCTCATCCCACAACGCCGCCGAGCGCAAGGATCGCTCCACTGCGTCATCTAAACTGCGGCTGTTTTTTACACCTTGTAAGCGTAAGCCATAAACTACGTTTTCATAAATAGACTTAGGAAATGGATTGGGTCTTTGAAACACCATCCCCACTCGGCGTCGAAGTGTCGCAACATCGACATTAGGATGATAAACATTCTTGCCATGGAGACGCACTTTACCTGTGACTCGACACCCTTCCACTAAGTCGTTCATACGATTGATGCAACGTAATAACGTCGACTTTCCACACCCTGAAGGACCGATAAAAGCGGTGACTCGCCCTTTGGGAATTCGCATCGAAATATCATGCAGCGCCTGAGTTTGACCATAGAACAGATTAAGGTTCTCGATTGAGATTGCTGTTTGTTCATCCGTTAAATTATGAACGTCCAATGGTGGCTCATAACCTAATGTACTATCAAAATTAAACATACTTAATCTTGTCCTAACGTTCTGTATTTTTCTCGTAAATTATTGCGAATACTGATTGCTGTTAAGTTTAGCCCGACAATCACTGTCACGAGTAAGAAAGAGGTAGCATAAACTAATGGTCGCGCCGCTTCGATGTTGGAGGTTTGAAAGCCAACATCGTAAATGTGAAAACCTAAATGCATGAACTTTCTATCCAAATGCACATAAGGGAATTGTCCGTCAACCGGTAAACTGGATGCCAATTTCACGACTCCCACCAGCATCAGTGGCGCTACTTCGCCAGCTGCACGTGCAATCGCAAGGATCAAACCTGTGATAATAGCTGGCGTCGCCATAGGTAAAACCACGCGCCATAGCGTTTCGAACTGAGTTGCACCAAGCGCCAGAGAGCCATGTCGTACTGAACTCGGAATACGAGTTAAACCTTCTTCAGTCGTCACAATCACAACTGGAAGCGTCAGCACGGCAAGAGTTAGTGCAGACCATAACAACCCCGGCGTACCAAAGGTTGGTGCCGGTAGCTTCTCCGCATAGAATACGTTGTCGATAGAGGCACCTATCGTATAAACGAAGAAGCCTAAACCAAACACGCCATAAACAATCGATGGAACACCCGCTAGGTTTATAACTGCAATACGAATCACTCTGGTTAGAGCGTTATTCTTAGCGTATTCATGTAGATAGATAGCGGCGATCACCCCGAGTGGCATCACAATGATCGACATGATGAGTACTAAGAAAACCGTACCAAATATCGCAGGGAACACGCCTCCTTCGGAGTTAGACTCTCTTGGATCTTCAGATAAAAACTTCCAAACCTGTTTTCCCCAATGCATGACTTTATCAGGCAGTGACATTTGGTTTGGATACCAGTAGTCCAAAATGTCTTCGAGCGGAATCGATACTTGTGACCCCGTCATATCCTCGACAATCAAGGCATAGTCAGAGAGCTGAAGTCGTAAACCATCAAGTTGTAAATCTAACGTCGCAAGCGCTTTTTCTATCTGCTCTTTTTTCGTCTGATTTTCCTTTAAGAAGCTTTCTGTCAGCGTGTCATTCAATTCATGCTTGCGCTTTTCTAATCGCAACTGCTCTAGCTTCCAACCAAGCTCTTTAAGCTGATCGACCACCAAAGAATCAATCTCATGGCGCAGAGTTTCTGCATCATCAAGCTTTTTATTTAGTACCGATTGAATATCACTGGTGTATATATTATCGCCATCTTGAAACGCCACCAGCTTACCAAAGAAATAACCACCGCTACTGCGCTCTATCACCGCCCACTCTTCTGGCGTCGTGGGCTCATCCAACTGCATTTGCAATACGGAGATAAAATCGGCGGGATACAACTCTCGGTTGGCGATTTTGATACTGAGTCGCGTGGCAAAATCTTCATCGTCTTCTAACTGTTGTGCTGCGCTTTCAGGCAAATAACTCTTCGGTACAAAGCTGCGCTCATACACTTGACCAATCAGAATAGTATTTTCATGTAGCACTTCGCCTTGTACAGGTGTCAGCGCTGCAACATTCCACTGATACAAGGGCGCTGGCCAAAAGTAAGTCAGGCCTTTCCAGCCGATAAGGAGTAACAACCCTAATACCGACAACAAACTGATGCTGACTGCACCGCCTGTTAGCCATATCCACGGTGCGCCAGAACGAATCCAATTTAACACGTTATTACTCGCTCTTTATTCAAACCATTATTACAACGCACGGTACTTATCTCTCAGTCTCTGACGAACCCACTCCGCAAGCGCGTTTACTGCAAACGTAAACACAAATAAAATCAATGCAGCTAGGAACAGCAGGCGATAATGCGAACTTCCAACTTCCGACTCTGGCAACTCAACGGCGATGGTCGCCGACAGGCTGCGCAATCCTTCCAAAATATTCCAATCCATTAATGGCGTATTGCCCGTTGCCATTAACACAATCATGGTTTCGCCAACAGCGCGTCCCAGGCCCATCATAATGGCAGAAAAAATACCTGGGCTTGCAGTAAGCAAGACAACATAGATTAAAGTTTGCCAAGGCGTGGCCCCTAATGCCAAAGAGCCATCCGATAAATGCTTCGGTACAGAGAAAATGGCATCTTCGGCAATGGTAAAAATCGTCGGGATAACAGCAAACCCCATCGCTAACCCCACCACCAATGCATTGCGTTGATCGTAACCAATACCATGCTCGGTTAAGAATAAGCGCATATCGCCACCAAAGAACGTCTGCTCAATCGTAGGCGAAATCCACACTCCAAGCCCAATCAGTACCAATATGACAGGCATGAGCACTAAAGCATGCCAACCATTAGGCAGACGATTCCGCAAAGGTTGCGGTATTAATGCCCATAGCCCGCCCATAATCATGGTGCTCAAGGGCAAAACAAACAGCATAACGACGATGGTAATCAGGTGATCTTCGACAATAGGCGCGAACCACAGCCCCGCGAGGAAACCAATGATCACCGTCGGCAGTGCTTCCATTAGCTCAATCGACGGTTTTACGACACGACGCATACGTGTCGACATAAAGTAAGCCGTATAAATAGCACCTAGCACTGCGAGCGGCACTGAAAACAGCATCGCAAACATCGCCGCTTTTATCGTCCCAAATGCAATAGGTACTAGGCTGAACTTAGCCTCAAAGTTATCGCTCGCCGAAGTCGATTGCCACACAAATTCAGGCTCAGGATACCCTTCGTACCACACTTCTTGCCATAATGAAGACAATGAAATTTCCGGATAGGCATTGTCCACTTCCGCAACATTTAACGCATTATTTTGCCAAGTGATTAAGTAGCGTTCATTGTTAGACATTGCTGCGATTGCGGGCGCTTGATTGTACGCACGCTTAAACAACACCAGTTTTTCACTGGTTGTATAATGGCTTTGCAACGTGCCGTTGGTGTAAAAGCTATAAAATCCTTTTCGATGAGAATCCGGCAACAAATACTTAAGCTCTGATGCCAATTTAAAATCACGAATATGCGTTAACGTGCGTTTTTCGTCTTGCAGCGTATCAAACCATTGCGACACCCGACCATCGTTGTGCGTCACCAAAAGCGAGTAAGCACCAGCCAATAAGTCTATCGTACGAACGGAATGCTTCTTATCACCTTGAGTGAGATCGACCACCTCCCGTACAGCAAATTTACGTGCGGTTTTCTTTAACACTATCAACTCAGAGCCATCGCGCAAATAAAGCGTTTCACCGTCAGGTGTCAACAACATTTGCTGAGGCGTATTAAAGCCTGAAGAGAACGTAAAATCGATCGTTGTAGGAGACGTACCCAAAGACGAAGCCACTTGCCAGCGAGCTTTCACTTCACCGCTTTGCGTCTGCCAAACAACCGTTGGTAAGGGCGTCGAAGCTGCAAATACAAACTGAGTCACAGGATCTTGAGGCATACTCAGCGTCAGATCCATGCTGGTGTCTAGCTCAATCACTTCCGGAGGACGTGTATTTTCTCTCAATGTGGCATTAAATTCTGGCTTGAAAAGGTTCGCTTTACCCTGCCCATCAACAAATCCATACCAACCTAGCCCAGGAGCAGATTGAGAGAAAGCAACGGTTTTCTGGACGATTTGCTGTGTATACACCGCAGGTTTCGTAGGATCGTCCATCGACAAATATTGAATCTCACCACTTTGGGTTAGAACGAACGCGAGCTGAGCGTAATCATCCACTGAAATCGCAAGTGGTGTTTCAATATGAGTAGCTCGAATGGCTTGGTTGGTTTTGATCTCCGCATCAGAAAAAAGCGGAATGATCACCATAGCGAGGTAGACAAAGATCAAAATAAGCGCCGCGAGTACGCCGACACCACCGGATGTCACTGCAAGTCGAACTAAACGATCTTTTATCAGTCGTTTCTTATCTTTTTCCTGCAATGAAAACTCGGCTTGTGCCATTTAAATCTCTACCTTTTTTGACTTAGTACTAGAATATGTCGTTAAGATGACAATTATATTACAGATCACATTAAACACCTGAAAAGAATACAACTCTTATGCAATGCGTGGTATGAAATAAATCTGTAATGAAAATCTCATAATGTTCTCACTCATCCATTTTTCCAAGATGAGTACGTATTACTTCACTTTTGGCTAGGTAAGGTTATGAGCGCAGAAAAACTCTATATAGAAAAAGAACTGAGTTGGTTGTCTTTCAACGAACGAGTATTACAAGAAGCTGCCGATAAAACCGTCCCTTTGATCGAACGTATTCGCTTTCTTGGGATCTTTTCCAACAATTTAGATGAATTTTACAAAGTACGCTTTGCGGACGTGAAGCGCAGAATCCTAATCAGCCAAGAGCGCGGTGGCAGTGATAGCCCTAAACGACTGTTAACCAAAATGCAGTCGAAAGCACTAAAGCTTAACGAACAATTTGATGAGCTTTACAGCGAGTTGATTCGAGAAATGGCGCGACGTCGCATTTTCTTGGTCAACGAGCAACAACTGGATGAATCGCAACAAAAGTGGATCGCGAAATACTTCCGTAGAGAGGTAATGCCGCATATCACTCCCCTCCTAATGAAAGACGAGATCGATGTTCTGCAATTTCTCAAAGACGAGTACGCTTACATCGCCGTAGAACTGCGTAAAGAAGAACATTACCAGTACGCTCTGATCGAAATTCCGACCGATCACCTTCCCCGCTTTGTGATGGTACCAGAACAGAAAGGAAAGCGTCGAAAAACCATCATCTTACTTGATAATATTATCCGCCACTGTTTGGACGAGCTGTTCAAAGGCTTTTTTGATTATGATGAGCTTAGCGGCTATGCGATGAAAATGACGCGTGACGCTGAATACGATTTACGCAATGAAATCGAGTACAGCTTGCTTGAACAAATGTCAGAGGGTGTCAATCAGCGACTGACAGCAAAGCCCGTTCGCTTCGTCTACGAACGCGATATGCCGCCTCAAATGTTAGAGTTTCTGTGTAACAAACTTAATATCTCTAACTACGATAACCTTATCCCCGGCGGACGCTATCACAACTTTAAAGACTTCATCGGCTTTCCAAATGTTGGACGAGAGTATCTTGAAAATAAACCTCTCCCGCCAATGAAATGTGCCGATTTCGAAGGTTATGCCAACAGCTTTGACGCGATTAAAGCGAAAGATATTCTGCTCTATTATCCCTACCACACTTTTGACCACATTAGTGAGTTAGTGCGCCAAGCCTCCTTCGATCCCAAAGTACTTAGTATCAAGATTAACATTTATCGCGTCGCGAAAGATTCTCGCTTGATGAACTCTTTAATTGATGCAGTGCACAACGGCAAAAATGTCACTGTGGTCGTCGAACTGCAAGCTCGCTTTGATGAAGAAGCCAATATCGAATGGTCAAAAGTATTAACCGAAGCGGGTGTGCACGTCATCTTTGGTGCGCCTGGTCTTAAGATTCACTCAAAGCTACTGATGATTAGCCGCCGCGAAGGTGAAGAAATTATTCGCTACGCACACATCGGCACAGGCAACTTCCATGAGAAGACGGCACGAATTTATACCGACTTCTCCCTGCTTACGGCAGATCAAGAAATCACTAATGAAGTCCGTAATGTCTTCGGTTACATTGAGAATCCATACCGACCAGTGAAGTTCAATCACCTTATGGTATCTCCTCGTAATTCTCGAACCCAAATCTACCGCTTAATTGATAATGAAATTGCGAATGCCAAGCTAGGGAAAAAAGCCGCTCTTACGATCAAGGTCAATAACCTAGTCGATAAAGGCATCGTCAATAAGCTTTATGGAGCAAGTACTTCCGGTGTAAAAATAAACATGATCATTCGAGGTATGTGCTCATTAGTACCGGGCATTGAGGGGATCAGCGACAATATTCGCATCATCAGTATTGTTGACCGCTTTCTTGAGCACCCTCGCGTGGTGATCACCCACAATGATGGCGATCCGCAAGTTTATATCTCCTCCGCAGACTGGATGACAAGAAATATTGATCACCGTATCGAGGTAGCAGTACCAGTCCGTGATCCACGTTTGAAACAGAGAATTATTGATATAACGAATATCCATTTTACCGATACAGTAAAGGCTCGTTTAATAGATAAAGAAATGAGTAACGCTTACGTACCACGAGGTAATCGCAAAAAAGTTCGCTCTCAAATCGCTATCTATGACTATCTTAAAAATATAGAAAAGCAAACTAGAAAACAAAATTCAGATGCCTCAAATACTTGAACAAGATACTCGCTACATTGCCGCGATAGACCTCGGCTCAAACAGTTTCCATATGGTGGTGGCCAAAGTTGTCGGCAGTGACCTACAACTGGTTAGTCGTCATAAACAACGTGTTCGCTTAGCATCAGGACTCGACAGTGAATTGAACTTAAGTCACGCCGCAATGGAGCGTGCGCTAGAATGCTTAGCCATGTTCGCTGAGAGGCTGCAAGGGCTTGATGAGTCAAATGTACGTATCGCCGCCACACACACACTAAGACGCGCTAAAAATGCCCACCTTTTCATTGAGCGTGCGAAAGAAGTGATGCCTTTCCCGATAGAAATTATCCCTGGAGAAGAAGAAGCCCGCCTGATTTACTTAGGCGTCGCGCACACTCAAGTAGAATCCAACTCCAAACTAGTCATCGATATCGGAGGCGGCAGTACCGAGATGATTATTGGACAAGAATTTGAGCCTGAGCTTCTCAACAGTAAACAGATGGGATGCGTCAGTTTTACAGAGCAATACTTTAAAAACGGCAAACTGTCAGGAAAAAACTTCAGCAAGGCGATGTTAGCGGCCGAACAAAAACTCGAGTCCATCGCTTCAACATATCGTAAAAAGGGCTGGGATATTGCTCTCGGCTCATCAGGAACCATCAAGGCGATTCAAGAAGTGCTAGTAGGATTAGGTTTTGAAGATGGCCTGATCACAGCGAGTCGACTGGATACACTTATCGAAACTCTGTGTAAATTTGATTCCATTGAAGATATTGAACTGGCGGGTCTAACAGAAGAACGCAAACCCGTATTCGCAGCAGGCGTAGCGATTTTGTCCGCGATTTTCAAAGCGCTTCGCATTGAGCAAATGTTTTTCTCCGATGGTGCTCTACGCGAAGGCCTGTTGTACGAAATGGAAGAGCGTTTTGCGCGCTCCGATATTCGTATGCGCACCACAGAAAATTTAGCCAACAAGCACCGGGTCGACTTAGAGCATGCCGCTCGTGTGAAGGGGCATGCACGTGAGATGTTATGTCAGGTACGCTCTGAACTAGGCATTAAGAAAAAGAGTGAGTTATTTGACTTACTAGAGTGGGCAGCGTTGCTTCATGAAGTCGGATTAAGTATCAACTTGCGTAGTTTCCATCGCCACTCTTTTTATATTCTGTTGCACTCCACCCTACAAGGCTTCAACCGTGAGCAGCAATTAGTGCTCGCAACATTAGCTCGCTTCCAGCGTAAAGCGCTCAAATTGCAAGAACTACCAGATTTCAATCTCTATAAACAGAGTGACGTTATAAGCCTCATCAAAATATTACGACTTTCTATCGTATTAAATGGGCAGCGTAATGAAGATCCATTGCCTGATATCACCTTATCTATCAAAAATGACGAATGGATTCTCACCTGCACAGATGAAGCATGGCTAGAAAACAATAAATTACTTCACGCGGATTTACAGGAAGAACAAGAACGTTGGGACAGCGCGAAGTGGACACTCACTTTCTGATCTCGTACTCTTCATACTTAAATAAAAAGTCGGCTTACAGGCCGACTTTTTTTAACTCTTCTTCTGCAAAGTCTGCCGTAATGGGCACATAACCATCTTTCTCAACCAACGCTTGTCCCTGAGCAGAAAAGATAAAGCGAATAAACTCAGCTTCAATTGGTGTTAATGGGTAATCAGGATGCTTATTCACGTAAACATATAAGTAACGTGATAGTGGGTACTTACCGCTAACAATATGTTCTCGCGTTGGAGTCACATAGTCATTTCCCATTTTAGCTACAGGGACTAAGCGCACGCCTGCCACTCGATAACCGACACCGGAATAACCAATTCCACTGATGGTTGACGCTACAGCTTGCACAACTGACGCGGAGCCTGGCTGCTCGTTAACTCGGGTCTTGAAATCGCCGCCACACAAGGCATTGCTTTTGAAGTAACCGTAAGTTCCAGAAACGGAGTTACGACCAAACAACTGGACGTTTCGCTTTGCCCACTGTGATTCAAGACCGAGTTGCTGCCAGTTTGTGACAAATTGACTTTCACCACAGCGCAGCGTGGCAGAAAACAAAGCATCTAACTGACTAAAGTTAAGCCCTTGAATTGGATTATCTTGATGAACAAAAATACCGATTGCATCGATGGCGACCCTGAGCGCAGTTGGCTTGTAGCCATGTTCACGTTCAAACGCTTCAACCTCCCTTAAGCGCATAGGGCGGCTCATGGGACCAAACTGAGCTGTTTGTTCGGTCAATGCTGGGGGGGCAGTAGAAGAGCCAGATGCTTGGACTTGCGCATTAATATTCGGGTAAATGGATTTAAACTCTTCAACCCAAAGCGTTGTCATACCCGCAAGTGTATCGGAGCCAACAGAGAGCAAGTTTCCGACAATCCCCGTCGTTTTATGATAAGTCGGCAATGGTTTATCTTGAGCGGCAGCAATACAAGAACAAACAAGCGCGAATAAACTGAATGTTTTTGCCAATCGTAAAGCCATTATTTCACCACCAAACGCTCAGGTAATACGAAAGAAAACTTACTGCCCACACCTACTTCACTGTGAATTTCTAAATGAGAGTCATGGTGACTCAGCGCGTGTTTTACAATGGCTAGCCCTAAACCACTTCCACCAGTATCACGTGATCTTGCTTTATCCACTCGATAAAAACGCTCAGTAAGTCGATGGAGGTGCTGAGGTTCAATACCATCACCACTATCTTCCACCTCTAAGCATGCGCCTTGAGAGGTCTGGAACCAACGAACATTAATGTTCGCACCAGGCGGTGTGTATTTGACGGCATTATAAACGAGGTTAGAGATAGCACTACGTAACTGGTCATCATCGCCCAGCACGCGTAGGCTAACATCAACATCAAATTTCAATTTATGTTGGTTGTCCCCACTAAGGCTAACCGCCTCTTTTTCTAACACTTCAAGCATCGCGGGCACATTCACGACTTCCTCAAGCTCATGCATAGGTGCCGCTTCAATTTTAGATAGTGTCAGTAGTTGGTTCACCAAACTGTTCATGCGGTTAAGCTGCTCCGTCATGACACCATGAGCTTTGCTCCACATTGGACCCACGACCATATCAGGGTCTTCAGTCATCTCCAAATAACCTTGTAGCACCGTCATTGGTGTACGCAGTTCATGAGATACGTTGGCAAAGAAGTTGCGACGCATTCCCTCAAGTTGTTTTAATTGGCTCACATCACGCACTACCATCAAGTGCTCACCCTCGGTATACGGTACGATACGCAATTCCAGCATCCGTTCGACGTTGAGTGGTGAACGCATTTCTAATGGCTCTGAGAAGTCTTTCTTGTTGAGGTACTTGATAAAATCAGGTGTACGAATGAGATTGGAGATAGGTTGACCTGAATCTTCTGGCCAATGGAAGCCCAGTAAGTGCTGAGCCAGCTTGTTGCACCAAACAATATTGCCTTCAGCACGGAATACCACTACCGCATCGGGTAGCGACTCTGCACCATTTCGGAATCGACGAATAAGATTAGTAAGCTCTTTTCGTTTGCGGCGTTGGCGCTGTTGTAAGCGATACAACCCATTGAACAAAGATTCCCAGTTACCGCTACCAGACGGTGGCGTGAGGCGTTTTTCATCCCATAACCAAGAAGATAAACGTACTTGGTTATGCAAATGCCACACAAGCTGCAATGCCGTAGCTGCCAAAAGCAACCACGGCATATAACCGAATATCCAACCTACTATCACCCATGGGGTGTAAAAAAAAGCCAGCTCCCAGGCCAGCTTTTTCCACGTTAATCTTTCAACCACTCATAACTCCAGAAATGGTACCGATAAGCTGCGTGTTAATTTATGCCTTCGTCGAGAAGCGATATCCAGCACCACGAACAGTTTGGATCAGCTTATCATGCCCTGCAGCTTCCAATGCTTTACGCAGGCGGCGAATGTGAACATCGACCGTACGGTCTTCGACATACACGTTAGTGCCCCAAACATTGTTTAATAGCTGCTCACGGCTGTATACGCGTTCTTGATGCGTCATGAAAAAATGAAGCATCTTAAATTCTGTTGGGCCCATGTCTAATGGCGCATCATTAGCCGTAACACGGTGCGATACAGGGTCAAGCTTTAATCCCTGTACATCAATTACATCTTCTAGTGCAGTAGGGGTTACGCGACGAATCACCGCTTTTAAGCGTGCAACCAACTCTTTAGGAGAGAATGGCTTGGTAATGTAGTCATCCGCACCGACTTCTAAACCGCGCACTTTATCTTCTTCTTCACCACGAGCGGTAAGCATCACAACTGGAATGTTGCGCGTTAATTCCTCTCGCTTCATATGTTTGATGAAGTTAATGCCACTACCGCCTGGTAACATCCAATCCAGTAAAACTAAATCAGGGAAGGGTTCAGCCAGTTTGGTTACTGCAGTATCGTAATCTTCCGCTTCTACCGCTTGGTAACCTTTCTGCTCAAGTACGAAGCACAGCATTTCGCGAATAGGAGCTTCGTCTTCAACAACCAGAATCCTTCTAGACATAATTGAGTAACCTTATGTTCGTTGAGCTAATGAATTTAAGAGACAAAGCGCCTCTCTATGCATAAGCATTATCACTACCAATTATGACACTTTTGTGACCTTTGAAAACAAATTTTCATATAACTTTCTTTTGAGGTTCATTCGGATATTTTTCATTTCTATTAAGACATCAGCACAAAAATTCCCTATGATTAGTCCCTTGTCATCAAGCCTAGAGAAGATTTATGTGGTTTAAAAACTGTCTGGTATACCGCGTTAACCGCGAGGTTACTTTTAACGCCGAACAACTAGAAACTCAGCTGTCTGAATTCCGATTCACCCCGTGTGGCAGTCAAGACAAACAGAAATTTGGCTGGGTCAGTGCAATGGGTAGACATGGCGATATGATGACTCACGTGTCAGAAAACCGCATTCTGATTTGCGCCAAGAAAGAAGAGAAAATGCTACCTGCCTCTGTGATCAAAGAATCATTGAATGCAAAAGTAGAAGCAATGGAAGCGCAAGAAGGTCGTCCTCTGAAGAAGAAAGAGAAAGACAACCTGAAAGATGACATCGTAATGGATTTACTGCCGCGCGCATTCAGCCGCAGCAGCCACACTCACGTGCTTATCATGCCAAAAGAAGGTTATATCCTTGTTGATGCAAGCAGCTACAAAAAAGCAGAAGATGTATTAGCATTGCTTCGTAAAACCATGGGTAGTTTACCTGTTATTCCTGCTATTCCAGAAGTGGCGATTGAAACTACGCTAACCGAGTGGGTGAAAAGCGGTGACACACCTCAAGGTATCAGCATGATGGACGAAGCTGAGCTAAAATCCGTACTTGAAGAAGGTGGTGTGATTCGCTGTAAGAAGCAAGAGCTCACCACTGATGAAATCCGCAACCACATCGCTGCGGATAAAGTCGTGACGAAACTTGCGCTTAATTGGCAAGATCGTATTGAGTTCATTATGACGGAAGATGCAGGCATCAAACGTCTAAAATTCTCTGATGAATTGAAAGATCAAAACGATGATATTCCACGTGAAGATCAAGCAGCTCGATTTGATGCAGACTTCTCTCTAATGTGTGGAGAGTTCAGTGCTTTCCTTCCCAACCTATACGATGCGCTAGGCGGCTTACCGAATCCTAACGCATAATATTGTATAAAGGTTAACCATAACGCCCTCACTTTTTTTGAGGGCGTTTTTCTATCTGAAGCACAATTACCCTAGTCACAGTTCACATTTTGACGTAAAATTTGCGCCCCATTTCCATTAGGTGGAATTGGCCTGACTTGTGATCAGATAAAAGAGAATTGAGCAATGACAACTGAGAAAGCATTCGTGCCTGAGCTACTATCTCCAGCGGGCAGCCTGAAAAACATGCGTTACGCATTCGCCTACGGGGCAGATGCAGTTTACGCTGGCCAACCTCGCTACAGCCTTCGCGTACGTAACAACGAGTTTAACCACGAGAACCTAAAAATCGGTATCGATGAAGCCCACGCCCTAGGCAAAAAGCTTTATGTGGTATGTAACATTCAACCACACAACTCGAAGCTAAAAACGTTCATCCGTGATCTTAAGCCAATCGTAGAGATGGGTCCTGACGCATTGATCATGTCAGATCCAGGCCTAATTATGATGGTTCGTGAAGCTTTCCCAGAAATGCCAATTCACCTTTCTGTACAAGCGAACGCTGTAAACTGGGCGACCGTTAAGTTCTGGGCAGCGAATGGCGTGGAACGTGTGATCGTTTCTCGCGAGCTATCTCTAGAAGAAATCGAAGAAATTCGTGAGCATTGCCCTGAAACTGAGCTTGAAGTATTCGTTCACGGTGCATTATGCATGGCTTACTCAGGTCGTTGCCTACTTTCTGGCTATATCAACAAACGTGACCCTAACCAAGGCACTTGCACTAACGCATGCCGCTGGGAATACAAAGTTGAAGAGGGTAAAGAAAACGACGCTGGTGATATCGTAGAGAAATTCGACCCGACTGAAGCACAGCCTGTCGAAGTACAAGACGAGCGCCCTGAAACCACAATTGGTCGCGGTAAACCAACAGATGAAGTCGTTCTGCTTTCTGAAGCACACCGTCCAGAAGAAAAAATGGCAGCTTACGAAGACGAGCATGGTACTTACATCATGAACTCTAAAGACCTACGTGCGGTACAGCATGTTGAGCGCCTAACCAAGATGGGTGTGCACTCGCTGAAAATCGAAGGTCGTACTAAATCATTCTATTACTGTGCTCGTACTGCACAGGTTTACCGTAAAGCGATTGATGATGCTGTAGCAGGCCGACCATTTGATGAAAGCCTAATGGGCACACTAGAGAGCCTAGCTCACCGTGGCTATACCGAAGGCTTCCTACGTCGTCATACTCACGACACCTACCAGAATTACGATTACGGCTACTCAGTTTCTGATGCTCAACAGTTTGTCGGTGAGTTCACTGGTAAACGTCGTGGCGATATGGCTGAAGTAGAAGTGAAAAACAAATTCCTTGTCGGTGATAGTCTTGAGCTAATGACGCCAAAAGGTAATGTTGTTTTCACGCTAGAAGCGATGGAAAACCGTAAGTCAGAGTCTATTGAGGATGCCAAAGGGAATGGTCACTTCGTCTTCATTCCAGTACCAGCAGATCTAGATTTAGAATACGGTCTATTGATGCGTAACTTGAACTCAGGGCAGGACACCCGTAACCCGACTGGTAAGTAATCATGGCCTTGCTCATTACTGACAAATGCATCAACTGCGACATGTGTGATCCCGAATGCCCCAATGGGGCAATCAGTATGGGAGAGAGCATTTTCGAAATTGATCCAGCGCTATGTACAGAGTGTAAGGGGCATTACGAAAAGCCGACCTGTCAGTCAGTGTGTCCAATTACAAAATGCATAATCACTGATCCGAACCATGTCGAAACTGAAGAGCAGTTGCTTGAAAAATTCGTGATTATTCAAGGGTTAGCATAAGAGCAATTAGGTTCAACTTTGACATCAAAGTTGAACCTTTTCTCAACCTGATTTTTCAATAGGGATAATATTGCAGAACAGCTCTTTTTCAAAATGATACTCTAGTCTCTCACGCCAATTTTCCGCTTGAGAAACAGGTATTAAATAAAAGTTTTCTCGGCTCGTATCAGTAACGAAAGCCATTCCATATTGCATCAGCTCATAATGCACATCATTAACAAAACCCGGATCAAGGCGTTGACGCCCAGTCAGGTGATTCACATCCTCTCGAGTCAAAGAGACTCCTTTAGTATCACTGCTAAATCTGTGTCTTAACCACTCTGCAAATTCTTTTGCACAAATCATAGTCATGGTTTTGTCCTTGATTTACTCTTCTAACAGGAAAAGGGTATATCCCTGCCTTACACACTTGTCTGCGTTGTTATCGCTTTTTAGCCAACTGACAGACATATTGCTAAGAAACCAGAGTATCGTGACGAAAGATCTTTTTCTAAACAGAGAAGTTACAACTTACCCATACTACAACTCTTTGTTTAATTTAGATTTCTATAATATGTCCCCAAAACTGATTGGGTTAGTTTTTGTATTGGTACTATTCAATGTAGACAAAAGTATGATGTTTCTCCAGTTTCATAAAAGAGATCACCAAGTACAGATAAACCTGAAGAGTAACACTAATTAGGATTGATAAGCGGCAAGCATTGAGGTGGAACGACTTTTTTTCGTTTGGGCTTAGAGGTTGTTTTTACCCGTTGAGGGGTATCAGTAGGTTTTGCTTTTGGCGCCCAACTTGCAAGCTCAGCACCGCAACCATCACCTACTGGAGGTGGTGCTTGATCAACACAATAGTCGCTCGAATCAGGACAAGATAACCTGACGTGAAAGTGGTAATGATGCCCCCACCATGGACGTACTTTACGTAACCAAGAACGATCTTTGCCGTTTTCTTGCAAGCAAAGTTGCTCCTTAATAACAGGATGTACAAAAATTCGTGCAACATCCTTACTTTTTGAAGCGTACCGAATTAGCTTAAAGTGCCGCTCTTCCCAGCGATGATTAAGTATGGAATAACCTTTTAAATCCACCACACTCATGGGTTTAGGAAGTTGTAATTCGTTATAAGAAAGCGGTTGGTCAGCAAGTCTTAACCAGATATCGATATCTAACCCGGTTTGATGACTAGAATGACCAGAGGAGAACCTTCCACCTCTAGGTAAAGACAAATCACCAATTAGCAGAGTGGTGTTGAGATTTTGATGAGCTTTAAGCGCCAGATTTTCAATAAACTCTATCGTTTTAGGGTGCCCATAGTAGCGCTTCGTTTTACTACGTAAGACTTGATAACCAACGCCATCGAGAGGCAAGGGTAATGCACCATCTAAACAACCGTTAGCATAACTACCAATAGAGGAGGAAGAGTTTCGGGTAGGATTAACCGCAGACTCCCAAGGAGTAGAACATACTGAAGCTGAGAAACATAAACCCAAAGTTACAATGAAACTCAGCCTCATAACCTTTAACCTTTAACCTTTAACCTTTAACCTTTAGTAGTGTTCGCCATTATCGTAATAAGCTTTAGGAGATAAGGCGGAAAAGATAACTGCAACATCAATGTCGGCACCAGCGATACCGCGCACTTGTTGCGTAATAAGCTTGGCAACTTCATCTTGCACTTCCTGGCCACGGTCGAACCAAAGCACTTCGACAAAAGGATATGCAGCACTCACCTCACCCTCATTGAAAAACGTAGTGTAGATATACTCAAAAGTAAAATCCTCACGCGGACAGTCCATTAGAGGCTGAAGTTCATCCGTAAGAGGTTTTGATAATGCCTGAACAGCTTGTGGCTCTACAGCACGGAATCGAAAATGTGGCATAAACTTACTTCCTAATTATTAGCATCAATGCATGATGATAACAGGAACCAAGTCAGTAATCATCCAAGCCAATGTAACCACTGACCTTTCAATAGATTGTGAATCAGATGTGCTCGATAACGAAGAAAAAGCGTTATGAAAATTCGAAGGTAAAACAGAAAGAGCAAAGCGATACATCAACATTTAATAATTACATTACTAGAAAATAAAACTATCTGAAGCAAAGGTATGCCATATTCGTTGGATAAACATACACCTGACGTCGAAACTATACGTTAGGAATAAAAGAGCCCCTGACCTAAGCCAGAGCTTATGAACATGGGGGATAGGTGAAGTGGACCAATATCCCGGAGATATAAACTTTCAATCCCCCGATACTTTGGTATCAGAGGAATCGACAACTCTCCAACTAGTCAGATTCTCTTTTCTTCAGATGCAAAAAAGCCCCAGCATTACTGCTGAGGCTTTAGAGTATGGCAGGGGTGGAGAGATTCGAACTCCCAACACGCGGATTTGGAATCCGCTGCTCTGCCAATTGGAGCTACACCCCTGTAATTCGTGTTTATTGAGACGACGCTCAAATAAGTGGCGGAGTGGACGGGACTCGAACCCGCGACCCCCGGCGTGACAGGCCGGTATTCTAACCAACTGAACTACCACTCCGCAGTGGTATCACTCGCTTTAATAAGCAAGCGTCCAAAATTTAAAGCCTGGCGATGTCCTACTCTCACATGGGGAAGCCCCACACTACCATCGGCGCTATTTCGTTTCACTTC
>NZ_JAWPOT010000090.1:0-1050 GCF_033344415.1 Vibrio sp. 1727
GACCATGCAAGTAAACAACTTGACGCAGCAGCTCCAGTCGTTGGAAAAGCAATACAGCAAGAGCAGTCGTTAGCACGCCAAAATCGCAGAAGTCAGAATATCGGATTTAATCGTTAGTTCATTGGCTAAACGGATGAACTTTGCTAAGGTATTACCTAGTAATACCCTTTAAGTTTAGGACTTGTTATGGCTACTCCAACTTCTATAAAACTCGATGAGACTTTGAAAAATCGAGTGCAAAATTTAGCAAACTCTCAACAGCGCACAGCTCATTGGATTATGAAAGAGGCGATCTCTCAGTATGTCGAACGAGAAGAAAAGAAAGAGGCATTTAG
This sequence comes from Vibrio sp. 1727, assembly GCF_033344415.1. Classification (NCBI taxonomy): domain Bacteria; kingdom Pseudomonadati; phylum Pseudomonadota; class Gammaproteobacteria; order Vibrionales; family Vibrionaceae; genus Vibrio; species Vibrio sp. 1727. Next base: position 336 of record NZ_JAWPOT010000090.1, read on the forward strand.
ACAGGATGCCTTGAACGCTTGGGATGAGTATCAGATGACAGGTTCGCACTTAACGGCTAGCGAAGTTGAAAATTGGTTGGGTTCTTGGGGGAGTGAGGATGAGGTAGAAACGCCTAAATGTCACAAGTGATTTATACCCCGTCAGCCATTCGAGATTTAGACCGAATCAGAGAGTTTTTAAAGGCTAAAGATCCGAGGGCAGCAGCCAGAGCAGGTCTAAAAATTATCAGTAGCATGAGAGAGGTTGCTAAAGCTTCCTCAATTGGAAAACCGATCGAAAATATGCCCCAAGAATTTCGAGACTGGATTATTGAGTTTGGGAAATCTGGTTATGTGGCTAGATATCGTATTTCTGGAGATAAGATTGTGGTTCTTGCCGTTCGTCACCAGAAAGAGGTCGGATTTTAGCAAAGATGCCATCGACAAGATGAATACATAGGAAAAACGCCCTTAGAGGGCGTTTTTTGTTTCAATTGAATAGCGATCTTTTTGTCCTGTAAATCGTTCTGAAACCGTCACAAACTTTCAAAGTGTTTCAGGGGCGTCTACGCTAGGTTTTCTTGCTAAAACAGCGTGTAGAGCGTTTTAGAGTGTCGGAAGCATGGTTTCTGATGCCTAACTTACGGATTTACCATAATAGGAATAAGCGGCACCAAAATTGTTTGGCTTAATTTCATCATTAATTTCATCAATTGTTCGGAAGGGGTATTCATGC
>NZ_JAWPOT010000091.1:0-1049 GCF_033344415.1 Vibrio sp. 1727
TCAGGGAAAAGCATTGTCGCGGCAAACACGGTGGACTCCGCCAAATCATGCATTTTCACACCACGACCCACGCCGTACATGCCTTCAAGCACAATCGAGTCAAAGTCACGGAAAACACGATCCGAACCATCTCCATAACGAGCAACGGACGCTTTTAAGGCTTGGAACAAAGGTGTCGACCACAACTCGTCGCCCAATTCACCACCAACGCTTTCATGCGCTCGGTATTCCGCTCCTTCAAAGTAACGAGCACGTTGGTTCCAGAGACTTCGTGTTGCGCGGCGAACGCCAAACATGCCATCCCAGTTGAACACCGTATCAATCTCAAATTCCTGACCACGGCGAGCCGCATCTAAATACTGTGTTCGGTAGCTCGCACTGCCCGCCCAGTAATCACCGACACCTTCTCCAATCGCACCAGTGTGGCCATACGCCCAATCGGGAACGATTTGATAGTGAATCCCGTGTCCTAGCTCGTGCAAAATCACATCTGCATCCGCAGCATCCGGAGATACTCCGCCAACGCCTAACATCAGCGCACGCGAACCTGTGTAGTAAGAAGAGTTGTCTAGCGCTAAACCACGTCCATCAAAACGAAGCGGCTCTTCAAACAAGTCATAGCTCAAGCTCGATAAGTACTGCAGTGAGTTGTCAAGATGATAAAATGCCATCAACTGCAAAAAGGCATTGTCGCCAAGCTGAGCACTTTGCATCGCTTTTACATCAGCAAAAGATTGAACACCTTCAGGCGGCAAAATACTGCTTGTATCGCGTACGGGCTCCGCACCTACCGCAGGTGTAGGCAGTAATGCAAGTGCATCCACCTGTTTAACGCGCTCATTGGCTAGGTAGAACTTGCCGCCAGACTGCAAAACTTGAATCTGCTTCTCAACATATTGAAGTGGCTGCGGATAATCCTCTAACGAATTCCAAGCGGAATCAGGCGCAGCTTGTTGCTGCATCGTACGTAAATCAGGATCAAAGACTGAGACGGGAACCGTCACTAACTCACCGGAGCTCAACGCTGGCGGCTCGGTCACTTCCAATCG
>NZ_JAWPOT010000092.1:0-1041 GCF_033344415.1 Vibrio sp. 1727
ACAGGGGTGGCAACAGCTAATTCTCTCTTCTCCATCTTCTGCTCATCCTTCGCACACTTAACTCAATTCAAAGAATACATATTATGATCACACGTTCGCTTTTACGTTCCATGTTTGCATCTTGCGCTTTATTGGTCGCTAGCACGTCCAGTTTCGCGAGTGACAAAATGAAAATTGGTATCACGCTTCAGCCTTATTTCAGCTATGTGCACGCTGTTGTTGGTGACAAAGCGGAAATCTTGCCGCTGGTGGATGCTGGCTTTAATCCTCATAACTACTTACCGCAACCGAATGATCTAAAACGTCTTAATGAAATGGATGTCATTGTGGTGAATGGTATTGGCCATGATGATTTTGCATTGAAGGTGATCAACGCATCGCAACGCGATGATCTCGTTGTCATTGAAGCCAACAAAGAAGTTCCGCTATTGCCAGCAATGGGACAATCAGTCGGGCAAGGCGCGGTGAATCCACATACGTTCGTTGGGCTCTCAACAACGATTCAAAAGGTTTATACCATCGCGAGCGAGTTGAGCAAACTCGACCCTGACAATGCCGATTTCTACCGTAAAAACGCGCGTCAATACGCTAAAACTTTTCGCATGATGAAACGTGATGCCATGTTGTCGTTGGGCGAATTGGACACGGCAGGAATGAAGGTTGCGACAACGCACAACGCATACGGCTACATTCTGCAAGAGTTTGGTGTGGATGTTGCTGCAGTGATTGAGCCAGCTCATGGCGTGGAGCCGAGCGCGAGCCAACTGCAAGAGACGATCGAGAAGATCAAACGATCTGGCATTGATGTGTTGTTTTACGAGCTGAATATGCCAAATCGCTTTGTTGACACCATCGAAGAAGCGACAGGAGTCAAGCTCTACCGTTTTTCTCACATGACGCATGGGGAATACGAGGCGAACAAAGTGGAAGTTGAGATGCGCGAAAATGTTGAGACCTTGATTAAAGCGATGAAGTTCGTGGCAAGCAAACACGCACAGGAGAAAGCGTAATGCTTGGTCCTTCTATCTCGATAGATAATTT
>NZ_JAWPOT010000093.1:0-1028 GCF_033344415.1 Vibrio sp. 1727
TGCAGAAGCTCGGCTCGCACTAAATAAGCACGAGCTTCCAATAATTATTCTTTTATTTTTCTTTAGCGACAGTGATGGCTTTTAATAAATCGCCATTAATATTCGGAATTGTGTCAGCCAAAAATATCTGATTACCAGGCGTAAAAGTGAGTAAAACGTTTTTTAGGCGTTGACTGTTCTCACTGGTTTTATTTTGAACATCAAACTCAATTAATTTGTTGTACACTTCATTTGCCAGTTTTTCTTCTTGTTCTTCGGTAATCGCAATGCGTCCAACACAAATTGGAGGCCGAATATCATGGCTAAACACTTCTTCACGAAAGCGCTGTGCAAATAGCGTGTCTAAATTTGAACCTTCTTCAAAAATAAAGCGGCCTGTATCTTTAAATTGATAGTGTTTATCCCCTTTCAGTTCAATGTAATCCATCATTTCTAGCGCGCGTAAATAGAGCGCAACGGAAGTATCACTCAGCTGGTATCTCCGAGCGATCTCTTCTAAAGACCACTCAGGTCGACGCAAAAGATAAAGAAAATCAAATAAGTGAGGATATTGATGAAAAATCTCACTGTTGGTGTCGGTGATAAACTGTTCACTCTCTTGCTGCAGCTGCTTACCTCGCATGGATAACTCAACCAAATCCGTATCAAGGTGCGTGGCGTACAACAAGATTTTATCTAAACCAAGAGACGTATTGTGAAGCTGCCTTTTTATGGTAGAAAGCGGGATTCCAAGTCCAATAGAAAGCTCGGAATATCCAATGCCTTTTTCTTTTATTTTTTCTCGTAAAGCAGCAAGTAAATACGTTGCAGAATTATTCATCTAACAATGCCTATATTTTATTTATTCAGCATCCATGATGATAAATTCAAGAGAATCCTACTCTTGTGATTTTGGTCTCAATATTCTATCTTGTTGGCGTAAAACATGTCTTATCCATTAGATTTTTTTACTTTTCTTTAACTGAATACATTTTACCCATCAAGAACAAGTTATAGCCATTGCTCTATGGGCTTATCAAGATAATAGT
>NZ_JAWPOT010000094.1:0-1026 GCF_033344415.1 Vibrio sp. 1727
TCTTTGCTAAGGTGCATTCCGTAAGCAAATGACGTGAAGTGGCGCAGCGCTTGGATTAACGTCATGCCATGGTCGTGCTCTTGCGCATCAATCTGACACAAGCTCGCGCCCCAAATACCAAACTGTTGCAACAACCATTGGTATTGCTCGCTGCCACGCCCATCACAGTACACAATCACCTGCTTGGCAAGACTAGGAACATCAGGGCCGAACATTGGATGTAAACCAACCACAGGTCCAGCGTGCACATTCAACATCGCTTGCAGCGGCTTTGACTTGATAGACGTCAGGTCACACAGAATGCAGTCTTGTGGCAAGTTGCCCAGTTTTTCAATCACCCCTTCCGTCAGGTGAATCGGTACGGTGACAAACACTAAGCCTGCGTCTTTGAGAATCTCATCCGCACGATCCCAATCTTTGCTACCCAAAACTTTCGCTTGGTAACCTGATAGCTTGAACATGCGGCCAAACAGACCGCCTAACTGGCCATTACCACCAATAATGACCACTGAGCGTAATTCTGGGTTCAAACACTTAAAACCGGAATCTTTCTCGCTGGCATAAGTCTCACGCATGGTACGACGAAGAATGTCTTCGATAAGCTGAGGTGGGACACCCATTTTCTCAGCTTCTGCTCGGCGAGACGCCAGCATCGCCGCTTCACGATCAGGGGCGTAAATAGGCAAACCGTGTTCGCTTTTTACTTCCCCAACTTTTTCTACCAGCGCTAAACGCTGAGCCAAAAGCTCAAGCATTTGTTTGTCGACTGCATCAATCTGATCGCGTAATGCGTTAAGTTCAACTGCCATTGATGTTCCTTAAATAAGTTCCGTTTTAGCCTTTAAGGCGGTTTTCTAAGAAAGGCACCAGCTCTTCGTGTGCATGACGTAATAGTGCCTCAGTTGACTCCCAATTAATACAAGCGTCAGTGATAGATACGCCGTATTTCATCTCATCCAAAGCCAGATCAGAAGATTGATTACCTTCATTGATGTGGCTCTCGATCATCAAACCGATGATCGACTT
>NZ_JAWPOT010000095.1:0-1025 GCF_033344415.1 Vibrio sp. 1727
CCGTTCATTTACTGGTGACGGGAGGCTTCTTCCTGTTTACGCGGGTCTTTTATGCCAAAGAGCCACCATCAATCCAGCAAAGTCGCACTGCACTTGCGATTCAACTAGCCACACCGATCAGCGACGAGGAGCAGTCCCCTATCAATCATAAGCAAGGACTTTATGTCGGCTCCATCACAGCGTTGGCGGGCATGTTACTGATTCTTGCCGGCGTCGTGTTAGCGGGCTCTTCTCAATCCATCTTTGTCGCAATTGGCTGCATCGTGTTGCTGTTTAGCTTGTTCCTACTACAACCTACCCAGCACTCTAAACGTGCTTGGCAGAAACAAAAAACTAAGTAAGTAAATGGGTAAGTAAACCGTGTTGGGCGCGTTGTTTTGTGTCGCGCCTAATGGAAAGTTGGATTTTTAACTCGCCAAAACTGCATATAAAAAAACGCCTACGGTGGAGCCGCGGGCGTTGGCAAATTGCTCAAAAGATCGTTCGACTATCTACGATAGTTCTCGGTGCTAACCGGGGTGAGGAATTATTCGATAATTCCCGCAACTTCACGAACCAGCTTCGCCAGTTCATCCCATTGCTCGTTGTCAATCAAATCGCCGGGTACCATCCAAGTACCACCACGCGCTAAGACTGAAGAAATAGACAAGTAATCTTTAACATTGCTTGGGCTCACGCCACCGGTTGGCATGAATTTTACAGGATAAACCGCAGATAATGCTTTTAGCATCGCGACGCCGCCTGACGGTTCTGCTGGGAAAAACTTCAGCGTACGCAGACCCATTTCCATTGCTTGTTCAACCAAGCTTGGGTTGTTGACACCAGGGACGATGGTCACGTTGCGCTGTTGGCAGTATTTCACTGTAGTTGGGTTGAAACCTGGGCTCACAATAAAGTCCACGCCCGCATCAATCGCTTCATCCACTTGCGCGCTTGTCAGCACAGTTCCCGCGCCAATCAACATCTCTGGGTACGCTTCGCGCATGTTTTTGATCGCTAAAGCGGCATCCTCAGTACGGAACGTT
>NZ_JAWPOT010000096.1:0-1024 GCF_033344415.1 Vibrio sp. 1727
TGACATTAGCCGAGTTGGCGACAATTACCGGGGGTGAGCTATTTGGTGACGAGTCACTCGTCGTTGGCCGTGTAGCTCCAATGGATAAAGCGCAAGAAGGTGACGTGACTTTCTTGTCTAACCCAAAATACGCAAAGCATCTATCTGAATGTAAAGCAACAGTGGTGATGGTGAAGGCAGAGCATAAGGACCAGTGTGCTGGTAATGCACTTGTCGTTGCTGACCCTTATGTTGCATTCGCTCGTGTTGTTCAGGCTATGGATACCACACCAAAACCTGCTGAAGACATTGCACCGAGTGCAGTGATTGCATCCGATGTGAAGATGGGTGAAAACGTTGCAGTTGGCGCAAACGCGGTTATTGAAACGGGGGTTGAACTGGGTGATAACGTTGTTATTGGCGCAGGTTGCTTTATCGGTAAAAACGCGAAGCTGGGGAACAACACCAAGCTTTGGGCTAATGTGACAATTTATCATGAAGTATCATTGGGCGATGACTGTCTGGTTCAATCTGGCACAGTCATTGGCTCTGACGGTTTTGGTTATGCGAACGATAAAGGCGAGTGGATTAAAATCCCTCAGCTTGGTTCTGTGCGCATTGGTAACCGCGTCGAGATTGGTGCATGTACTACGATTGACCGTGGTGCACTTGAAGATACCATTATTGAAGATAATGTGATTCTTGATAACCAACTTCAAATCGCACATAACGTGCAGATCGGATATGGTACCGTGATGCCAGGTGGTACTATTGTCGCCGGCAGTACTAAAATTGGTAAGTACTGTCAGATCGGCGGCGCGTCGGTTCTAAATGGCCACATCACTATCGCAGATGGTGTTGCCATCACCGGTATGGGCATGGTAATGCGCAGTATCGAAGAAAAGGGTCTTTATTCATCAGGTATCCCATTACAGACGAACCGAGAATGGCGCAAGACGGCAACTCGTGTTCACCGTATTGACGAGATGAACAAACGCTTGAAAGCTGTTGAAAAACAGCTGGAGCAGAAAGAAGAATCTTAGTT
>NZ_JAWPOT010000097.1:0-1019 GCF_033344415.1 Vibrio sp. 1727
GTTTTGAGTTATTTGTACATTTCTCATGTTTATTTCCTCTTTGTTTTCTATTAAATGATGCGCATATATAGCGGATCATTTTTCATTATAAGCATTTACCATGCTATGGCAAGCGCAAGAATATAAAAACTTATATATGTTGTGTTGTTTCTTCTGAGGGGAGTTGAGGGTATAGAGGGGAATGTTGCTACTAGAACTTAAAAGTAATGATTTTATATACGTATAAAATATGTATTTTATACGTATACTTTTTATCGGGATTGAGCTTTGTCCATAGCTAAGTTTCTCAGGTATGTACCTATAGGTAGGCCTGCTTCTTTAGATAAATCTTCTAGTATAGATAGCTCGTAACCATTAACTGGAACTTGGATTATTTTTCCTGACAAAGGTACTCTCTCTCCTGTTTCCTTGTCTATGTAACTAGATCCTCGCCTCTCATTTTTGTCTTTTTTGCCATCAACCTTGGCAGACTCGATGAATGATTTTTTAGGCTCGGTGCCTTTCCTTTTGATATCTGAAAATGGATTCTTGCTCATTTTATGGTCTCCATTAATTCATCAAATAACGCTCTAGCATCTTCTCCTGCTTTGGGATCTTGAGACCACTCTAGAACACTTTGCCCTGACTCATCTGCATCATCCCACCCATTTAAATTGCGAGTGATATGCCTTAAAGGGTTCATGTTTAAAGAGGACAGAAGGTTCTTAGCTGCTTCGATTCGATATGCCTGACTAGGTAGTGTTGGGGCTTGAGTTATACAAGTGAAGATTTTTAACTTTGCATTTAATGCTTGTGCCGTTTCCAGGATCTCAGACATTGAAGGGGCTACTTTTAAATCCCTTCTTTTGGGTCTAAATGGCAGTAATGCTATATCTGCAAAAGACAAAGCCGACCGCATTGCTTTGGAGTCCGCTCCACCGCAGTCAATAACTATGGTGCCATAACGTTTTTCTAGATCTTGTAAAGGTCGAGATATGTTTCCTGTTAACTCGACACAAGGGATCTGAGGTAAGTCACTT
>NZ_JAWPOT010000098.1:0-1017 GCF_033344415.1 Vibrio sp. 1727
CAGTTGTCGGTACGGCGTTGATCTGGATACCAGCCGCCGCGTACTTGTTCCTCACCGGTGATATGACGTGGGCAATCTTCCTAACCGCATGGAGTGTAGTCATCGTCGGTTCGATTGATAACTTGTTGCGTCCATTGTTGATGCAAGGCAGCGCAGGCATGAATACCTTAATGATTTTCTTCTCATTATTAGGTGGTCTGCACTTATTTGGTTTGATTGGTTTGATTTATGGCCCACTGATTTTTGCGGTCACCATGGTGCTGTTTAATATCTATGAAGAGGAATTCAAAGACTTCCTCAACCAACAAGACAACAGCTAGCCGCTACTGAATAGTAAGCAACAGCTTCAAGCTTGGGCCAGATTGTGCGAAAATCTGGCCCTAATTATTTCTGATGAACCAAATTTATGTCTGCCTATATCGCTCCAAGCCAAATCGCTCAGCGTCAGCTAGAGTACTTCAACGGAAAACATGTTTTAGTTGCAGGTGAAGTCGAAGATATGTTCCCTCTGGAACTGACCGCACACTGTGAATCGGTCGAAGTCTTTACTTCAAACTACAGCTATTTCCGTCAAATCCGTCACTCAGACAAAATAAAAAGCCATTTTGGTTCTGAATTTGATGTGGATACTCAAGCCGACATGCTCCTACTGTATTGGCCAAAAGCGAAAGCAGAAGCCGAATATTTGCTTGCGATGCTCATGGCTAAACTCGGCGTGAACACGGAGATTGTGGTTGTCGGTGAAAACCGTTCCGGCGTAAAGAGCATTGAAAAGATGTTCAAAGAATATGGTCCTGTAAACAAATACGACTCAGCTCGCCGCTGCTCTTTCTACTGGGGTAATTGCTTAAATGAGCCAAAACCATGCAATCAAGAAGATTGGTTTAAGTCTTACACGGTGACCCTTGGTGGGCAGTCACTTACAGTAAAAAGTTTACCGGGCGTATTCAGTCATGGTGAATTTGACTTAGGCAGCCGTCTACTACTGGAAACCTTACCTAACTTGTCAGGCAAAGT
>NZ_JAWPOT010000099.1:0-1016 GCF_033344415.1 Vibrio sp. 1727
TTTAGAAGGCGGTTTGCTAGAAAACATCAGCGAACTAAAAAACACCATCGACAATGCAAAAAGCAGTCTGCAAGACAGCATGAAAATGGTCGGTGACGATCCAGCGCAACTGTTGCAAATGCAGTGGGCGTTAACGCGAATCACGTTTCAAGAAGAGCTGATCGCGAAAACCGTGGGTAAAACCACACAGAATGTCGAAACGCTTTTGAAGGCGCAGTAATGATGAAGAATAAAATGCGCGCGCTTTGCCTTGTATTGGCGCTGTTTTTGGTGGGTTGCCAAACCGAGCTTTACACCAATGTAAGCCAAAAAGAAGGCAACGAAATGCTGTCGATCTTGTTATCGGAAGGCGTGGTGGCGACCAAAGAACCGGACAAAGACAACAAAGTAAAATTGATGGTCGATAGCTCGCAAATCGCGTTCGCCGTTGATGCATTAAAACGCAAAGGCTACCCACGAGAGCAGTTCTCGACGTTAAAAGAAGTGTTTCCAAAAGACGATTTAATCTCCTCGCCATTGGCGGAAAGAGCGCGTTTGGTTTACGCAAAATCGCAAGAGTTGTCATCAACGCTATCGCAAATTGATGGTGTGCTGGTGGCGCGAGTCCACGTGGTACTCGAAGACCAAGATCTTCGCCCAGGCGAGCGTCCTACTCCTGCTTCGGCATCGGTGTTTATTAAACATGCTGCCGATGTAGCGTTGGACTCTTACGTTCCTCAAATCAAATTGTTGGTGAACAACAGTATTGAAGGGCTGAATTACGATCGCATTAGTGTCGTGATGGTGCCATCTTCGGAGGTGCGAGTGACTACTCAAAGCAACCAATTTAAAAGTATTTTGTCGGTGCAAGTTACCAAAGAAACGGCGAACCATCTCATCGGGATTTTAGTATTTATGGTACTGCTATTGATTGGCTCGAATGTCGCGACGTTCACGTGGTGCCGCAGGAGCGCAAAGCGTGGTTAAACCTGAAACACCGATGGCTCAGGTGCTGCATCAGTTCAACTACTGCCCAT
>NZ_JAWPOT010000009.1:0-178020 GCF_033344415.1 Vibrio sp. 1727
TACGATGCTTGATGGGTGTAGCCGATCAGATCGTATCTTTTTGATTTAGTTCCATCGATTTAAGCAACAAAGCCGTCGAACGGGGGTCGTCTCTAAAGAACGACAGAAAGGTTGAAACAAATCGGTATCAGGTTGCAGTTCAAGCTGCTCGATTAGCGTTTGAATAAGATGACCATCTAGCTTGAGATGAATTGAGCCTTGATGATCGTCAAACGCAATGTTTAATTGAACGTTAATGCCAATTCCTCTAGGGGTCTCATACTCACCCGTGTCCCACATTTCACCAGGAGCAAGCCAACCGATGATGATTCGACTGATGCGCTCTTGTAAACGTAAGTCACTGGCCGTCAGAGTAGCGGCTGAGCGCTCTGCACTTGCACCATAAAATCTATCAGCCAACTTTATTAGCGTGTGAGGGTTACCATGGATGAATACCATGCCGCCTTCCTGATGTTGATAGGTCGACGTTTGCTCTTTGTCCATCTCAACCGATGTAAAGCGGTGCAAGTCTACTGAGGTTAAGCTAGCTTCCACTTTTCCTGTGCTGAGCCAATTTTGTAATTCAGTCGTAAGGTTTGAGCAAGATTCTGAAATTAAATTATCGAGCTTCTCACGAATGATATGAATAGGTTTGCCTAATAATTCTACATCAAGTAGTTGACTATCAGAAATAGGCTCGCTAACTCTATTTTCCATTTATATTTTACCGTGCGTTAATAATCGAAAGTGTTTTAACTTAATGGCGTGTAGTCTACACAGAAATTTTAATGATCTTTTAGCTCCAAACTCTAAGATTGTGACTTTAGTTCACATGTTGCTTTGTTCATATAGTCATAATCTTTTAATGAAATTTAAAAAGAGTTAGTTTTCTTTATAAATCGCTTAATAAATAAAATAACAATGTTGAGCGTTTTAGTTGTTATAGATTTTTTAAATTGCCTTTATGGCGTAACAACAACTTCAAACAAATAAATTATAAGATACTGTTTTTTATGCTTAAAGCTTCCATTGGAGGCTAAGCGTGCTCTCTTGAGCGTTTTGTAACCAATTTTAATATTCAGAATAGGTAATTAAAATGATTAGCTATGCCAGTTCTCTCGGCTTGGTGGCATATTTAATTAAACGGTTTAAGTCATGGGAATGTAAGATATACATGAATCATGTCCGTTTGATAATTTGTAACACAATTATTGTTATCAGTTTTATTTTTTCAAAAGTGTCATATTCAGAAGAAGTCTTAACAATCCCTATGGACCTCTCTAAATGGACATATGAGGGAAATAAATTCAAATGCAACTTGTTGCAATCAAATAATGACTATGGGAAGTTTTATTTCCTAGCGGAACCTAATAATAAATTCTATTTTATTTCCGATATAGAATATGAAAACAATAAATGGAAAACGATTGCTTTAACAACTCAAAATGCTCCTTGGAGTAATGAGCTTTATAGAAAAGAATTTGGCTCCCTTGAATTTACTAAGCCGTCTCAGCGTTTCATCTTTAATAAAGGCGCTGAAGAATTCATGGATTCAATTGCTTCGGGTAGTTGGGTGACGCTGTCACTTAAAGGAAGTAATGCTTCCTCTGTTTCAGAGATTGTGATTCCTACTCTTCAAATTCAAAACGCATTGAAATCATTTAATGCGTGTCGCGCGCGATTGCCTAAATTGTCTTTTTCAGAGGCAAGGGATATGGCGCTCTCATTTGAGTTTGGTCAGAAGACGTTAAGTCGTGGACAGAAAGCAACACTAGAAGCGCTGTATAGCTATGTATCTGTGGATGATCGAGTGACCAAAATCCTCATCGACGGTCACACCGATAACGTTGGTTCAAGTTTAACGAACCTTTCTGTGTCACGTACTCGAGCAGAGCAAGTCACCAACGCTTTGATTGAGCTTGGGGTCGACGAGTCGATGATCGAAACACGAGCTCATGGTTCGCGTTACCCAATTGCCAGCAATAACTCGGTTAATGGCCAAGCAAAAAACCGACGTGTCACCCTGCGTTTAGTGAGGGACAACGAGTATACGGCTACGAAACACCACCCAGATCTACAATCACAAAATCAACAAACGAAAGTTAAGGTTCAATGATGACGAAAACGAAAATTTTGTTGGTTGAGCCAAATGAAGCTCTTGCTCAACCAGTATTGGATGTGTTGCAAAATGCAGGTTACACCGCGAAACACACTCGTACTGGTCGAGGCGCTTTGCTTGAAGAGCGAGCAGAAATCACTTTAGTGAGCTCTACGCTGCCGGATATGTGTGTTCGTGAGTTTGTCGCGTGTCACCAAAAGCAGCGAAATTCGGGTGTTGTTATTGCGATTGTCGACCAAGAACAAGGCATCTTGGCTGCTGAGACGATGAAAGCGGGCGCTACTGATTATCTATTACGCCCATTTGAATCTAATCAGTTGGTTAATCTGCTTAAACGTGTTGAAGCGTTAGGTAAGCCAATGGCCAACATTGTTGCGGAGTCTTGGAGAAGCAAACAAGTTCTGCAATTAGCGCATCGTGCAGCATGTACTAACGCGAGTGTGCTTATTACAGGTGAATCGGGAACGGGTAAAGAAGTGCTGGCGCGATATGTGCATGAGCACTCTCCGCGTATCAATGGTCCATTTGTGGCGGTTAACTGTGCCGCCATTCCAGAGTCAATGTTAGAGGCTGTGCTATTCGGTCATGTAAAAGGCGCGTTCACCGGAGCGACAAATTCTCAAAGCGGTAAGTTTGAAGAAGCAAATGGCGGGACGATTCTGCTTGACGAGATTGGTGAAATGTCACCTGCGGTTCAAGCGAAATTGTTACGCGTCCTTCAAGAGCGTGAAGTAGAACGTGTTGGTAGCCATAAAGCCGTTCAGCTCGATATTCGTGTTATTGCGGCAACCAACAAAGACTTACGTGAGGAAGTTCAAAAAGGCACGTTCCGTGAAGATCTTTATTATCGATTAGATGTGCTGCCTCTGCACTGGCCGCCTTTGCGTGAAAGAAAAGAGGACATTCTACCGATTAGCCAATTCTTTATTGAAAAGTATCAAGATAGCAGCCGCTGTCACCTATCCCAAGATGCGATTAGTGCGCTGAGTCAGTATCACTGGCCGGGCAATATTCGTGAGTTGGAAAATGTCATTCAACGCGCTTTGGTCATGCGTCATGGTGATTACATTACAGCCCATGACCTGATGCTGCCTATTGAGCTTGTCGCGTCAGTTCCTACAGCAGAGCCAACTTCAAGTTTTGGTCATGTAGAAGCGAAGAAGCAAGCTGAATATCAGTTTATTTTGGAAAAGTTACGTCAGTTTGGTGGAAACCGAACGAAAACCGCAAACGCGCTTGGAGTCTCTACTCGAGCGCTACGCTACAAGCTCGCAGCAATGCGAGAACATGGTATTGATTTACAGTCGGCACTAGGCTCGGCTGCCTAATAGGAGAAAAAATAGATGGCAAGTCAACCTACTCATGCGGTCTCGGCAGAGCAACTTATGTTGTCAAAAATGCAGGCGATGCAGGCACAAGTGCAGCCGCCAGAGTTTATCGTGAGTGCAAATCCTTTAGATCAACAATCACTAAACGCACCTTTATCGTTCTCACAAGCGATGACAAATGTGTTGGATACAGTGAATCAACATCAATCAGTGGCTAGTCAAAAAATGACGGCCGTAGAAACAGGAAAAAGTGATGACCTAGTTGGTGCAATGGTCGCGAGCCAAAAAGCCAGCTTGTCCTTTAATGCTTTGATGCAAGTGCGCAACAAAGTCGTGACCTCATTTGAAGATATTATGAAGATGCCGGTGTAATTCATGTCAGAACTAACCCCCCAAGTCGCCGGAAACACAGCTCTGGCTACCGGCACAGCACAGACATTTTCTACTGCCAACGGCATGGACGATGTGACAACGAAGCTGAAGCAAATCTGGTCTAGCAGTCAGAGAAACTTAGTGCTATCTGCGGTGTTAGCTGCGATTGTTGCAGCGATTATTGTGGTTGCACTATGGAGTTCCTCGCAGAGCTTTCGTCCGCTATATAGCCAGCAAGAGCGTTTTGATATCGGCGAAATTGTGTCGGTATTAGAAAGCGAAGGCGTAAGCTACCGCATGCAAGAGCAAAATGGACAAGTTCTTGTACCAGAAGGTGAGGTTGCGAAGGTACGCATGTTGCTTGCATCAAAAGGTGTTAAAGCTAAGCTGCCGACAGGTTTGGATTCGCTCAAGGAAGATAGCTCTCTTGGTACGAGCCAATTTATGGAAACGGCGCGTTATCGTCATGGTTTAGAAGGTGAGTTAGTACGTACTATCATGTCTTTGAACTCAGTAGCGAACGCGCGTGTTCATTTAGCAATACCTCGTCAAACTCTATTCGTCCGCCAAAACAGTGAGAATCCTTCAGCATCTGTCATGCTTGAGCTCAAACCTGGTGAAGACTTAAAGCCTGAACAAGTTGAAGCGATCATTAACCTAGTGGTCGGCAGTGTCACGGCAATGAAGCCAGAATTTGTTTCTGTCATTGACCAGTATGGCCGTCTTCTTAGTGCGGATGTCGCTTCTGCGGAAGCTGGTAAAGTAAATGCGAAATATCTTGAATACCAGAAGAGTGTTGAAAAACAGATCATCCAACGCGCAGCAGATATGCTTACGCCGATTGTGGGGCCGAGTAACTTCCGAGTACAAGTCGCTGCCGATCTGGACTTTAGCCAAGTTGAAGAAACACAAGAAATTTTGGATAACGCACCGGTTGTGCGTAATGAGCACACCATTCATAACAACTCGGTTGATCAAATTGCGTTGGGTGTTCCTGGTTCTCTAAGTAACCAACCGCCAGTGACAGGATCTGGTGAAGTGGAAACGAACGATAGCCAAAACACGAATGCGCGATCTGAAGTGAATCGTCAATATGCTGTAGGGAGCAGTGTTCGTCGTACTCAATACCAACAAGGCCAAATAGAAAAGCTTAGTGTCTCGGTTCTGTTGAACTCGAAAGCTTCGCCAGATGGTGTCGCGTGGAGTGAAGCCGATAAAGAGCAAATCTCAAACATGATCATGGATGCTGTTGGTATCTCTGCCACACGTGGTGACAGCTTAAGTTTAATGAGTTTCAACTTCACCCCAATTGAAATTGATGCTCCTCCTGCACTGCCGTGGTGGCAAGACCCTACAGTACAGCAGCCAATACGCTACGTTATTGGTGGCTTGTTAGGCTTGGCGATGATCTTCTTCGTACTGCGTCCATTAATCATGCACCTAACTGGCGTTGATAAACCTGTGCCTGAGCTAAATTTTGCTGAGCCCCAGGAAGAACCTGACTACGAAAACTTGCAAACGCGTGAAGAGCGCGAGCATGAAGAAGTACTTGATCGCCGCCTATCTGAAAAAGGCATCTCAGCCTCTTCAGGTTTAGATGTAAACAGCGACATGCTACCACCAGCAGGTTCGCCATTAGAAATTCAATTGAAACACCTACAGCTTATTGCTAATGAAGAGCCAGAGCGCGTAGCCGAAATACTGAAACAATGGGTAAACATCAATGAACACAGTTCTATCAAAGCAGACGCTTAGTTATGTTGAACAAACCGCGCTCGTGCTATTAGGCATGGGCGAGGATGCCGCAGCGAAGGTTTTGCAACACTTTAGCCGTGATGAAACCCAGCGTGTGACTCGTGCAATGGCGAAGTTAAATGGCATTAAGAGCGATTCTGCTCGTGGTGTTATTCAAACTTTCTTTGAAGATTTCCGTGAGCACAGCGGTATTCGAGGAGCCTCTAAGGAATACCTATCTAATACATTGCGCAAAGCGTTGGGTAACGATTTGGCAAAAGGGTTATTAAATACCTTATATGGCGATGAAATTCGCAACAATATGCAGCGCTTACAGTGGGTGGAAGCAGAAACTCTCGCTCGTTTCATTGTGAATGAGCACCCACAAATGCAAGCAATTTTTCTAGCGTATTTGCCAGCGGACAGCTCTTCAGCGGTATTGAAGCACTTGCCACAAGATTACCATGACGAAATATTGTTCCGTATTGCTCAATTGCAAGATATCGATCATCAAGTTGCCGTTGATTTGCATGAACTCGTTGAGCGTTGCATCGAAAAAGTATCCGCAAGTCAAAGCACGCCGTTATCAGGTGTTAAGCAAGCAGCAGATATCATTAACCGCTTTGAAGGTGACCGTGGTTCATTGATGGAAATGCTGAAGTTGCATGATGAAGATGTTGTTAATGCAATCGAAGAAAACATGTTCGACTTTATGGTTCTTGGCCGACAACGCGAAGAAACTATGGACATGTTGGTGCAGCAAATCCCGCTAGAGTTGTGGGCAGTTGCGCTAAAAGGTTCCGATATTACCTTACAACAAGCTATTAAGCGTTCAATGCCGCAACGTATGGTGAAAGCGCTAGAAGATGACATGGACGCACGCGGCGCTGTTGCGTTAAGTCGAGTTCAAAAAGCACGTCAAGACATCATGCAAATGGTACGTGAGCTGGATGAATCTGGTGAAGTTCAGCTGCTTCTCTATGAAGAGCCAACGGTGGAGTAAGGTCATGCTAGAGACAAAATCAAGTACTATGCGATTGCCTCCGAGCGGGTATCGTTTACACCGTTTTCCGCCTTTAGCGCAACCTAAGACTATCGAAGACGAATTCGGGCTAGATAACCAAGGCTGGCAAGAACCTCAAATAGATATCCAACAGCAACTTGAAGAAGGTTTTCAACAAGGTTTGCAACAAGGACATGAGGAAGGCTTACGCCAAGGTATCGAACAGGGCAAGCAACAAGGTCTGTTGGAAGGCCAAAAAGAAGGTTTCCAAAAAGGCTTTGTTTCCGGTGAGCAGTCTGGAAAGCAAGGCTTTTTGGAGGCGGCGAAGCCTGTCAATGAACTTTTTCACGCCCTTTCTCGTTGGCAAGATGAAAAAGAACAGCAACAACGCCATATGATTTGTGAACTGGTACAAAAGGTAGCTCAGCAAGTGATTCGTGCCGAGCTCACTTTAATGCCTCAGCAGATCCTAGCTTTGGTGGACGAGACATTGTCTGCCATGCCTGGTAAAGCGGAAACAGTAACTGTGCATTTAAATCCGCAAGATTTAGAGCGCATTACTCACATCAATGCTGATTTGCCGCAATCTTGGAAACTGGTCCCTAATACGGAGCTTCCTATTGGTGGCTGTCAGTTAGTGACTGATGACGCAGAAGCGGATGCGAGCTGCGACTCTCGTTTGGAAGCCTGTATGGACAATGTAAAGCAACACCTTTTGGATGAAGTCAGTATTCCACAGGTAGAGTCTGAGCATGAGTAATACCCTAAGCCATGAACTATTAAGTGAGCGTTTGAGCGAAGCCTTGGCTTCGCTCGATTCAATCCCTGTTGCTCGCGTAACAGGGCGATTGATAAAAGTAAACGGCTTAATGTTACAAGCCGTAGGGTGTCGGTTTAAGCTTGAGCAGCGTTGTCTCGTAGAAACCGCGGAAGGCGATATGATCGAAGCGCAAGTTGTGGGCTTTGAACACACTATTGCTTACCTCATGCCTATCCGCCGTTTAGGCGGTCTGTTTGCAGGTGCAAAAGTCATCCCTCTTGATGGTGACAGTACCGTGCAGCTAAGCTCTCAGTGGTTAGGACGCGTACTGAATGGTTTAGGTGAGCCGTTAGATGACGGGGCACCGCTTAAGGGGGGAGAGCGAGTTTCACTTGAACCAAAACCGATTAACCCACTGAAGCGACGCCCAGTTGATACACCACTCAACGTAGGCGTGCGTGCGATTAATGGACTATTGACGGTAGGCAAAGGCCAACGTATTGGTTTGATGGCTGGCAGTGGCGTCGGTAAAAGTGTGTTAATGGGGATGATCACCAAAAACACGGAGGCCGATGTAATTGTGGTCGGGCTTATCGGTGAGCGAGGCAGAGAAGTACGTGAGTTTATCGAGAGAAACTTAACCCCAGAAGCGCGCAAGAAAGCGATCATTATCGCGGCTCCTGCTGATGAATCCCCGCTAATGAGGTTAAGAGCGACACTACTTTGTCATCGCGTTTCAGAGTATTTCCGAGACCAAGGCAAAGACGTTCTACTTCTGATGGACTCTCTAACCCGATACGCCATGGCACAGCGCGAAATCGCTCTTTCGCTCGGTGAGCCTCCAGCTTCTCGTGGTTATCCGCCCTCAGTCTTCAGCGTGTTACCTCAACTCCTAGAGCGAGCGGGTAACAGTGAAAATCAACATGGTAGCTTAACGGCAATTTATACCGTATTGGCAGAAGGGGACGACCAACAAGATCCTGTCGTGGATTCCGCGCGCGCCATCTTAGATGGGCATGTCGTTTTATCGCGTCAACTGGCTGAGCAAGGGCATTATCCCGCGATAGATATCAACGCGTCTATTAGCCGTTGTATGAATACTTGTACGCAGGACGCACACAGCACGATTGCGAATAACTTCCGTCAAATGTACTCCAACTACCTTCAGGTTAAAGAGTTACTGCCATTAGGGGGTTATCAACCAGGACAAGATCCTGAGTTAGATCAATCTGTTGCTATGTATCCAAATTTGCGTGCATATCTACAACAAGCTGCCAACGAGTCTGTAGATTACCCAACCAGTTTGACCGAGCTCGCGCAGCTTTTTCAAAGTGCTTAATCAAATGGGAGTGACAAGGCTGAAATGAAATCCAAGTTAAAAGCCGTAGGCAAGTTACAGCAAATGGAAGAAAAACAGCGTGACCGTGTGGGTCAACAACTTGATGCCATGCGTCAGCGTCACTCCCATCTTTCAATGCAATTGGAACAGTTGTCGGCGTTGAAAGGCCACGCTGGACAATCAACCCGAACCGGCCCGACGCTGACGAGCGCGGCTTTGATGAACTTTAATCGTGTTGACCAAATGCTACAAAGAATGCTTCGTCACCACGAGCAAGAGCAAGCCGTTATGCAAGCGGAATGTGCATCTGTACAGAAAACGCTAGAACACAAGCAGGCACGCGTTCAAGGGTTAGAAAAAGTGCTTGAACGTTGGCGTACTAAGCAGAACTATGAAAAAGCGAAAAAAGAGCAAAAGATGATTGAAGACATCATTAACTCTCGCGTTAAGCGCAAGATATTATGATGTCTTGTTGACGCTACTAGGAGCGCGAATAATTTCTGCGGTGTCTTAGCCAACCAAACCAGCCTCCAAGCATGATCAACCCTGATCCGAGAGCACCGCCGCCACTGCTGCCGTTGTTACCAAAGCCAGATGTGTTGGTATCGACAGGCTCAAAGCCAGAGTCCCCTTCGCTATGATAATCTTCCGAACTTGCTAAGAGGGCGTTATAACTGGTTTTTACACCTGAGCTGGTTTGGGTCTCAATCCATGTTGCATAGTTCAAAATCTCGGTAAACACACTTGGAATCGCAGCGGATTCGCAAACTGAAGAACCGTAGCTCACAATGCCAATTTGCTGATACATGCCATTATTGTCTTGATAGGTGAGAGGACCGCCTGAGTCACCACGACAGATGCCAGTGTAGCTTCGTTCAGGAAATCCATTCGCACATAAACTTTCCTGAGCGTTAAACCCTGTTACCAACGAAGCGCATTGGGTGTCGGTAAGGGGTTTTACTTCTGCCCAGCGTAAATAGTTAGGGGGGCTTTCATCATTGGTTGAGGTCTGACCTAAACCGAATATCTGATAAACTGACTTGCTGCTGTAGTCTCCAAAGTCTTGCGGTAAAGTGATGGATTGGACGTTATCGGTGATAGGTCTAGTCAATTCAAGGACAGCGATGTCATTAATCCATAAATCGCTAGGCACATAATCAGGATGAATCGTGATAGAGCGAACATCTTTGAATTCTTCAACAAACACGTCATTCATCGTAGGGTTTTTGACTAGCACTCGTAGATCGTTGATTGTCCAGCCATCAGTAAAAACGCTTGGTTCTACGCAGTGGGCCGCAGTTAAAATGAAGCGGTCGTTTACAATGGTTCCCCCACAAATATTGGCAAACTGATTAGCGCCAGTTTTATGTAGAATAAGACGTGCAAAAAAAGGAAGTTGGTTTTGGGTAGCCTGCTGACCCCCAATAATTGCCGTGGAGATCCCTTGTTCTGAAAGGCGGTTATCATTTTCTACTTCAGCGGTCGTACTCAAAGATACTGCAAAACAGAGTGCGCTTAGCCATATTTGATACTGCTTCATAAACCATCCTTGGATGAAAAGTGCTCTTCTAACTTTATACTAGTTTTTCAGTGAATGTGCTTAACAAAAGTTTCTAATAGTTGAATGATTGTTGTAGCCAAGATCGCAACAGATGAAACGATTCAAGCTTTAGCTTGTGTGGCGGGCATACAAAGTAAAGCTGTTGATGAGGATTAATGACGGGTTCACCCAGCTCGATTAGCTGACCATATTTGATGTCATCCTTCACAAACAAGCGATGAGTGACCAATAACCCCAAACGACGAGTTGTGGCCTGGACGGCTTGTATCGACATGTTAAAAGTGATTGGTTTTTTATTTTTAGGTCGCTGGATACCCGTCGCGTCCTGCCACACGTTCCAGTCATTTTTTCTTCGCTCGTTAGTAACTTCAATGATGGGATATTGCTTTAAGAGTTGAGTGATGTTTGAGTCCTTTGTCTTCGCTATCAATTCAGGACTGCACACCAAAACCAGTTCATCTTCACTGAGCTTTTCGCAGTAGTAATCCTGCCATTCTTCGGGATTTCCATGCACCAAGGCCGCGTCGATACCTTCTTGTTCTAAATTGAATCTGCCAGACAGGTTTGATAAACGAACGTCTAATTGAGGAGCAAACCCTTGTAAATCTGACATTCGAGGAATCCACCAGTGAAGAGCCAATGAATTCACCATATTGAGCGTAACACGCTGCAAGTTCTGATCTTGGATGAGTGCTTCCGTTGCATCGACAATTTGCTCTAAAGCGGGTGCCACCTTCCTGTAATACTTTTTACCGTCCGCGTTGAGTTGAACTTGTCTGCCTATGCGATCAAATAGAGGCTTGTTGACTTGACTCTCCAGCGATTTAATTGCCTGACTTACGGCTGAGTGGCTCACACTTAATATCTGTGCTGCTTCTGTCATGCTGCCAGACTCAGCTACTGCAACAAATGCGTAGATGGACTTTAAGGGGACTAGTTTCCGCATAATTTAAAAACCGTAGCTGGTGATAGATAAGTTAAACTGTAAGTTTTTCTTACATCAATGGTTAATATTACTCGCTATTTACGATAAGTGATGTCTTTTAAAATGCTCCATATATTAAGGAGTATTGAATGAATGCTGTAAATAAATCTATCCTTTTCATGTTGATGTCTACGTTAAGCTTATCTGTTACTGGACTGTTAGCAAAGCAGTTGTCAGGCGAACTTTCCGTCACACTATTTAGCTTCTTACGTTTTTTAGTGCCTGCGCTTATCTTGCTTATCTTACTTCGTGTGAAAAACCTTACCTTTCCTAAAGCGGGCACGCTAAAGCCTATTTTATTGCGTGCTCTTTGTATCGGTTTGTCACAACTTTGCTTTATCGCGTCATTACAAACGTTAACGCTCGTTGAGGGGGTCGTTTTGTTTGCTACTGGCCCATTATTTATTCCCTTGGTTGAAAAGCTGTTCATGAGGGGGCGCATTCGTGTTTCAACATTGGCGGCTTTAGCAATGGCGTTCACTGGTGTGGTTATGTTGGCGGGCGGTGGAAGTGAGATTACATGGCGAGCGGATTTATTGCTCGGCTTGGCTGGTGGACTCTTCAATTCTGGTTCTCAGCTTACGTTATATAAAGTGAGTAAAACAAATATGTCGCCGCTAGAAATCAACTTTTGGGCGTTTGGTTTTGCTGCCGTATTTCTGTTGCCGCTAACTTTGTTTAACGACTTCGACGTGTTACTTAATATGAGTGTTATGGCGCCTGAGATTTCTTCAAATACGCTGTGGATCGGTATGATGTCTCTGATGATCATTAACACCCAAGTTTTTCGCTCCAAAGCATATAAACTGGCAAGCAGTGGCTCTCAACTTGCGCCACTCATTTTTACTAACTTATTGTTCACTGCGGTTTGGCAGAGCCTGTTTTTTGAAGACCGAATGAGTCAAAGTCAAATTGTTGGGATGAGTTTAATAGTGCTCGCAATCATACTGAACACATGTTGGGTTCGTTTTACGGCGCATCGCAGTGGTGGTTTACAAGCGAGAACTTCTTAGTCTGTCGGAAAATGAAGGGGGCAGGTAGATAAATTGGTCGTGTGGTTTGATTTTTTTTGAGTATGGGCTAGCGTCAAGAAAGGTTCAGGGAGAGAAATCATGCTTACGCTAAATTATTACGTCGAAATTTCGGCGACACCGCAACGAGTGTGGGAAGTGCTAACCGATGTTGAGTTGTATAAACGTTGGGCACAAGCCTTTTCACCGCAGTCTCAATTTGAAGGAGCTTGGGAAGAAGGAGGTGGCATCACTTTTTTTGATCCAGATATGGGCGGGACAAGGGCGATCATAGATACGGTGCTACCGCTTCAAAAACTTGAATTTCATCATGTTGCCATTTTTAATCCGGATAATCGTCAACAACTCGATGCTGACCTAGCATCTAGGTGGATCGGATCGCGAGAGATCTACCAGATCGATACCAACAACGATCGTTTACTACTCAATGTTACCATTCATACTCACAATGACTTTGTTTCCATGTTTAATCACGGATGGGAAAAAGCTTTACCCTTGATAAAAGCCATTAGTGAAGAGCAAGTTTAGGGTTCTTGCTTATCTTGAGCTGACGATGCGTTGCCTGAAGGTATACAATAGCACGCAAGATAGCGCACCTAAGAGAGTGGATGATGGAATTTAAAGTTGATACCCATACACATACGTACGCCAGTGGTCACGCGTACAGTACCTTGATTGAAAATGCAAAGTTGGCAAAAGAGAACGGGCTGGATATGTTCTGCACGACCGATCACGCAGAATTAATGCCGGGTGCGCCTCATTACTGGTTCTTCTCTAACCAGAAAATTCTGCCTCGTTTTCTTGAAGGCGTTGCGATTATTCGCGGCGTTGAATCTAACATTATGAATACCGAAGGCGACATTGATATTCCACTGAGTGTGGACCGCAACTTAGATTGGGTGATCGCGAGTTTTCATGAACCCGTTTTTCGTCCAGCAAACAAGCAAACTCACACGGAAGCACTTGTTAATGTCATTCAGAGTGGTCGTATTGATGCGCTCGGTCATCTTGGTAATCCAAATTTCGACTTTGATTTTCAGACCGTTTTAGCGTGCGCGAAAGAGCACAATGTAGCGATTGAAATTAATAACACCACGCTGAAAGGTAACAGCCGAGTAGGCAGCGTAGACCGTTGCCACGAGATTGCACAAATCGGGAAAGATCTCGGTGTTTTCTTCACCACGGGCAGTGACGCGCACTTCTGTCACGATGTTGGTAATCTGGAGTTGGTTGGAGAGTTAATGGACAAAGTGGGTATTGATAGCAAGAAAGTGATTACTCGCACCGCTCAGCAGTTTTTGTCTTTCTTAGCTTTGAGAGGCCGTAAACCAATTGCAGAATATGACAGCATTCTCAACGCATAAACTTGATTACATTTAAGGTATGCACCTGACGCCAGATTGCTTTACACTGCGACCCGGAAATACTCAAATAAGCTAGTTTTTCGCCTTTTATGGCGTAGGTTATTTGGGTGAATAAAGCCGACACAGAATTCGGCACTATAAATGGAGAAGTGAAAAATGTTACGTCCTTTAGTCCTAGGGTGTGCGATTGCGTTTGGCTCAACATACGCAATGGCAGAAGCGGTTGATTTAAAACAAAACATGAAACAGATGAAGATGGAATTCAAACAGGCGGCAGAAGCATCTGATGTCGAAACCATGAAATCTGCGATTGATAGCTTGCAAGCGATTGTTGAACAATCTAAGCGTGGTAATTACCCACCAGAGAAGTTTGATACTTACTTAGAAGGCTTTAACAAACTGACGGTAACGCTAGATAAGATTGAAGCGGATCTTGATGCGGGCAAGCTACAAGAAGCAAAAGCTCAACTGCGTGAAATCGATAGTCTTCGTGAAGAGTACCACGACAAGCGCAATCCAAGCATTTGGAGCAAGTTGTTCGGCTAATTATCTACTGAGCGGAGCATTTGCTCGTGGCAGTGGGTTACGCGTTATTTCTAAGTAATGAATGAACACATTATCAGCCTGCCATTTCGGCGGGCTTTTTTGCGCCTGTCAATCGATGCATTCAAGAAAACCTGTGAGGTAGCAAGCACTTATTGATCCTGTTTTTGAGCTACCACTCAGAATTGGTTACGCTGTGTGAAATTTGTTAAGTCACCGTTATGCGTAGATTAATTCCTTTTTACCGCTCAATGTTATTTGCTAGTGCTCTCAGTTGGGTGCTAGTGACGCTGATGCCTGTTATCAATGCTCATGGTAACAGCATGGGCGTGTGGGCGACGCTATGTACGCTTAACGGTTTTGAATTGGTTCAAATAGAAGAGGGCGACAATTCGGTTAGCCACAAAGGTAAGCCTTGTCCGTTTAGCCACTTCTCGACTTTTCATCACGATACACTTCCAACGACACCGATACTTTCAAGACAGAGCTTGGTGACTTCTGACAGCTACGCTTATTTGGCTCTAAGTGTGCGATTTGAAACACCAGTTCCTAGAGCGCCGCCGGTTTCCCTTTTCTCATAACGAAAACAATTACACGATACCCAAGTAACCTCGAGATGCTTGGTTCAGCGAGAATGACTTGGTTTGTAGACGCGGCGGCGATTTAAAGGTCTAGTGGGTCTAGATCAAGATATCGACAACAAAGTATACAAGCCAAGGCAACTCGCCCTTTGGGAGCGTGTCATTGCTCCGATTGCTGCTTCAAACAACTTGGAAAGAGTGGTCTATTACACAGCGTTGTTTTCTTTGCACTCGAATCAATGACAACGCTCTGAATCCAGCATCTTGAAGTCACTTGGGTATATAGTCAGCAACACTGCCACTTCGAGCAGTGGTACTCCCAAATCTAAGTCAAATAACGCCGCATACGAATGTGTATGTGCAGGATGCGTTTGGCTGAATTTGGGTGTTCAACAATGAAAAAAGGAAAATACACATGTTGAGAAACTCGGCAAAGCCTCAACTCAAGGAAGCCTCACGCGCAAAATCCATCTACTTTATGACGTGGCGATGGCACTTTTACGCAGGTTTGTTCGTCATTCCATTTATGCTGATGCTTTCCCTAACGGGGTTGGTGATGTTGTTTGATGATGAAATCGAACTGGCTCGATACGAAGCGACATTACAGGTTTCACCACAAGAGCAAATGGTTCCTGTCTCTGCACAATTAGAAACCGTAAAGCAGGCGTATCCCGATTTTAATGTCACCCAATTTGTACCTGCCAAAACGGCCGATATTGCCAACCGATTCTCGATTCAAAACCAAGAAGGCAGCTCTCTGATTGTTGCAGTAAATCCTTACACAGGAGACGTACAAGGCACCATTAACCGTGGTGATAGCATCTATGAACTGATGAACAGCATTCACGGCACCTTGCTCATCGGCGACCTAGGTGACCGCTTAATTGAAATCGCCGCAAGTTTGGGGATTTTGCTGTTGGTGTCTGGTTTGTACCTTTGGTTACCTAGAGACAACGCCAGCCGCGCCGGCTTTTTGAAAATCCGCTTTAACAATGGCCCTCGAATTTTGATTCGTGACCTGCATGCGAATTTAGGTGGTGTGCTGTCGATTGTGCTGTTGTTCTTTTTGATTTCAGGATTGTCGTGGGCAGGGATCTGGGGTGCGAAAATGGTACAAGCTTGGAATACCTTCCCAACCTATTACACATGGGGTGAGAAACCGGAATCCACACTGACACACAAAGATCTTAACCATGGTGCTTCAGAAGAGATGCCATGGAACTTAGAGCTTGCTGCTGTGCCTGAATCGAAAGATAAGCCCGCTCATGATCATGCCAACATGAAGGAAGAGATGGCATACGCAGGCAGCCATGATGCGCTCTCCATTGATGATATCATCCTCAAGGCTGAAATGTTGGGCTTCACTGGTTATAAGTTGTTTTTGCCGCGCTCTGAGACGGGCGTTTACACCGTTGCAGCTAACTCTATGGGCGGCGACATTTCCGACCCAAGACAAGATCGCACCAGCCACTTTGACCAATATTCCGGTCGCTTGTTGGTGGATGTAACGTGGCAAGATTACAGCCTATTTGCCAAGTTCATGGCGGCAGGTGTGTCATTGCATCAAGGTGATGTCAGTGTGCTTAACAAAGTGCTCAACGTGGTGTTCTGTTTGGCGTTCATCTTAATCTCAATTACAGGTGTGGTGATGTGGTGGATTCGTAGACCAAGTCGCAGTGCTGCATTGGGCGCGCCACCTAAGTTTCAGCAAGACGGTATTTGGAAGCTTGGCTTAGTAACGTTGGTGATATTGTGCTTGGCGTTCCCGATGGGTGGTTTGGCAATTGTTACGGTTCTCGCACTGGATTGGCTGTTGTTTAACCGCGTCGAGAAGCTGAAAACGGCGTTGAATTAGTAAAGACAAAGAATGGAATAGTAAAAGAGCCAGCGACGTGCTGGCTCTTTTTATTTCTGGTAAATCTCCAGTGGCAAGCCATCTGGATCTTGGAAGAAGGTAAAGGCTTTGCCTGTGAATTCGTCAATACGAATTGGCTCAACTTCAACGTCATTCGATTCTAGGTAGGCTTTCACCTGTTCAACATCATCTACCAAAAACGCGAGATGTCGCAGGCCTTGCGCTTCGGGAAAGCTCGGTCTCTCTGGTGCGCCCGGAAAGCTAAACAGTTCCACTTGGCTGCCGTCAGGTAAAGCGAGGTCAAGCTTGTAGGAGTCTCTGGCTTCACGATAGTTTTCAGCAATGACTTTTAATCCCAACACTTCAGTGTAAAAGCGTTTTGACCTTGGGTAGTCGCTGCAAATGATCGCGACGTGATGAATGGCATTAAACATGGTTAGCCTCTTCAAACATGGCTCGTATCCTCAAGCATGGTTAGTGTCCTCGGAGACTAAATGCTCCTTAACGAAGTCGATAAACACGCGCAGACGAGCAGGCATGTATTTGGTTTGCGCATACTGCATCGCGATAGCGCCGTGGTAGTTACTCTTGATCATCCAATCCGGCAATACTTCCACCACTTCTCCTTGCTCTAACGCGTCTTTGATCACGAAGTCATGGAAGATCCCAATTCCC
Organism: Vibrio sp. 1727; assembly: GCF_033344415.1. Lineage (NCBI taxonomy): Bacteria > Pseudomonadati > Pseudomonadota > Gammaproteobacteria > Vibrionales > Vibrionaceae > Vibrio > Vibrio sp. 1727. The sequence goes on from NZ_JAWPOT010000009.1 coordinate 17,230, forward strand.
AAGCCAGACTTAACCCCGTTCAAGCGCATTTGAGAATGGTTGACGGCGTAGCGTCCACTCACGGCAATGGAGTGGAATGCTTCTTCTTTAAAGAATGACCAGATGTTGTCTTTGTCGTTCTCGGCAAGGTAAATGCAGTCGTGCTGCTCAAGTTCAGTGGGATGCTCAGGCATACCGTGTTTGGTGAGGTAATCTGGAGAGGCACATAAAACGAGATTGGTCTTGCTGATCTCTTTAAGTACCAGATTCTCATCGGGTTTGTCGGTGAGCTTAAAGGCGACATCAATTCCTTGGCGGAACAAATCGATCTCACCATCTGCTGCACGCAGCTTAAGCTGAATATTTGGATAACGTTCTAGGAATGGCAACACAAATGGCTGAAGCACCGAATTAAGAAACGCTTCGGGAGCTGCCACTGTGAGTGCGCCTGTTGGCTCGGCATGATCTTCTGCAGATAACTCAACGGCTTGCTGCGCGGCATTCACCATTGCGATGCTTTGGTCGTAAACCTTTTGCCCTGCTTGAGTGATGATCAACTTACGAGTTGTGCGCTCAAACAGTTTCACCGAGAGGGCTTGTTCCAACCGTGTGATCAACTTACTCAAAGCCGATGGCGTTACGCCGAGTTGTTTGGCTGCAGCGGTAAAACTGCCTTCGTTTACCACTAGGATAAACGAAGCAAGATCAGGAAGTAGGGCAATGAGTTTTGGATTAACCATAATTGTTCAGTTCTTCGCAGCGGAATAACGATATTGTCTGGTACGGTTTCACGAGGTTCAAGTGTCACCGTCTCGCTTTAACGATATTTTGCCAAAAATGCATTGAGTGCAGACAAGCCAGATTCACCAGCATGGTATTGCTGCCAACAGTGATAAATGGCCGTTTCGTGGTCTGCAATCAACTCGATAGCTTCTCGCTCAGCGATTGAATACTGCTGTGAAGCGTTCACTTCTTCATGCCACTCTCGATACTTGACCTCATAAGGCTCCACCCACTTAAGAAGAGTCGCCACCAACTCTTGCCATGGTAAACCAATCCACTTGGTTGCATCTGCCAAGCCTTTATCCAGCATCTCTTGGTGTCGACTTTCGATATCCATGCCATTTGTTAGCAGTACAGGTTTGAGCTTTTCTGCGGTGAGTTCTTCCACTTCAATCAAGGTTTGCCACAGTGTTTGTTGTTCACTTTGGCCGTAATGGCTCAAGTAGTGGTTGAAAAAAGCGATGCCGTAGATTTCGCCGTAGTAGGCAGACAGAACGTTATGAATCATGGTGAGAATCGTGATTTAAACAGAGAATACCGCATTGTAGGAGGGGAAAGCGCGACGTGTAAATACCTGATTAAGAGTAAAAAAGTGCTGCTGGCAGAATTCGAACAGAACTTGTGAGAATTTTATGAGAATTCGATGAAGTTGCTGATAGATTTGCTCGTCATTCTTAGAGGCAAGAACGCAAAACGTTCGAAACGTAATGCTTAACCTACTCAAGTCACGAACAAAGAAGTAAAGCCGTACACATGGGCTTGGGTAGTTCAACCCTCATTAAAGGATGGAATCACAATGAAAAAACGTACCCAACTCGGACTCGTCATGACTTCAGTCGCTATGGCACTAGGCTCTGCATCAGTGAATGCGGCGGAATTGGAAATCACCGTGACAAACGCAACCAAAGGCATCTACTTTACGCCACTTATTGTTGCTGCACATGGCTCTGATCTTCAAATGTTCAGAACGGGTCAAGATGCAACGCCAGAACTAGAAGCAATGGCAGAAGGCGGTGATATCTCTGGTCTTGCTAGTGTAATTGGTAACGCTGGTGGTGCGGTGGTCGAGAACCCTGCTGGCGGTATTTTGAATCCGGGTGTTGCAACCACCTTCACCTTGGACAGTGGCGACCACGGTTATCTTTCTTTGAGCGCGATGCTGCTGCCAACCAATGACGGTTTCGTCGGTCTAGATAGCTGGAAGATTCCAACGGAAGCGGGTACATACCGAGCAACGCTAAGAAGTTACGATGCTGGTACAGAAGCGAACGATGAGCTTGCGTCTAGCATGCCAAACCCACCTTTCATTACCTTTGGTACTGGCGGCACAGGCGTTGAAGCAACGGTAACTAACGACAAAGTTCACGTGCATCCGGGTAACCTTGGTGATAGCGACCCAACTGGCGGCATCAGTGACCTAGACAGCAGCAGCCATCGTTGGTTAAACCCGGTTGCAACCATCACAATCGTTGTGAAGTAAGGGGGATGTATGAAATACAGAATCTTACTAGTAGCAGCTTCAGTCGGCTTGCTCGCCGGTTGTCCAAGCGATGATGATAACGATGTAGTGAAATCGTACCGCTACACCGTCAACGTGGCGAACTTGACTGCGAATCAACCTATGTCTCCGCTTGCGGTACTCACTCACAATGGTGACTATCAACTGTTTGAAATTGGCCAAGCTGCATCTATTGAACTTGAGCATCTTGCCGAAGGCGGTAGTAACGCCGAACTGATTGAGTTGATGAACAGCAATGACAGTGTTTACCAAGGTATTTCGGGTAATGGATTGGTGTTGCCGGGGGCATCGGACGAAGTCACCATCACGGTTGACCCTAGTCGTTACGGTTACTTGTCTGTGGCGTCTATGTTCGTGAATACCAACGATGCCTTTGTTGGCGAAACGGGGTTATCGCTCAAATCGCTCGCAGTAGGTGAAAGCTACGAAATGAGCATGAACGTTTGGGATTCGGGCACGGAACTGAACGATGAGCTTGCCGCAACCATTCCGGGTCCAGCAGGTGGCGGTGAGGGCTTCAATGCTGCTCGCAATGACAGCAATGACGTTGTTGCATTCCATGCGGGTGTTGTTAGCCAAGATGATGGATTAGTAAACTCAGCACTTTCTGCGAACCATCGTTTCTTGAACCCAGGTGCGAAAGTCACCATCACTCGAGTCGAGTAACACAGGCTCCGATGACGTCTCCTTTCCAAAGCGCTTGTAGCCGAGCGCTTTATCCCTCACGGCGTCATCGGAACCTTTTTTGAAAGAATTTCTAATTTGTTCCGGTCATGTGCAAAGTGAGGATACTCGAAGGCAAGGAAAGGACCATGGAACAACAGGCAATCAATTTAGTCGCGAACATCTTGTTGGTGGAAGATGACGATGATTTGGCAGAACTGGTTCAGATGCATCTCAAGTTTCAAGGACACCAAGTGTCGCGAGCCACAAATGTCGCCGATGCTAAAACGCAATACCAGCAACAACCCTTTGATTTATTGATCCTTGACCGAGGTTTACCAGATGGTGATGGTCTAGACATTTGCCATTATTTGCGTCAGCAACAAGATTGGAGCCCAGTGCTCATGCTGACAGCCAGAGACGGTGAAATGGACAAGGTTGACGGTTTAGAAGCGGGCGTTGATGACTACATCACTAAGCCATTTAGCGTATTAGAATTCCAAGCACGAGTGCGAAACGTGTTACGCAGAGTCAGCCAAACCGCAGAAGCAAAGGTGGCAAATGAAGTCCTCGACGATGCGATGGATTTTGGTCCGCTGAGAATCATTCCGGAGTTGCACCAAGTATCCCTAAACGACAAAGACGTCACTCTTACCGCGACAGAGTTTACTTTGCTGCAGTTTCTCGCGACTCGTCCGGGCAGAGTTTACAGTAAAGATGAATTGCTCGATCACGTTTGGAGCACTAGTCATTCTGGTTATCACCACACGGTGTGTAGCACCATTAACCGTTTACGCAGCAAATTGTCGTTGTCTGATTCTGATCATCACTTCATTCAAACTGTTTGGGGTGTTGGGTATAAGTTTCAACCAAGACACTAATGCAAGAAAGTAAGTCAAAACATCAAGCCAAGACAGTAAGTCTGCAGTTGTTTTCACCGTCATTTTTCAATCATCACGGGTGTTGCAAAAACACCGCTGTTTAAGGAGGCGATAGGATGAGCTTCAAATCTCGCTTGGTAGTATTTACTAGCTTGTGGTTCTGCCTCGCGGCGGTGGTGATTGCACTGACTTACAATTGGCAAAAAGAAACCATCGAGTTACGCACTAAACAAAGCCTGCATAAAGAGCTAGCTAGCCACATGCGTGATGATAACCCGCTGATGATCGGGACGGATTACAATCCGAAAGCGCTCAAGTCGATTTTTCACACGCTCATGCTGATCGGCCCTGATTTTGAAATCTACTTCCTCGATAGCCAAGGTAACATCACCACCCATGCAGCACCGGAAGGGGCGGAGATCATGGGGAAGGTGGATCTCAATCCCATTAAGCAATTCTTAAATGACCAACCTTTTCCTATTTTGGGTGAAGACCCACGTAATCGTGGTGAGCACAAAGTCTTTTCTGTCGCCGCGATAGAAGAATTAGGCTCTACGATCGGTTATCTCTACGTGGTGATTGGCAGTACCCGACATGACGCCATTGCCAATGCTCAAGTCGATACTCCTTACATCGCGCTGGCAGGATTGGTCTTAGTGTCCATTTTAGGCTTTGCTCTTGGAGCTTATGTGCTGGTCAAACGTAGCCTATTGAATCCGATTGAGCGCGTGACCAAGCAACTTCAACAGCAAGCTGAACATGATTTCCGCCTGCAACCTGATTTTACTCACCAAGTGCCAGAGCTTGTGCCGATTGCGCACTCTTATCAGATGATGGCGAAGCACATTCAGCAGCAGTTTTTACAGTTGGAGTATCAATCGTCTCATCGTCGTCAAAGCTTGTTGCAGCTTAGTCATGATTTAAAAACGCCGTTATCGAGTGTGCTTGGCTATTTGGAAACGTGGCGTTTGCAACATCCGGAATCTGATCCTTTGATTGATGTCGCTTTCCGAAATTGTGAGAAGCTCTCAACTCAATTACATTCTTTGTTAGACGCTGCGCGCAAAGAAGCTCCAATGCCAAATTACGAGTACCGCCCCGTAGATCTTGGCGTGTTGATGGCAGAATGTGCCGAAACGATGCAGAGCCAGTTTTCTCGTAAAGAAGTGGTGTTGAAAGTGGATATCGATAGCGAAATCCAAACTGTGGGTGACAAGGGGCTATTGGAGAGGTTGGTATTGAACCTGCTTGAAAATGCAGTGCGCCACAGCCCAATCGGCTCGGAAGTGCATTGCCAAGCGCATTTGAGTGAGGATAAGTCGCGTATCCACTTTACCTTCGTCAATCACATCGAGGAAGAAGCGGAGGGCGGTTCTTTGGGGATCGGGACGAAGATTGTCCAATCGATCTTAATGCTTCACCACAGCTACCTTGAGACCAATGCAACCTCCTCTCAGTATCAACAGAAGTTCACACTTCTCGCAATCTAAAGAGAAGTGTGAGACATAAGTTAATGTTTATTCAATAACACCACATACGACGCGAGCGCCGCCACCACCTAGCTTACTTGGGTGATCGGAGTGATTGTCACCACCTGCATGGATCATTAACGCTCGACCTTTTAAATCCGATAATTTTAGGCGAGGCGCGACAACGGGCTGATTGGCATTGCCGTCCATGTCCACATAGAGTGGAGGCAAGTCGCCTAAATGATTGTCATCGGTCCAAGGATAGCCATGCTTCCCTGTGTTGTTAGGATCATAATGGCCACCTGCTGCGCCGCCTAATACGGTTTTGTCATCCTTTTCTATGCTATCGCAAGATGGATTAGTGTGAACATGGAAACCGTGCACACCTTCTGACAAACCTGATAATTGGGGCGTAAAAACAACGCCATAATCACTTTGTGAAATCTCAATGGTACCAGCGCTCTCATTGGTGTTGAGAGCAGTCATTTCTACCGTTTTTGCTAGCGCGTTAGGGGCGGCGACAAGAGCGGATGCAACTGAAATGCATAGCAATCCTTTTAACATGGGACCTCCTTCTTTTAGGGTGTACGCTCAAGCACATATTAGTGAAAACCTGTTTTACTTATGTCTGTTGAGCGGTGAGTTTATGTCATAGAGTGATGTGTATCACTTTATGGTCTTAAACTGATATCTCGATCCGAAATCAGCTTTCTTTTATTTAGTCTTAACATGTTGAGATCGTTAAGATATAAAAAGAATAGACGCCAATCTTAAAATAGCCTGAATATTTTTAAATTAACGCAAAGTTGAATTTTTAATGACTTTATAACAAAGCTCATAATTGTTTTATAAAGAATTTGGTGGAATTGTCCGCAATAAAGAATAATCAAATTAACGAATATATTAATGTGAACATTGTTGTTTATAGATTTGTGGTCAAACTGTTGCTTATATCATCAAATAAGATAAAAAAATGGAACTAAAGTCACTTAATGGCAGAGGAAAAAATTAAACTCTGATTGTAATGGGTAATAATGTTTTAGTAACAGATAGTTACGCACTTAAAATTAATAATATGGCTAATTTCCGACAAGGATTGAAAAAGATGAAAGACAAGGAATCTATTCAGACTAATAGCAGCCGCCGTAATTTTCTGAAAGGCGCAACAGGAGCTGTTGTTGCTGGTGTGAGTGCTTCCGCTTTCTCAGGCGTAGCTCAAGCACGAGAACAGAAAATTGATTGGAGCAGCCGCGGGCTAGGTAGAAAACACGATAAGCGCTTCTGGCGTAAAGTGCGAAGACAGTTCGTTTTGGACAAACGAACCACTTACATGAACATTGGTACAACAGGTTCAATGCCAAAACATGTTCTTGAAGATTACGAGCATAACAACAAGCTGGTGGCTAAATATCCTTGGGATATGAAAGGCAAATTTGGCTCTTGGCCTTATGTTTCAGAGATGGTTAAAGACGTCGCACCAGGTTTTGGTGCTAACCCAGAAGAGATCATTCTCAGCCGCAACACTACTGATGGCTTATGCTCGATCATTAATGGCTTACACTTTGAACCAGGTGATGTGATTCTAACGACACACCATGAACATATTGCTGCAACATCACCTATGAACGTAGCGAAACATCGTTTTGGTGTGGATGTGGTAGAAATTCAACTACCAGTATTTACTGGTACCGAAAACGTTTCTGAGCAAGATTACATTCAAGCGTTCCGAGACGCGCTTGATGCGAATCAAAACGTTCGCCTAATTGTTTTCTCTCATATCACATACAAAACAGGAACCGCGCTACCAGCAAAAGCCATTTGTGCTTTAGCAAAAGAGTATGGTGTGCCTACTCTTGTTGATGGCGCGCATACGGTCGGTATGTTTGACCTTGATTTCCACGATATGGATTGTGATTTCTATGCAGGATCTGGTCATAAGTGGCAGTGTGGTCCGGGCGCGACGGGTATTCTGTATGTTCGTGATAACGGTAACCGTTTGAATGAGTATTGGAGTGACCGAGAGAACCCGTTATGGTTGATCAACTCCTCACTTTCTCATGCTGATTACCTGGGTAAACAGCTGCAAATGCAATACATTGGTAACGATAACTATCCTGCGAAACAAGCACTAGTTGATAGTTGCAAAATGTGGGATGAGATTGGTCGAGACCGTATCGAAGAGCGAGTTGTAAGCCTTGGTAGTTTATGTAAAACCTTGCTTCAAGAGTACTTACCACAAGCCAAAATGTATTCACCAAACGTGGAAGGCTTAACCAGTGGCTTAACGACGGTTAACCCGTTCTCCGATGTAACTAATGAAGAGATACTGACGGAATTCCGAGATCGTTTACGTGAAGAGTATGGTTACATCATCCGTACGACTAGCTTTAAGCTGCATAAGGATGATGACTTTGATACTTACGCGCTGCGTATCTCTACGCATTTGTTCCATGACGAACAAGATGTGGAAGGGCTCGTAGTGGCGATGACGAATTTGTATTACTCGTCGTTCTAACATCGTTGTTTATCACTCAAGCGCCCATTATTGGGCGCTTTGTGAAAGGTAAGGATATTATTATGTCAGTCATAACATTCAAAAGAACTTTAGCGACGGTGGCGCTCATGGTTACCTCTGTTGCGTCGTCTGCCGCTTGGTCAGACGATTTACAACAAATCCGTGAACGCGGTGTACTGCGTCACATTGGTGTCCCGTACGCTAACTTTGTCTCCTATATTGAACAAGGTGAAGTGGAAACTTTGACTGGCTTGGATGTAGAGATTATAAAAGGTTTTGCCAAGTCGTTAGGTGTTCAGTACCAGTATGTTCCAGCACAGTGGAGCGACGTGGTTGGTAAGTTGACAGGGCAAAATGTGCAATATCACAACAAGCAGGCTGTTGTCGGAGAAAGTGTTCCAATTGAAGGCGATTTGATCGCAAATGGCGTTACTATTCTTGATTGGCGCTCTGAGGTTGTCGATTTTTCACAAGATTATTTTCCTTCAGGTGTATGGTTGGTTTCCAGATCCGACTCTAGTCTGAACCCGATTAAACCAAGTGGGTCGGTCGATGAAGATGTTAAAAACGTCAAGCAGCTGATCGATGGTCGCGAAGTGTTAGCTTTAGAACATTCTTGCTTGGATCCTAACCTTTATGACTTATATGACACAGGTGCAAAAGTTATATTACCTGATGGGGCGCGTCTCCTTAATGAGATGGTTCCAGCGATAATGAAAAATGATGCGGAAAGCACATTATTAGATGTTGCGGATACGCTAATTGCCCTCGAAAAATGGCCGGGTGAAATAAAAGTCATTGGCCCTATATCTGAAAATCAAAAAATGGCTGTTGCATTCCGTAAAAATTCCCCTGAATTACGCAAAGCATTTGATCGTTATTTAGACTCGATAAAAAAAGACGGTTCATACGAAAAACTAGTAAAAAAATACTATCCATCTATTTACTACTTTTATAACGATTACTTTATAGAAGATAAAAAGAAAGTCCGATGAATAAGGCCGTTAAAAAATTTTCCAGTAAAAGATTTATTACAATAAGCGCAATATTAGTTTCAATTTACTTAGCTATGCTTATTACTGTGACTAGCGTAGGTCAAAATAAGTTAAAAGAATCTCAATACAGAGAACTAGATTTAAAAGTTAAAAGTTATGCAAGCACACTCGATAATTTATTTACCATAGCGAGTGAAGATGTTGATAATCTAGCTACAGATAAAACAATACAAACATTCTTTGGTAATTTAGCTTCTGGCATGTCAATGGAGTATGGATTAGGTGCCAGTCTAATTAATTTAAAGCGTCGCTTCGATGAGAAGATAGACAGTAAGCTAATTAATAGCAGCCAAATCTATAAGAAGCTCACGCTGGTAGGCAGTGATGGAGTCACCATTGTCACCACTGGATCTGAAAACCTTGCCGAGCACAAAATGGACATACAAACCTTAATGACTCAACACGGGCATCCCGAAGAGGTTTGTGCGACGCGATACAATGATGACGTTCGCATTCAAGTCATTAAGCAAGTTAAGTTCTCCGGAAAGCCTGTTGCTTTTTTAATTGCCGATCTTAATAAGAATATTGTTATTGACCAACTTACTAACCAAGAACACGAAGATAGTTATAGCCGAATGGTGCTAAAAATAAAAGACGTGGAAATGGTTGTATGGGATACCATAAATAAAATACCTTCTCACAATAAGGATGAGAACCATTTCGTTTCTGAGGCTGTAGACGGAAAAATTTACTTTGAAGTGCCTGTGGATAAACATCACTTTAAATTGATGGCGTGGTTCGAGCCTTTGAGTGAACGAGATATATTTACATCACGGCTCTTTATTATTGGTTTGAGTATTCTGGCCGTTATGATCGTCATTGCTTTATGTTATGCATTCATCACGAACAATAATAGGATTGAATTGAAAATTAAGCTTGAGGAAGAAAAAAAGCGTAAAGATATTCTTTCTCAACAGAATAAAAAATTAACGAACGAAATTGAACGTCGAAAAGCGTCTGAAAAAGAACTCGCCTTCCAAGCTAAATATGACACATTAACTAATTTGCCTAATCGTAGTTATGGTTCCGAGCGATTGGCTTTGGAGTTAATTAGGGCATCGCGTAGTGGGTCTAAAGTTTTGGTGATGTTCATCGACTTAGACCACTTCAAGCAGATTAACGATTCAATGGGACACTTTGTTGGGGATGAAATCCTTAAACTCAGTGCTCAGCGACTGTATCAAGTCGCGAGAAAAACAGACTTATTGGCGAGAATTGGTGGGGATGAGTTTTTACTCGTCATCCCTGATTTGCCTGATAATGATACTGCAAAGCGAGTTGCTTCAAGTGTACTTTCGGCGTTTAACGATCCGTTTGTTTGGAACAACCATGAATTCTTCTTGAGTAGTAGCGTCGGAATGTCTGTGTTCCCGGATGACGGAGACAACGCTGAGCAGCTTCTTGCATGTGCAGATATGGCAATGTATCGGGCGAAACAAGATGGGCGTGATGGCTTTTGTTTTTATAACCATAATATGAACCAAGATTTGCAACGCTATTTGGATCTGGAAAATCGTCTGAGAAGTGCGATCTCCAATCAGTTATTAGAACTGTATTATCAGCCAATTATTGAGCTGAGTAGTGGTAAAATCGTAGGGGCAGAAGCGCTAATGCGTTGGAATGATGACAAGTACGGATTCGTAAACCCTGAAGAGTTTATCTCTATTGCAGAGAAAAATGGTTTAATTCATCAAATTGGTGAGTTTGCTATTCAACAAGCGTGTCGACAAGCGGCACAATGGCAAAGTCTGACTCCGTTGTTTGTTTCTGTAAACTTTTCTAGTGTTCAATTTAGGTATTGCGAGCGCTTACTTACGTTTATTAAACACAGCCTTGAGGAGTCTGGTCTTCCGTCAGATAAGTTCGATATTGAAGTGACAGAAAGTCTCCTCTTCAATCACGATTCTGAGCTATTAGACATGCTTAATAACTTACGAGCGTTAGGCACCAAACTTACTATTGATGATTTTGGTACTGGTTATTCTGCGCTGAGTTACTTGCAGAAGTTTCCGTTCGACCGCTTAAAGATTGATCGTAGCTTTATGCAAAATATGTTCGAGAACGACTCAGACCGCGAGCTTGTGAACGTAATCATAGCAATGGCGAAAGCGCTGGATCTTAAGATCGTCGCAGAAGGCATCGAAGAACAGCGTCATGTGGATTACCTGAAAAACCTAAACTGTGAGTTCGGACAAGGTTTCCACTATAGCCGACCATTACCTGCTAAGGACTTTGAAGCACTTTTGGCTAAGCCTACCTGGCTATAATTCCTTTTATAACAACCTCATAGAAAAGCATTAATTGAATTTATGCCTAGGATTCATTAATGCTTTTCCACCTTAAGGTATAATCCTTCCTCCTTCCTTGAATTACACTACAATTAATTGATGAGTGATAGCCCGTGACGCCCGTCACATAAAGGCTAAGCCTAATTCTAAACGAGTAAATACTCGCCAAAATAACTAGGAAGGAATTTCAAATGTCTTCTGCATTCTACCAACAGATTCAGCAGCAAATCGAAGAAGTAAAGGCGGAAGGCCTTTACAAATCAGAGCGTGTCATTACGTCTCAACAGCAAGCGGCTGTTAAAATCTCTACTGGTGAAGAAGTACTAAACTTCTGTGCGAACAACTACCTTGGTCTTGCTAACCACCCGGCACTTATCGAAGCGGGTAAAGCAGGCATGGACGAGCACGGCTTTGGTATGGCTTCAGTACGTTTTATCTGTGGTACGCAAGACATCCACAAAGAGCTTGAGCAGAAGCTTTCTAAGTTCCTAGGTAAAGAAGATACGATTCTTTACACATCATGTTTCGACGCAAACGCGGGCCTATTTGAAACTATTCTAGGCAAAGAAGACGCAATCATCTCTGACGCTTTAAACCACGCGTCAATCATCGATGGTGTTCGTCTATGTAAAGCGATGCGTTTCCGCTACTCAAACAACAACATGGAAGAGCTAGAGCAACAACTGATCGCTGCGAAAGAAGCAGGTGCTCGCCACATTCTTATCGTAACGGACGGTGTGTTCTCAATGGACGGCGTAGTAGCAAACCTTCCGGCTATCTGTGACCTAGCAGAGAAGTACGGCGCATTGACTATGGTTGATGACTCTCACGCTGTTGGCTTCATGGGCAAAACAGGTGCAGGTACGCACGAGCACCACAACGTGGTTGACCGTATCGACATCATCACTGGTACGCTAGGCAAAGCAATGGGCGGCGCTTCAGGCGGTTACACATCTGGTAAAGCGGAAGTGATTGACTGGCTACGTCAGCGTTCTCGTCCATACCTATTCTCTAACTCTGTTGCACCAGCAATCGTAAGCGCTTCTATCCGCGTTCTAGATCTACTAGAAGAGAGCGGTGACCTACGTGATCGTCTATGGGAAAACGCAGCACACTTCCGTACTCGTATGGAGGACGCTGGTTTCACAATGGGTGGTGCTGACCACGCAATCATCCCAATCATGCTTGGCGACGCAAAAGTAGCAGCAGAATTTGCAGAGCGTGCGCTGGAGAAAGGCATCTACGTAATCGGCTTCTCATTCCCTGTAGTACCAAAAGGTCAAGCACGTATCCGTACTCAAATGTCTGCGGCGCACTCTCGCGAGCAACTAGACCGTGCAATCGACGCGTTCATCCAAGTTGGTAAGGACATGGGTCTTATTTAAGATTCTAGGCCTTAGACAATAGGGCCTTTAATTAAGGTTACATTATGAAAATTAAAGCATTATCAAAGCTAAAGCCTGAAGAAGGCATCTGGATGACTGAGGTTGATAAACCTGAAGTTGGCCATAACGACATTCTGATCAAAATTAAGAAAACCGCTATCTGTGGTACAGACGTACACATCTACAACTGGGACGAATGGTCACAAAAGACAATTCCAGTGCCTATGGTTGTTGGTCACGAATACGTGGGTGAAGTGGTTGCGATTGGTCAGGAAGTTCGTGGCTTTGAAATCGGTGACCGCGTATCTGGCGAAGGTCACATCACGTGTGGTCATTGTCGTAACTGTCGTGGCGGCCGTACTCACCTATGCCGTAACACGATTGGTGTGGGCGTTAACCGCGAAGGTGCATTCGCAGAATACCTAGTTATCCCAGCGTTCAACGCGTTCAAGATCCCTGAAGGCATCTCTGACGATCTAGCGTCTATCTTTGACCCGTTTGGTAACGCAGTACACACAGCACTTTCTTTCGACCTAGTAGGTGAAGACGTGCTTATCACAGGTGCTGGCCCAATCGGTATCATGGCAGCAGCGGTTGCTAAACACGTTGGTGCTCGCCACGTAGTGATCACAGACGTGAACGAATACCGTCTAGAACTTGCTCGTAAGATGGGTGTAACACGCGCAGTAAACGTGGCTGAAGAGAAGCTAGAAGACGTAATGGCTGAGCTAGGCATGACAGAAGGCTTCGACGTTGGTCTAGAAATGTCTGGTAACCCAGCAGCATTCAACTCAATGCTAACCACAATGAACCACGGTGGTCGCATTGCACTACTAGGTATTCCACCGTCAGACATGGGTATCGACTGGAACCAAGTTATCTTCAAAGGCTTGGTGATCAAAGGTATCTACGGTCGCGAAATGTTCGAAACTTGGTACAAGATGGCTTCACTGATCCAATCTGGTCTGGATCTATCGCCAATCATCACGCACCACTACAAGATTGATGACTTCCAAGAAGGCTTCGATGTAATGCGCAGCGGTATGTCAGGCAAAGTTATTCTTGATTGGGAATAACTTATTCAAGTAAGAAATGCGCTCCTTTTTGGGGCGCATTTTTGTTTCATGAAGATTTTTGTTTCGGGAAGAAATGGTCGCCAATCTTTTCTAAACTTCTCGTATCGTTCTGCTACTTTTTTTAGATTTTTTCCACTCAACTTCACCCTACCTTCTAACTAATTGTCAATTCTGTATTTGGAATAAGATAATAACCATTTGTTTTTAGTGGTTATTTTTTAGCATTACATGCTTAAAAATCGTCATTTTTAAGTTTAATGTTTTTATTTTCCGTTCGTCTTTATCCTTATCCTGCTTCTTTTTATTGTTTTACATTTTATATGCATTTGGTTTGTCATAATTGAGCTATAACTAATAAAAAGGTTACCGATATACAGTGGAATGTAAAAATGGAGCTTTATATGAAAAGATTTTATCTGATGATGCCTCTGCTCTTAACCTCATTTAGTTGGCAAGCGAATGGAGCGTCAGTGAGCGGTACGATTGATGTTTCAATTAACCTTGTACAAGGTTGTGTGATTAATGGAAATAATGCGGTAGATGCAGCTTCTGGCGTTGGCTTTGGCTCACTTGCCTTTGGAGACGTGCCTGCAATCTTCAGTGAACAAGATGGTGTGGTAAATGGTGGTAGTGCGACGGGTATTGAAGTGCTTTGTAGTAACGGTGTGACACCGACGTTTACATTGGGCACCGGATTGTATGATGCAAGTGCGACCGTTGGTACCTACGCGATGTCAAATGGCGCGCAATTTATTGATTATACGTTGTTTACCGACTCAGACCGAAGCACACAAATTATACAAGGCGGGACGGTAGCTCTGTCTGAATTTACTAGTGCAACATCGCAAACTATTGAGCTTTTTGCGAAAGCTTACGGTACGAGCAGCATTGCCGGCACATACTCCGATACCATCAGTGTGACGCTAAGCTGGTAAAACGTGACGCTGGTTGTTAGGGGCTTTTCACTTGTCGCGATGAGTTTGTGCTCTTTAACTGTGCTGGCTGATGCGACACAAACTTTTCAGGTGTCTGCCACCGTAGATACAGGTTGTTTGATTAACGGCGCAGTACAAGAAGAAAGCGCAACCCAAGCCGGGCAAATAGGCACGTTAGATTTTGGTGAGCATTCTTCAGTTTACGCGACGGAAGTACAAGGCAGCATCACTTACAGTTCATCACTCACATTAAGCTGTACTCCGGGTATTACGATGAATGTTTCCGTAAATGGCGGGATGAATGCATCGGATGGTGTACGTAAGCTAAAGCACAGTGAAGAAGCGACAACGGTAGATTACTTTTTGTTCCAGGATCTAAATTACACGCAGGTGCTTGATATTGACACGCAATATTCCGTCGATACTGACCAAGACCCAGATAATATTCAGTTTCCTATCTGGGCAAAGGCGACAATAAATGGGAATGAAATGGCTGGAATTTATATGGATACGCTTACGCTGACATTAGAGTGGTAAGTGAACTTTGGAGGGGTGAAATGGAATTCATACTCAAAAAACTATTATTAATAGCCTTCCTTTTTGTTTTTTTCTCAAATGCCAACGCTAACTCATTATTAATTTGGCCAATTTACCCCAAAATATCAGAGGAGAGTAATGCAACATCACTTTGGATGGTAAATAAAGGCAGTGTTGATTCTTATTTACAGGTGAGAATTTTTAAGTGGGAACAAAACGAAGGAGAAGATAGTTATTCAAGTCAAAGCCAGTTAATTGCAACCCCTCCGTTTGTCAAAATTGAACCAGGTGAAAAGCAGTTAATCCGCATCATCAACCAAGATGAGGCCTCTGCAGGTAAGGAGTATGCATACCGAGTGATCATAGATGAATTACCGCCAACTCAAAACCCTCAAACAGAATTGACGGAAAATGAACTCGCTGTAAAAGTCCGAATGCGTTACTCGATACCTTTGTTTATTTACGGGAAAGGGCTGACTGATACTCAAAAACCAAACCGTGACAGTGAATTATGGGGTGATTTACAGGCACAGTTTATTAAGAAAAATAATCAGCGTTTTGTTCACATTAAAAATTCAGGAAAACACCATGTTCGCTTAGTGAATTTACAATTGAACCTACCAAATAAAGATCCTGTCGTTATTTCCGATGGACTAGCTGGCTATATTCTTCCTGAACAGTATAAGGTTTGGTCTATTCCCCATAGTAATGTCAGACCTATGAGTTTGAGCGCGAATATTGGAGGTAAACGTTACCAAATACCATTGAAGCAATAATGAATAGATTTAATACAATGAATGCTTTCTTTTGGTTGGTATTACTTAGCGTAACGTGGAGCAGTATTGGTCTTTGTGCAAATTCAGCAAACCATTTCTCTGAGCTACCGAGTCCTGAAAATTTCTCTTTAGAAAAGTTTGAGAATATTAGCCTCAATCTGGAGTTGGTGATCAATCAAAGAGCAACAGGGCTTGTTGCGAAAGTTGAGCGAGTTGGCGATCAGTTCTTTTTGCTCCGGGAGGACCTCATTTCAGTTGGGGTTACCGCCAAGTCGTTGCCTGGAACCGAAGAGAGACTTGAGGTTACGTCTATCCCAGGTGTTAACGTGCGTTACTTGCAATCGTCATTGCAACTCGCAATTGACGTACCGCCTAATTGGTTACCGATGCAGAATTTATCAGCGCAGGATATGGGGCGATTTTCCCCGGCTCAGTTTGGGCGTGGTGGCCTGCTTAACTACAACGTATTTGGTGTGTACGAGAACGAAAGCCGACAAAAGGAGGTTTCTATAAATCATGAAGTCAGAGCCTTTTCTGAGTTTGGCGTTTTTTCTACTACCGGGATATTTAAATCTAACTTTCATCGCGATGTTCAGTCCCAGCAAAGCAGCCAGTACACTCGTTTTGATACGAGTTACGAGTACGTCAATCAAGAGAAGCGAATTCGTATGGAGGTAGGGGACTATATTGTTCGCCCTTTATCTTGGAGCCAACCAGTAAGACTGGCGGGTATTCAGTTGTCGCATGATTTCTCTATGCGTCCGGATGTCGTGACGACGCCGTTACCTGCATTTTACGGTGAGGTCACAGCGCCCACTACGTTAGATTTGTTTATCAATGGCTTTAAAACTGACTCAATGAATGTTGGGCCCGGTCCTTTCATTATTAACGATATTCCAATGCTCTCTGGTGCTGGGGAAGCAACGGTAATTGCAACGGATGCTCAAGGTAAGCAAACGGTCATGACCAGCCCATTTTTTCTCTCTTCCGAGCTACTCAAGACCGGATTTACATCTTACAGTGCGAGTATTGGTGCGATCAGAGAAAATTTCGGTAATGCATCTAACGACTATGGAGACGGTGGCGTGGTTACCGCTCTGCGTCATGGCATGACTGATTGGTTAACATTAGAAGCTCAAGCCGAAGCAAAAGATGACCTGATCGTTGCGGGGCTGGGCTTTGTCACCAATGCTTTCAACTTGGGTACGGTGGATGCCTCGTTTCGTGTGAGTGATTTTCAGGATCAATCTACCTCATATGCGCTAGGTTATAGTTATCAGTCTCGGCTGTTTAGCTTCGCTGCTCGAACTCAAGTAGAACAAGCCGACTTTTATACCTTATCTCATTTACCAAATTACGAAATGCTCGATGAAGGCAAGGACGCTTCACTCGCGTCGCGCCATCTATCACAAATCAATATGGGAGTCCGTTTGGGAGATTGGGGCTCACTTTCTGGTGGGTACTTTGATATTCAACAATCCGACTCAGATTCACGTACCCTAAATCTTACTTATAGCTACGCTCTGCCTTTTAATATCAATATGTCCCTTTCTTACAACCATAGTATTGGTGGTCAGAGTGTTACGTTGGCTCAATTCTCTCTACCTTTCAGTTCTTTGGGGGGAAGTTCGGGGCTAACGCTGAAAAGAGAGGACGATGGCGATGTGCGAGGGCGAGTGGGTTACAGCCGCCTTGCGCCAATACGAGGTGGATGGGGCGTCAATTTAGCGCATGATATTAACGAACACCCAGAAAACCGTAAACAGGCTGATTTGACCTACCGTGCGTCATGGGCGCAGTTCAGAGCGGGGTTAAATGGCACCAGTGGCGACTATGATTATTTTGCGGAAATGGCAGGTTCGGTCTCTACATTGGATGGAGAAATATTCCCGGCGAATGAAGTGTATGACAGCTTCGCTGTGGTGAGCACCAGTGGTTTTGAAGGTATTCCGGTTAAATATGAAAATCAAATTGTCGGAGTGACAGACGATGAAGGTTACTTACTTGTTCCTTGGGCTACGGCGTATTACAACGCCAAATATGAAATCGATCCACTTAATTTACCTGCCAATGCTGCGTTTTCTGCGACAGAGCAGTTTGCTTCGATACATTCGGGCTACGGCTACCTGTTAGAGTTCCCAATAGAGCTACAAATTGCACTGAGCATGACGGTGGTAGACGAAAATCATTTGTTCCTTCCGATTGGTACATATGGCCGCTCAGAAACGGGCTTAACAAGCCAAATTGGTTGGGATGGTTTTACGTACTTTGAAGGCGTTGACCCAGGCCGCTATATTCAGTTTTATCCTCAAGGACAGTCGCCATGTAAAGTGTTTATTGAGGGGTTGTATCAGCGTGACAGTCAAAAAATACAAACATTGCCTGAGCAGGTTTGTATCAAAGCCGAAGAAGAGACCGCACTATGATTTTGCGCCGCTGGCTTGCTAGCCTACTTCTCTTTTTCTCGTGCTCGACAATGGCTTGTCAGCTCACGGCGGCAACACCTTTAATCTTGTTTGGCAATGTTTCTTCGTTTACTGTTTCAAGCTCTCAGCAGCAAAGCTCAGCTCAGCCTCATGCGGGGATTACGTGTGACTTTTCTACACTTGTGTCTTTGTTAAGTGGCGACTACGTATCAGCAACGTTTAACAGTATAAATAATGGTTTGCTATTAAATGAGGATGATCCGAGTTCGGAGCTCAGCTATCAGATTTTTGGCGATCCAGGTCTTTCACAAGAGTATGTATTCGGCCAAACTTACAATTTTTTTGAAATTGGGTTACTCGATTTACTCGGGTTGTTTGGCACTCAAGCTGAGTTTCCGCTTTATGCTCGGACGGGAGTAGGCAGTAATCTTTCTGCTGGGACTTATAAAGACCAAATCACCGTATCCTGGATTTGGGATTACTGTAAGGGTATCGGGGTTCTAGGGGTATGCATTGGCCGCGCCAATGGCAGCGCTCAAAGCGTGATTACGGTTGAGTTGGAAGTGACCCCTGATTGTATGATCACGGCGCCAGATATTGATTTTGGTTCGTCCCCATTAGTGGCCGGTTTTGAGCCAGTCAGTCAGGTTATATCGTTAACTTGTACCAAGAATAGTTCCTTCTCCATTGGCTTGAATGACGGCCTAAATGCGTCCGGCGGTCAGCGGCGAATGATTTCTAGTGGTCACTATTTGGAGTATGAAATCTATAAGTCATCAACGATGGAGCGCTGGGGAGGCACCAGTTCTGAACGTCGTGAACACGGTGACGTCGATACTGGCGGCTCCATTCCGGATGGTATCACTCCACAGAATTATAATTATCGCGCGCAGATACTAACCAGCCAAACGACCCCTCCTGCAGGTACTTACACCGATTCAATAATCGTTGACGTTCAATTTTGAGCATCATGTCAATTACATCATTAGAGGCTTCTATTCCAAAAATCTTTTGTAATCATAGTTTTCACTCTGTCACTGCTTAATTTTGTGAGGTTAGTATGGCTTTATTCTCACGGAATTTAACTTTCAGAAATAAGGAAAATGATGAAGAAGTCACTAACAACACTAGGTTTGGCACTGGTATTTACAGGAACAGCTTATGCAGCAAGCTGGGGCTACGAGGGAAACCATGGGCCAGCTCATTGGGGTGAGTTTGCATCTGAGTGCGCAAAAGGTCAAAACCAGAGCCCAATCAACATTGAATCGGCGACCGAAGCGAAGCTAGAAAAATTGAATTTCGACTACGAAGGTAAGGCAATTTCACTGCTGAACAACGGTCACACTTTACAGACTGGTTTAGAAGGTAAAAACACACTCACCATTGATGGTAAAGAGTTTACGTTGAAACAGTTCCACTTCCATACGCCATCTGAAAACCATGTGGACGGTAAAGAATACCCTCTAGAAGCACACTTTGTGCATGCCGACAAAGTAGGTCATCTAGCTGTTGTCGCGGTGTTCTTTAAACTGGGTGACGCGAACCCAGATCTAGCTAAGATGCTAGCTAACATTCCAACTAAAGATCAAGATGTTACCATCAAGGTTCCATTTGATGCTGATGCCCTTATCCCAAGTGATAAAGACTACTACCGCTTTAACGGCTCACTAACGACACCACCATGCTCTGAAGGTGTGCGTTGGTTGGTGATGAAAGAAGCACAAACTATTTCTCCTGAGCAGATAAAATCTTTTTCGGAAGTAATGGGGAAAAACAATCGCCCAATCCAACCGCTGAATGCACGTATGGTGTTAACGCAACAATAACCACTTCATGCGAAGAAAAATAAAAAGCCCGCTTAAACATAGCGGGCTTGATTATTTGGGTATTGGTGAAAACTAGAAGCCGTGATCTTCTTGCTCTTCCGCTTTTACCATTTGTATAGGATCAAGCTTAAGCGTCTGAGTAGGGAACGCGATATCTGCATCGTGTTCTTTAATGATGTTGATTACCTTAAGCAGTATGTCCTGCTTAACCTCATGGTATCTCACCCAATTCACGGTTTTAGTAAAGGTATAGATAAAGAAGTGCAATGATGATGGACCGAATGTATCGAAATTAACGATAAGAGTTTGGCGTGCATCAATGTCTTTGTGATTTTTCAGCATTTCTTTTACCGCGGTGATAATTTGCGGCATTTTTTCAGCATCGTCGTAACGAAGTCCAATTTTTTCGTAGATACGTCGGTTCAGCATGCGAGATGGGTTTTCTACGACAATGCTGCTAAACACTGAGTTTGGCACATACAGTGGACGCTTATCGAAAGTTCGGATAATGGTCATACGCCAGCCAATGCGTTCTACCGTCCCCTCTATTTGTCGGTCTGGAGAACGGATCCAATCGCCAACTTTAAATGGACGATCGAAGTAGATCATAAGACCTCCAAAAAAGTTAGACAGCAAATCCTTCGCCGCTAAACCGACGATCAAACCACCAACACCACCGAAGGTAAGTAGGCCCGATAGTGACAGACCAAATGCCTGCATTACGGTTAGAATTCCGATGGTAATAAAGAACAGGCGCGCAACCTTAGCTATCGCTTGTACTGTTGTTTCATCTCGGTTCTTTTGTTCGAGAACATGCTCTTCAACATTGGTAATGAGCCGCATAACGGTCCATACGAAGATGCTGATGATTAAAATCAGTTTCAGCGTACTTAACCAGTTTATTTTATCGTTGAGCTCGCTCTCTAATATGATGCCGATAGAGACGGTTGCTGGCCAACACCAAATGAGTGTACTGACTGGCGCTTTTAGCGCATCAAGCAACATGTCATCCCAGTGGAAGGGCGTTTTCTCTACGAGCGCAGCGAGGCGAGAGCGGATCAGCCGCCAAGTTATCCAAGCTATAAAGCTAGCGAGCGTAATGAAAAGGACGCTTCCACTCCAATTTTGATGAGACGTTTCAATGTAGCTTTGTAATTCGGTAAACCACTGTGGCATATGTAACTTATTTCTAGTGAACCATGGAAGGAAAGGTAGCAGATATTACTCCTTCACCCCAGTGATTTCCTTTAAATCATTTACTTATGTCTAAACCGTCCGAGATGGACTTTTCCTTCCGATGACAAGAGAGTCACCTCAATGTTCTGTTGAGCGACCGCCTCATGCATGTTCAGAGGTACGCTACCAATGATTGAGGGTTGATATTTGGACGATCAATTATAACTTCTCTGACTTATCGCTAACATTTATCTTAAGTAAGTGTGAGAGTGTATTGGCTCTTGAATTAGCGGAGGCAGATATGGAATTTACAGAGCTGGATCGAAACGCGCTCTACGACATCTGGATGTCACAAAAAGCCAAAATGCACATCACTCAAATGGAAATGGCGAAGCGCCTTGGTTTGAGTCTACACGAGTTTTCTGGCTTGTTACGTGGTAATTCTCCACTGACGCTAGGTTTTGTAAAACAGCTATGCGAGCAGCTACATGTACGTCCTGGTCAGGTGATTCCGTCTTTGACGGAGCGTGATCTATCTGCATCTGGTACCGTTTATTTACAAAATCGTGTGACGGTGGATGGTGATATCAGTAACGTGTTTATCGACGGAAACCAAGTCGTGATCGAGTACGTTCACCAAGTTAGCTAGCTTGCTCGTCAAATTATCGGGTTGAAGAGCAATAAAAAACGAGCCACTGTTGGCTCGTTTTTTCGTTTCTGTTTTGCTCGATTGCAAAGATTATGGGATTTTCACTAGCGAATCGCGTGAAAGATCCGCGATAGACTTAGCGCCAGTCAGCGTCATTGCTACACGCATTTCTTTATCGTACAGATCCAGTAGATTTTCAACGCCTGCTCCGCCTTGTGCTGCCAATGCGTACACAAATGAACGGCCAAGAAGCGTACAGTCTGCACCAAGTGCGAGCATACGAACGACATCAAGACCAGTACGAATACCAGAGTCTACGAAGATCTTAAGATCACCTTTTACCGCATCCGCAATGCTTGGTAGTGCTTTAGCGCTTGAAAGTACGCCATCTAACTGACGGCCACCATGGTTAGATACCACAATGCCATCTGCGCCGAAACGTACCGCATCTTTCGCGTCTTCTTCATCTAGAATGCCTTTGATAACCATTGGACCATCCCAAAAATCACGAATCCACTCAAGATCTTTCCAGGAGATAGAAGGATCGAAGTTTGCGCCTAACCAGCCGATGTAATCTTCTAGCTTTGTTGGTTCGCCACGATAAGTTGAGATGTTACCTAAGTCGTGCGGTTTACCAAGTAGACCCACATCCAGCGCCCAGCTTGGGTGGCGCATCGCCTGGAATACACGACGCATGGCCGCGTTAGGGCCACTCATACCTGAGTGCATGTCACGGTAACGTGCGCCAGGAACTGGCATATCAACGGTAAACACCAGCGTTGTTACGCCTGCTGCTTTTGCACGCTCAAGTACGTTTTTCATAAAGCCACGATCTTTAAGCACGTAAAGCTGGAACCACATTGGACGTTCAATTGAAGGTGCGACTTCTTCAATCGGACAAACCGAAACAGTTGACATAGTAAATGGGATGCCTTTTTTCTCGGCTGCTTTTGCTGCTTGCACCTCGCCTCGGCGCGCGTACATACCAGTTAGACCAACAGGAGCTAGCGCGATTGGCATTGCCAGTTTCTCACCGAAGATCTCGGTTTCGAGGCTCAAATCTGTCATATCGCGTAGGACGCGTTGGCGAAGAGCGACATCACCTAAATCGTCAGTATTACGCTTCAGCGTGCGTTCGTCGTAAGAGCCGCCATCAATATAATGGAATAGAAACGGGGGAAGCTTGGCTTTCGCGGCAGCGCGGTAGTCAGTAGAAGCTGAGATAATCATAATGGTGTCCTAGCGGTTATTCTAAGCAAAGTTGTGGAGCAATTTGCTCTTTCGTTGAGTCTTCATCGCAAAGCAGTGAAGACATCAAAATGAGTATAGTTACCTATGGTTCACTTACGTTTGAATCGGTGATGTTGGTAACCCATTTACATAATTGGTTGAAAAATTTTATTAAATCACTCAATCAGTTATGCAAACTGGAAAGGGTGACACAGCTGTCGGGGGAATTGATGTAGCAAGCTAAATCAACATGTCGGGGTAGTAGTGCAGACAGCTGTGTCAAATTAGGCAGGGCTGTAAACCCTGCATTTCGCGTTACTTCATTAAGACATCTGTCATTTGGAAGCCATAAATCAGCACCAATCCAATAATGCCTGTCATTACAATGTAGTAGAACGTAGGGATAATCGTCTTACGCAATGTTGCGCCTTCTCGACCAAGCAAACCTACCGTGGCTGATGCGGCAACAACGTTGTGAATCGCAATCATGTTACCTGCGGCAGCACCGACGGCTTGGAGTGATACAACAATCACACTCGAAATAGACAACGTTTGTGCCACTTCGAATTGGAACTGGCTGAACATCATATTTGATACCGTGTTTGAGCCAGCGATGAACGCACCCAGTGCACCAACGGTGGCACTCAGCGCTGGGAACGCAGAACCAACAAGGTCAGAGGCGAAGTTTGCGGTTGTGACGGGCATACTTGCTAGGTCAGCACCGTTGATGCCTGAGTTTATAAAGATACGAACCATCGGAATGGTAAACACCAAGACAAAACCCGCCCCAATCAGTGTTTTGCTTGACTCGCCAAACGCTTCACGCAATGGCTTTACACTACCGCTTTGTAACATTGCAGCAAGTAGTGCGACAAACACCAGAATGCCACCAGGAAGGTATAACGGCTGAATCGCAGCGCTAACGCCAGTCTCACCAAGAATGTTGCTGAACGACAAACTTACGCTTTGTACAAAGCCTTTCAGCTCAGGGCTTACGCGGCTTGCGACGAGAATAACTGCCAGCATTACATATGGAACCCAAGCTTTTACGATGCTCATTGGCTTGCCCGGATTGTCGTTTAGATCGACTTTTAGCGAACCTAACCACTCTGCAGGCCATTTGTCTTCGCTTTCGAAATCCCACTTAGTCTTTGGTACTAAAAAGCCTTTTTTCGCTGCGGTAACAACGATAGACAGACCAACCAAACCACCGATAAGTGAAGGAAACTCTGCGCCCAAGAATACGCCGGTTAACGCGTATGGAACGGTGAAAGAGACACCAGCGAATAGCGCAAATGGTAGAATATCCAGGCCTTCACTCCAGCTTCTGTTCTTGCCGAAAAAACGTGTTAACATCATCGCCATTAATACTGGGATCATCGTACCTACGACTGCGTGAATGACAGCAACGTGCGCTGTGATATCTTGCAGGTACATTTCCCACGTTGCACCTTGTGCGGCCAACGACTCACTGATGTTATGCGTGTCTAAACCTTTGTTTACACCTACGATGATAGGCGTGCCTACCGCGCCGAATGAAACAGGCGTAGACTGAATCATCATGCCCATTAGGACAGCGGCTAGCGCAGGGAAGCCGATTGCAACCAGCAGTGGTGCAGCGATTGCTGCCGGGGTACCGAACCCAGATGCGCCTTCAATGAACGAGCCAAAGCACCAAGCAATGATGATGGCTTGTACACGGCGGTCAGCCGAAATATCGGTAAATCCATTACGGATTGTGGTGATCGCTCCAGTGTGTTTTAAAGTGTTGAGCAAGAAGATGGCACCAAACACGATCCATAGAACAGAGACAGTAATGCCCAGTCCTTGGAATACGGAAGCCAGTACGCGATTGGCTGACATATCCCAAAACATAAGTGCGATAGCGACGGTTAGACCGAACGCAACAGGCATGGCTTTTTTAGCAGGCCAGTTGAGACCAACCAATAAGATGGCGGCAACAAC
Source organism: Vibrio sp. 1727 (assembly GCF_033344415.1). Taxonomy (NCBI): domain Bacteria; kingdom Pseudomonadati; phylum Pseudomonadota; class Gammaproteobacteria; order Vibrionales; family Vibrionaceae; genus Vibrio; species Vibrio sp. 1727. The sequence continues at coordinate 42,363 of NZ_JAWPOT010000009.1, forward strand.
AATTGGCGAAAATGCCACTAGGGCAAGTAGGGTTTCACTCATTTGTACATCCTTCGTACGCTGACTTCTCGAACGGTGTCAATCCGCTGTAGAGGTGACTTTTTGTTGTAATGGTTTTGTTAATTTGGCGTGAATTTACTCCTTTATTTTTTGTTGATATAGGGAAATAATGAAAATAATTAATTCCAAAAGTGACATAATGGTATGAGAGCAGACGACTTAATCCTATTTTCTCAAGTAATCGAACTTGGCAGCTTTAGTAAGGTTGCAGAGGCAAATAACCTTACAAATTCGGTAGTTAGCAAAAGAATGGCGAGGTTGGAGGAAGAAATAGGGGCTCAGCTATTATATCGAACAACGCGCAAATTAACCTTGACCGAGGCAGGTAAGGTGTTACTCCACAGTGCTAAAAATGTGAAGCAGGCCACTCAGGAGGCTATGGATGCTGTTGCAGGCTTTGGAGAGAATGTGAGCGGTCATATAAAAATGTCCGTGCCGTGTATCTCTGGAGATTTGATACTTGCTGATGCTGTTGCCGAGTTTTGTAACCTTCATCCGGGTCTGACCGTGGACATGTCATTGGATAACCGCTTTGTCGATTTAGTGGCTGATGGTTACGACTTAGTCATTCGAACTGGCTACCTAGCCGACTCCAGTTTGATCGCACGACATATTCTCGATTCCCAATGGGTGGTATGCGCGTCCCCTTCATATATCGCTAAAAATGGGAAACCGATCGAGCCGATTGATCTCACCACGCACAATTGTCTGCAATACGCTTACCAAACCACAGGTGCAACGGATTGGGAGTTTAAAGGAGAAGATGGCAATTACATCGTCAAAGTATCGGGCTGCTTTTCTACTGATAACGCGACCGCATTACGTAAAGCCGCTCTGGGCGGCCATGGTATAGCTTACGTCCCGCGATGCTTGGTGTATCATGATATTCGCAATGGCCAACTGGTGGATATTTTTCCTGAACTAGTGGGTAAAAAGTTGGGTATCTATGCGGTGTACCCGTTTACTCGTCAACCACCGAATAAAGTGAAACTGCTTATTGAGCACATTCGTGATCGTTACTTAACGATATCTCATTATTTCTAGTTCCTTCATAGATTTAAAACAATGTCATTGAAATCAAAATTGGGTGCTCTAAGGTAATCACCGCTATAAAACGATTGAAGATAAACAACTTAATAAAAACAACGGAGTAACACGGACGTTATGCATTACCCAAAAACACGTAAAGATTCTGTCGTGGACACTTATTTTGGTCACGACATTACCGACCCTTATCGCTGGTTAGAAGATGATCGCAGTGAAGAAACCGCTCAATGGGTTTCGGGTCAAAATTCGGTCACCTTCGATTTCCTTGGTCAGATACCGTACCGCCAACAAATCCGTGACTTAGTGGCGAAGAGTCAAAACTACGAAAAATATTCCCAGCCATTTGTACGTGGTGACTACACCTACTTCTACAAAAACGACGGTTTGCAAAACCAAAGCGTATTGTATCGACGTAAAGGCGAGGGAGAAGCCGAGGTTTTCCTTGATCCAAATACTTTCTCCGAAGAGGGCACGACCTCTCTTGGCGAAGTCAGCTTCTCTAAAGACTACCGTTTGGTCGCGTATTCCATCTCGGAAGGGGGCAGTGATTGGCGTAAGATCTTTGTCATTGATACGGAAACCAAAGAACAGTTAGAGCCTGAGATTGTTGATGCGAAGTTTACGTCGATTTCTTGGCTGGGCAGCAAAGGCTTCTATTACTCAAGCTACGATAAGCCGCAAGGCAGCGAGTTGTCTGCTCGAACTGAGCATCACAAGCTTTATTATCATGAACTTGGTACACCTCAATCTGAAGATAAAGTGATTTTCGGTGAGTTGGATACGCAAGTTCATCGTTATGTGTCTGGTACGACGACGACAGATGATCGCTTCCTCATTATCTCTGGCGCAGAATCTACATCGGGTAATCGTCTGTTTTATATTGATTTACAGTCTGAGTTACAGGCAATTGTGAAGCTGCGCGAGACAACGCAAGGAGACACCTACTTAATTGATAGCCAAGACGCAACCTTGCTGCTTTACACCAACCTAGACGCGCCGAATGGCAAAGTTGTCAGCTACAACACTCAGACAGAACAATGGGCTGACGTGATTGCTGAACAAGAACAGCCGTTAGAAATCAGCAAAGGTGGCGGTTATCTGTTTGCGACTTATATGGTAGATGTGCTTTCTAAAGTGCAGCAGTTTAACTACCAAGGTGAGTGGATTCGAGATGTACAATTGCCGGGAGAAGGCACGGCTTATGGTCTGGCGGGTAAAAAAGAAGAAACCACACTTTATTACACATTCACTAACTACGTGACGCCTCCGACGATTTTCTCATTTGATGTCGAATCTGGTGAATCGACGCTGTTTCAAGAATCAAAAGTGCCATTCGCTCGCAGTGAGTATGAATCAAAACAGGTGTTCTACACCTCAAAAGATGGCACGCAAGTTCCGATGATCATCTCATACAAGAAGGGCATCGCGCTTGATGGCAGTGCGCCAACCATGCTGTATGGTTACGGCGGTTTTAACATCAGCCTCACTCCAATGTTTTCTGGCAATGTAGCCAACTGGCTAGAGTTGGGTGGTATTTACGCTGTCGCCAACTTGCGAGGCGGCGGTGAATACGGTAAAGCCTGGCACAACGCAGGCACTCAGCAGCAAAAGCAAAACGTGTTTGATGACTTTATTGCAGCGGCGGAATACCTGATTGAAAACGACTACACTAGCTCCGAGCGTCTAGCGATTCGTGGTGGTTCAAATGGCGGCTTGTTGGTTGGTGCGTGTATGACGCAACGTCCTGAGTTATTTAAGGTGGCGCTGCCAGCTGTAGGTGTGCTTGATATGCTGCGTTACCTTACGTCTGGAGAAGGCTGGAAGTATGACTATGGCACGTCTGAACAAAGCGAAGCGATGTTCCAATACTTGCTTGGCTACTCTCCTGTTCACAATGTAAAAGAAGGCGTGCAGTATCCTGCGACATTGGTGACAACTGCCGATCACGACGATCGTGTGGTTCCAGCACATTCGTACAAGTTTATTGCGGAGCTGCAAGACAAACAGCAAGGCGCTAATCCAGTATTGATACGCATTGATGTTAATGCCGGTCATGGTGCAGGAATGCCGCTGAGTAAGCAAATTGACCTCACCACAGACGTGTATGCATTTACGTTACATAATATGGGTATTGAGTCGATTTAATGCCCTAGTTGTTCTAAGCTTCTGAGAATAAAAAAATGCCGCGACAGTGTCGCGGCATTTTTCATGGTTGGGGGAACTCAATTCATACTGTTTGCCAGTATTTGAGCCAGGTTGACTAAGTCTGACTCTTGAACCAACCAGTCTCGGCGGCCAAACCGAAAGGCAGCTACGCCATTCTTAAGACAAGATGAATTTATCACCTTTTCTTAATCCTAGTTTATGAATATGAAACTGTGATGAACCTAAGCCGCATTGTGCTGATTTTCACTGTTTTCAAGATCAAATGAGGCATCTATCAGTTTTTTCGTGTAGTCATTTTTAGGGTTTTGGAAAATATTTTCGGCTGTACCTTGTTCCATGACCTCGCCTTTTTGCATGACAAGAACACGATCAGAAAGGGCTTTGACGACTGATAGATCGTGGCTAATAAACAAGTAGCCAATGTTATGCTTTTTCTGCAAATCTTTCAGAAGGTCAATCACTGTCAGTTGCACCGAGCGGTCTAATGCAGAGGTTGGCTCATCAAGCAGAATAAACGAAGGTTCAAGGATCAGTGCTCGCGCGATAGCAATACGCTGACGCTGGCCTCCTGAAAACTCGTGCGGATAACGGTTGATGGACGCGGGATCTAAGCGGACCTCACGGAGCACGTTGCGCGCTTTCTGCATACGTTCTTTTTTACTCAACATTGGTTGGTGGACAGTTAATCCTTCTGTGATGATCTCGCCGATAGTCATACGAGGAGAAAGCGAACCATAAGGGTCTTGGAATACCATCTGAACGTCTTTTTTCAGCTCAAAACGTTCTTTGTTTGTCAGCAAGGCCATATCTTGGCCTTTATATTCTATTTTGCCAGTTGAGGGCAGTAGACCTATCAAAGCTCGGCCGAGTGTAGACTTACCTGAACCGGACTCCCCAACGATCCCGAGGGTCTCTCCTTGTTTAAGCTCAAGAGAAATGCCTTTTACCGCTTCGAAGTACTCATTCTTGCTCGCAATAAAATGCGACTTTACCAAGAATTTGACTCGTATATCGTCGGCCTTTAAAAGCTGTGTAGCACTTTCGCTAATAGGCTCCTTACTGCCTTTAGGAATCGAGTTGATTAGCATACGTGTGTATTCGTGCTTTGGGTCCTCGAAGAGTGTTTGCGTTTCGCCTTCTTCGACGACTTCTCCTTTACACATCACAATGACACGATCTGCAAAGTGTTTTACGACGCCTAAGTCATGAGTAATAAATAGGATTGCCATGCCCATCTGAGCTTGAATTTCTTTAATCAGGTGCAACACTTCTGCTTGAACCGTGACATCCAACGCCGTTGTTGGTTCGTCGGCGATCAAAATATCGGGCTCGTTAATCAGTGCCATCGCAATCATGATGCGTTGCAATTGACCACCAGAAAATTCGTGTGGGTACTTGTTGTACGCTTTTTCTGGGTTTGGCATATGAACTAATTCAAACAGCTCTAACACCTTTGCTTTTGCTGTTCGTCTGTCGACCGGGCGGTGACACATGATGGCCTCAGTGACTTGGATACCCACCCGCATGTACGGGTTTAGTGAGGTCATCGGCTCTTGAAAAATCATGCCAATGCGATCACCGCGAATACTTTGCATTTCACGCTCTGTTTTATCCAAGATGGAGCTACCCTCGAACATGATGGATGAGTTTTCATGCAAAATAGCGTTGTCTGGCAGTAGTTTCATCAGTGCATTGGTTGATACTGACTTGCCAGAGCCAGATTCGCCAACGATGGACAGCGTCTCGCCTGCTTTTAAATCGAAGCTAACATTCTTTACTGCATCGACGATCCCATCGTTTGTCGTAAAGCTGACTGATAGGTTGTTCACCGAAAGAATGGTTTTAGAAGACATCACAGATCCTTGTGGTTGATAAAGCAAATGATACTCAAGCAATGGACAGTACAAACCTAGCTGGCCTCAATGCTTGAGCTTTAGATTAATTATACAGGTGAGAAGGCGAAGCTTTTGCCGAACTCATTGCTTGCAAATGTAAGAACTGCTCATGCGCGCGCGTTACGTGCTCGAGTTCTATCATCCATTGAGCATTACGTTGGGCAGAGCAAAATGCCGCCATGTGAGCTAATAAGTCTTCGCTCTGTTGACCAAGTAGGTGACCTACGCGCTCAATCAGTTCATGGCTCTCTAGCTGCAAAAATTGAAATAGCGCGTAAGTTTGATTGAGTATTGAGAACGCATCATGCTGTAAGCCGAGTTTGTTGAGAATCTCTGATTGCGTCACGCTAGCATCTCTAAGTCCCGTAATGAGACATACAAATTGGCAAGGTTTAGTTTGTGCATTTTCTAGCGCTAAATGAATGTGGTTGGGTAGATTGTTGAGCACGTCGTCATATAAACGATGAGCTTCCGGCCAATGGCCTTGTTCCATCAGTTGCTCCGCTTTTAAGTAGCGCATCCAGCATTGCTCAATATTCATATCCATCTCCACAACATTTGATTTGTTTAGATATTAAATGAAATTGATTATCAATTGCAAGTGCGTGTTAATATCACTTATGTGTTCATAAAATGTCCAATCAATCTAGGGTGGAAGGTAAATCACTTAAAATTAAGCAAATAATCTCTACACTCAAATAACGAAAATAAGAAAAAAGGAAGTGGATATGGCAATACTAAGATTGAAAGCTAAGCAGCTATATTCTGTAGCAGATCTAGAGAATATGCCATGTAAGTCGACCAAGGAGTTACCTCCAATTGATGAAATCGTGGGCCAAGAGCGCGCGCAAAAAGCGGTCGAGTTTGCGATGTCCATCAAAGAGAAAGGGTATAACATCTACGCCATTGGTCAGAATGGGCTAGGTAAACGCACCATGATCTTGCGCTATCTGAATCGTCACCAGCACGATGCAGCAGCCCTGTTTGATTGGTGTTACGTTGCGAACTTTGAGGATACCCGTACACCAAAGGTATTAAAGCTGCCTTGTGGTATCGGAAATAAGCTACGTGTTGATATTGAAGCTTTAATGGGCAAATTATTGAATGCTTTACCCCTAGCATTCGACAATGAAATGTACTTTAGCCGCGCTGAGCGATTAAAAAATCAATTGGCAGCTAAGCAACAAAACGAGCTGGATCGTATTAGCCGAGAGGCAAAAGAAAAAGGCATCAGCCTAACACTGACTACACAGGGGGATTATCAGTTTGTCGCCATGAACGGTGATGAGCTTCATACGGAAGAGTCTTTTGATGTACTAAGCAAAAAAGAACAAGAGCAATTCAGCGATGCTATTGATGAACTCGAAGTGCGATTGCGCTCGATGGTTCGTGAGCTTACGGAGTGGGAAGAGACATACAGCGATAAAATCAAAAAGCTCAATGATGAAGTGACGCTTGATGTGATTACTCACTTCATCAAAAAACTCAAAGTGGATTACGCGCAATATTCCGAAATCAAAACCTACTTAACTGAGCTGCAAAAAGATATTGTTGAAAACGCAGATATCTTCCTTGACCAAAGTGGCGAGCAAGGCGAAATTGCGACGGCATCCTTGGATAAAAAATTGCCACGTCGTTATAAAGTGAACGTCTTGGTAAGCCGTAAAAGCAGCGAATTTCCTATCGTTGTTGAAGAAAATCCCAACTATCATTCACTCTTCGGGTCGATTGAGACTGCCACTTTCAAGGGAACGGTGTTTACCGACTTCTCGCTGATTCGCGCAGGGAGCTTGCATAAGGCGAATGGCGGCGTTCTATTAATGGATGCTCAGAAAGTACTTGAACAGCCTTACGTTTGGGATGGTTTGAAGCGCGCATTGCGTGCTCGTCAATTGAGTTTTACGTCTCTAGAAAAAGAAGTCACATTGACGGGGGCGGTATCACTCGATCCTGAACCGATTCCGCTTGATATCAAAATTATCTTATTTGGTGATTACCGAACTTACCAATTACTCCAACATTACGATCCAGAGTTCAGCGAGTTGTTCCGTGTGACGGCAGATTTCGAAGACGAAATGAAACGTACGCCGGAGTCTGAGCTGCATTACGCGCGCTTTATCTCTAGCGTGGTGCATGACAACAATATGTTGCATTGCGATCGCAAAGCCATTGCTCGGATCATCGAATACAGCTCACGTTTGTCTGGCGACCAATCCAAGCTATCTCTACATTCGGCTAATATCGCCAACTTGCTTCGAGAGTCGAACTACGTGGCTCGTCAAGCTAACTCTAACATGATCCGTATTGGGCATGTTGAAGAGGCGCTCAATAACCAAGAAATGCGAGTAAGCCGATTACGCGATAACGTAATGGAAACCTTTATTAACGGCACAACGCTGATTCGCACCGAAGGAGAAGCCGTAGGCCAAGTGAACGCACTTTCGGTATTGAGCACTAGTGACTACATGTTTGGTGCACCGAATCGCATCACAGCGACGACGTGTTACGGTGATGGGGATGTTATCGATATCGAGCGCAGCGTGGATTTGGGTGGCAGTATTCACTCTAAGGGCGTAATGATTTTGTCTGCCTACTTATCTTCCGTATTTGGTAAAACGGCACGAGTGCCATTAACGACAACCATTACCTTTGAGCAATCTTACGGTGGTGTTGATGGTGATAGTGCCAGCATGGCTGAGTTATGTGCGGTTGTGTCTGCTTTTTCAAAGCAACCAAACCGACAAGACATTGCGATAACAGGGTCGATGAATCAATTTGGTCAAGCTCAGCCTATTGGTGGCGTAAACGAAAAGATCGAAGGATTTTATGATGTGTGTGTAATTAAAGGTCGTCATGACGGGCAGGGGGTCATTATTCCGCGCTCTAATGTTCACAATCTAATGCTTCGTTCCGACATCGTGAAAGCAGTCGAAAAAGGCGAGTTTAATATTTGGGCGATTGACCATGTTACTGAAGCTATCGAATTGTTTACGGGGAAAGTTGCTGGTGAGCCAACCGATGAAGGTTCTTATCCAATCGATACTATTTTTGGCCTTGCTCAAGCTAAGCTCAATTCGTTGAGAAAATAGGCTAAAACCGTCCTAAATGTGAATGTATCTCATCATAAGTGAACATAATTTATCATAACGACAATATCCCGACGCCACTGTCGGGATATTGTCAATAACAGATTGAAAATGGAGAGTTTTTGCACTAGACAAAAGTGTGATCGACCTCTAATATTCGCCACTTGTTTATTCGTCTGGGATTTATCCCGTCGCAAGGAAGCATAGATATTCAAACTGCCGAAAAGTAACGTTGTTATAGGCACTGCTCGAGTTTGTTTGGATATAGACATCACGCATACAACTGAGGCCCTGTCATGCAGTTATCACTGAAAAATTTGTCAGTACGAACGCAAATTTTGGTTCCGGTATTATTTACCGCGATTGTTTTGTTTATTGCTCTTTGGATTACTAAAAACAATCTTCAAGCAGAGCAAGGTGTTATTGCTTCCAACCAAGAATCTTTGGTTTTTCACAAAGACACATTGGCGAGTATTGACGACCAAATTTACCCTCTGCGCATAAGCGCGGTTTACGCTATTTACGATGCTTCTCGTCGTGAGAATTTTCTAACCGAATTGAAAGAAGGCTTAAAGCAAGTTGATGCCGATTTAAGCGCAATTGAAGCCCGAAACCTATTCCGTGACGATGCCGTTAAAGTTCGCCAAGCAATTGAATCCTATGTGCGATATTCAGAGCGCTCAGTTGATTTCTTCAACCAATACGATCAAGGTTTGAAATCGGATAGCGAGTACCGTGCATTTGTCAAAGAGTATCGCAATGTTGGCCGAGAAATGGTCCAACAAATTAACACGCTATCAAAGCATGTAAACGAGCAAGCTGAACAATCTACTATCAGAAGTCATCAGCAAAATGAACGTGTGCAAAATAACGCTATGTTGACGGTTTTAGCGGTATTTGCTTTCTCATTGATAGGCGCTTGGTTCCTATCTGGCATGATTGTTACACCAATCCAAAAGCTGCAAGAAGTGATGCGTCAGTTAGCAATGGGTAATCTATCAGTACGTGCAGATGTCGATGGGGACAATGAGATCTCTAAGCTGAGCAAAGATGTAAACCAAACCGCAGAGCAGTTATACAACACTGTGGACCAGTTAACCCGTATTAGTGAGGAAGTTGCATCTGCATCGACCGAATTAGCTGCAGTAATGACGCAAGCGGAAGCGAACGCTCAACAAGAGTTGGCGGAGATCGAGCAAGTTGCATCTGCGGTTAACGAGCTTGCAAGCACTGCGAATAATGTGAGTGATAACGCGACCTCTGCTGACGCAACCGCGCGTGAAGCTGATGGACTTGCTCAATCAGGTTTGGCTATCTTCCAAGAAAGTGCGGAAGCAAGTGCGCAAATGTCTCAAGCATTGAACGATGCAGCGCAAGTTGTTTTGCGTCTAAAAGAGCAATCTGTACAGATCAACGATGTTATTGAAGTGATTCGCGGCGTATCTGAGCAGACCAACTTGCTAGCATTGAATGCTGCGATTGAAGCGGCGCGAGCTGGTGAGTCTGGTCGTGGTTTTGCGGTAGTAGCTGATGAAGTACGCATGCTAGCAGCGCGTACTCAAGACTCGACACAAGAGATCCAAACGATCATTGAAGAGCTTCAAGCGCAGTCTGGGCTTGCGAATGACAGTATGCAAGTCAGCCTTGATATGCTTAGCCGCAACAACGAGCTGACGCAACAAGCGAATGAGGCGTTGGTTGGAATTACCGAGTCGGTCGCCAACATCAACGATTCAAACACGCAAGTAGCAACCGCAGCCGAAGAGCAGTCTCAAGTTACTCAAGATATCAATCGCAACGTGGTTAACATGTCGGAGCTTGTAAACCAAAACGTAGCGGGCATCAGCCAGAGTGCAAGTGCGAGTACTGAGCTTTCTTTACTTGCAGAGAAGCAGAAAGAGCAATTAAGTTTCTTTAAGCTTTAATTCATCATCTACTTATCAAATCTCTAAATCCCTGAGTGAATGCTCAGGGATTTTTTTGTTTGTAACAATCGGATTTATTATCAATAAGTCTATCTAAAACAGTCAGTTAACAAGATTTTTTTGCGGGCAGTATCACGTTTTGTGATATTGTTTTTACATTTTTTTCGTCAATTTTTTTTTGACGCGAACATTTTTTTTAACTCAACCGATAACTTGATGGTTGAGAGGTATTCATATCGTCATTTTAAGTGGTGTTTTCTTCTATAAGCGCTGTTTATTCAACACATTGCGTGAAAAATAACAGCTGCTACTATGCCGCCAGTTTTCTCGTTGGTACAGAAAAGTCCTGTTTTTCTGGTGAGAAAGCACATATAAAACAATGATATGGAAAATAAAAATGAAATTAAAAACTTTAGCTGTAGCAGTGGCGCTAATGGCATCAGGATCTCAAGTTGTCGCTTCAGAACTATACAACCAAGATGGCACTTCTCTTGAGATGGGCGGCCGCGCTGAAGCGCGTCTTTCTATGATGGATGGTAAGGCAGAAGACCGTACTCGCATCCGTCTTAACTTCCTAGGCAAACAGGAAATCAATGAAAACCTATACGGTGTTGGTTTTTGGGAAGGTGAGTTCAAAACAAAAGAAGAAGGTGCTGTAGATAACGATAGTGATCTTGAAACTCGTTACGCTTATGCAGGTCTGGGTGGCAAATACGGTGAAGTAACTTACGGTAAAAACGACGGCGCACTAGTGGTTCTTACTGACTTTACTGACATTATGGCTTACCACGGTAACACAGCAGCACTTAAACTGCCTGTTTCTGACCGTACAGATAACATGCTGTCTTACAAAGGCCAATTCGAGCAACTAGCTGTACGCGCTAGCTACCGTTTTGCTGATCGCACAACAGATGCACAAGGCTTTACAGACAACGAGGAAGATGGCTTCTCTCTATCTGGTGTTTACGCGTTTGCTAACACTGGTTTTGAACTAGGTGCTGGTTACGCAGATCAAAACGACAGCGATGAGTTCATGCTGGTAGCTGCATACTCTGTAGGTGACTTCTACTTCGCTGGTAACTACACTGGCGCGGATATGGATGTTGCAGGCAAGACTCTTGATTACAAAGGCTACGAACTAGCCGCTGCTTACACTATGGGTCAAACTGTATTCACTTCTACGTTCAACAAAGGTGAACTAGAAGACGCAGATACTGTAGAAAACCTAGCTGTTGATGTAACTTACTACTTCAAGCCTAACTTCCGTGGCTACGCATCATACAACTTCGATCTAATGGATAACGAAGGCGCTGATGAAAAAGATGAGCTAGCGCTAGGTCTACGTTACGACTTTTAAGTCATGACTCTTATCTAAGACACTGCCTTATTCTTAGTAAATAAAACCCCTTACTGAAAAGTAAGGGGTTTCTTGTTTTCTAGCACTTCAAAGCTTCTTGATAAGCGATAGGGGTTATCAAATCTATCTTTTTAGTGTGAGCTTAGTACCATCAAATTTGAGGTGACTGAGGAGGTTTTTAGCGTTGTTTTTACCAACCTCATCAAACTCCATTCCGTAGCGAGCATAGTGCGTTGATTTTTGTAAATTACAAATACGACCTCGCAACGGCGCTAGCATACGACTTTCTCCGGGCATCGTTAGATCCAATGAAACGTGGTCACCAACCTGAAGTGGTCGGCTCATTGGTGATGTTACAAAACGACAGCCATTACGAGATAAATCTCTTATTTCGCATTCAGTTCGATAGGCTTCTAAACAAACACGCGCTCTCAAATTTACTTCGTAACGCACTTCTTTGCGAAGCTGAAAGACCTGCATAGTGTTGGGTAGGTCTAGCACCAAAATTGGGTACGGATCGCCTAGTCGATGCTGTAATTGGGCCCGAAATGGGATAACGGCCCCTTCACCTCGATGAGAGTAGGCTTTTACATTGATCCAAAAGCCTTCTTGAAAATAGAACTTCAAGTCTTCATCGGAGATGTTCGGAACCTCTATCAATGCAGTATTATTTGAGTGACAGCCAACAAATGTGCTGGTTGTAATAAACTTTGTACCAACGGGGGTGGTGACGTTTAAGCTCACTTCACTGCCATGTTCGACCATTGCCATTGCATCGGTGCTATTTAATGTACTTGCCTGACGTTCTGGTGCCTTCTTGCTTTGCAGAGGTAGCTTGCCGTCTCTGGCAATTGGGCTCATATTTCTCATTATAATTGTCGTACCTGATGTAAGAAGGTAATCGCGTGAGGCGAAGCAGCACTCTCGCATGGTATCGATTTTATTCAGTGATATAGTTTGATTCAATCAATCTGTAACAAAAATTAGAGAGCAAGATATGCATAAAGTAACTCATGAGACCACGAATAGTACATTCTGGGTTGATTTAGAGCAGGGTTATAAAGCCAAGGTGATTTATCAGCTTAAGGGTGATGTCATGCACATTACATCAACGGTTGTTCCTGAAGCACTGCGAGGTAAGGGGTACGGAAAAGTGATGATGGAAGCGGTGTTGCCAGAAATTGAGTCACTCGGTTATCAAATCAAACCAGTTTGCCCATATGTTATTCACTATATGGAGAAGAACCAAACGTGGTCACATCTGATCGCATGATGAGTAACAACCACCAATGCTACCAAAATATTGGCCAGGAACTCAATCTCGGTAATTACCGCTCTGTAGAAGTCATACAATCGCTATGGGGAGGCTATGGGGAGTTAGTCCGAGTTACTTATTCTACTCGTTCGGTGATCATTAAGCATGTAAAACTCCCTAAGCCTTCAGAGCATCCTAGAGGCTGGAATACGGACCGTTCTCATCAAAGAAAGTTGCACTCTTATCAGGTGGAAGTGAATTGGTATGAGTATTTTTCCGGAGAGGTGGATACTCGCTGCCGAGTACCACAAGGTCTAAAAACGTTCCAATCGGAGAATGAATGGCTCATTGTGATGGAAGATCTCGCCGAGGTGGGCTTTCCAAAAGTCATCACAGATGCACAGCTAAAGCATCTACAAGCCTGCCTCACTTGGTTGGCGAACTTTCATGCGCGATACATCAATGTTCGTTCTGATAAGTTGTGGCATATCGGTACATACTGGCACTTAGCAACCAGACCCGACGAGCTTGAAGCATTGCAAGACACTGAGCTACAAAATGCGGCTCAATTGATTGATCAAACGCTTTCGCAAGCTAAGTTTAAAACACTAGTACACGGTGATGCCAAATTGGCGAACTTCTGTTTTGATGAAGAAGAATCAAACGTTGCTGCGGTTGACTTTCAATACGTTGGATGTGGGTGTGCCATGAAAGATGTGGCACTGTTTATGAGTAGTGCCGTTAAGCCAGAACGTTGTGCAGAGATGGAAGTTTGGGTTTTGGATACGTATTTTGCTCAGTTGCAACACGCGCTAATGGGCTATCAACCGAATCTTGACCCTAATGAAGTCGAGCGTGAATGGCGTCCTTTGTTTGCTGTGGCTTGGGCAGACTTTCAGCGATTTGTGAAAGGTTGGAGTCCCGACCACTGGAAGATCAATCCCTACACAGAAGCATTGACTCGCAGAGCGTTGGCTTACTTACGAAAGTGAGTCGAAGTTTAAAAAGAAAAGCCTCCAATTAGTAGGAGGCTTTGTTTTATCTTTGGCCTGGTCTGATGCGCGCCATGTAATAGGTATTGATGAATTCACCATCACGGAAGGAACCGTCAATCGCTTCACCCTCAATTTTAAATCCATGCTTTTTATAAAGCCCAATGGCGGCGTCGTTATCGGCATTGACCTCTATTTGAATTCTTCTCACATTTAACCAGTTATCTGCTAGTTCAGTGACTGTTTCTATCAGTTTGCTACCAATACCGAGTCCGTGGAAACTATCATGTACTCCGATGCCAAACGATGCCGTGTGCATTGTTCTTGGACGTAGAGAGTGATGAAAGCCAATATTTCCGACGACTTTACCATCTATTTCAGCGACATAGCTATAAACACCATCAGGTATGTTTGACAATCTTTCCACCCACATCGCGAGCGAAGGCTTTGGGAGTTGCAGGGTTTCACGTTGTGCTTTTGGTTGTGAATAGATTTCTACGAGTGCTGCTGCGTCTTCGACGGTCGTTGGACGTACGATAATTTCCATGTCTCTCTCCTTCGCTTTTTAGTTTTAATTTTTAATCTAACCACAGTTTTCTTATTTGGATAGTGTTTTCTTATGTTTAATGGATAAATGCCTTTTAAATTAGCTTGTTATGATGTCATTTTTTTGAATTTTTAGTAGTGGTTTATCATCGAATTGAGCGAGTAGATTGCAAAGGTGTTGAATTATTGTACTGAGAATGGCGCGTACTGCAGAGTATCGTGGTGAATTTCATGTCGCAGTAAATAAACGCATTTAGTCAAACTGTGACGACGGCACTGTGCGTCAGTTGACTTGAATCAATAGAGGATGGGGTTACCTCCTATGAGGTATAGGGAAACGACACGTTTAGGGCTATTTATGCTTAACTTGATAAGGGAGTTTTGTTGAGGAAATAGCATGAAATCCTCTCAGTCTAAAATATCGCAAAGTCGGCGCCGATTTTTGCGTGATACAGCTCGGACTGCGGCTGGTGTTGGCGCAGCTGCGTGTGTATTGGGCTTACAATCGCTACAAAGCCAAGCTCGAGAAACCAAAGGTGTGCCTATTCGTCCGCCAGGTGCATTGCCGGAAGGCGATTTCGAATCAGCTTGTATTCGATGTGGCTTGTGTGTTCAGGCATGCCCTTACGATACCCTGAAACTTGCGACATTACTTTCACCCGTCGCGACTGGCTCTCCTTACTTTACTGCGCGCGATATTCCCTGCGAAATGTGCGAAGACATTCCTTGTGTGGTGGCTTGCCCGAGTGGGGCGCTGGATCCGAAACTAACCGATATTGATGATGCTCGAATGGGTACAGCGGTTCTTATTGACCATGAAACTTGCCTTAACTGGCAAGGGTTACGATGCGATGTTTGTTATCGCGTTTGTCCGCTGATTGATGAAGCCATCACGTTAGAGATGGTTCACAACGACCGAACCGGCTATCACGCCAAACTTATCCCTACAGTGAATTCTGAAGTGTGTACCGGATGTGGTAAGTGTGAACAAGCGTGCGTGTTGGATGTCGCTGCTATTAAAGTTGTCCCGACGGATTTGGCGAAAGGCAAAGTGGGCAGCCACTACAATTTTGGTTGGAAAGAGATCGACAAACCACTCGAAAATATCCTCCCTAGTGAGACGCCTGTGCCGGAAGGTGCGCTTGAATCGCTAAAAGGAGGTAAGTAATGGCAAAGAATTTAGCTCAAAATGCTGGCAAAGAAGCGCTTGAAAAGCTTGGTTGGTGGCGCGCGCATCGGTTTTTGATTTTACGTCGGCTATGTCAGTTCACCATCATTGCGCTATTTATGGCTGGGCCGACGCTGGGAATTCTAACTGGTAATCTGTCATCAAGTATGTTGCTCGATACCGTGCCGTTAAGTGACCCGTTAATTGTGCTTCAAGCTTTGGCGACAGGGCATGTTCCGGAGTTTAATGCGTTGTTAGGCGTAGTGATTGTCGTGGTGTTTTACGCGATTTTGGCGCCGCGCGCATTTTGTGCTTGGGTGTGCCCGTTGAACATCGTGACAGACTTGGCGGCGTGGTTGCGTCGAAAGCTCAACATTAAAGCGAGCTATCGTTGGTCTCCCGTGATTCGTTATTGGCTGATCCCTGTTTTGATGTTGGGCAGTGCGCTGTCTGGCGCAATTCTTTGGACATGGTTAGATCCAGTGGCGGCACTGCATCGCGGGTTGGTGTTTGGTATGGGCGCAGGTTGGGTGTTGATCGCCCTGGTGTTCGTGTTGGATTTACTCTTGGTTGAGCATGGGTGGTGTGGGCACTTATGTCCACTGGGGGCTACCTATGGCGTGATAGGCCGAAAAAGCCTGTTGCGCGTTACTGCTGTTCGCCGCGAAGATTGCACCAAATGCATGGATTGCTTTTACGTTTGCCCAGAACCAGAAGTGCTTCGGCAGCCTTTGAAAGAGGGAGATCGTCGAGTTATGGATCAAAACTGCATTAGCTGTGGCCGTTGTTTGGATGTGTGTCCAGAACATGTGTTTGAATTTAAAAATCGCCTATCAGTAAAAGTCATTGATTAAGCCACTGAGCACATTTACTCATGCTTTAGTTCTCTTGATACTTGAACATCGCGCTTAGCCAAGGAATTGAGTGCGATGTTTATCTTCATAACAATATTCCTCAGCCATATCAGCTTGCTCTGGGTTGAAAATAATAATGATATTGCGAATTTGTTACATTTAAAGCTATGATGATGCCTTCATATTTAAAGGAAACATCATGACTACCTCATCGCACGGCTGGAGAACGCCGCAAAATTTCCTCCTGTTAATTTCCATTATCGTGCCCATTGCTTTTTCTACCTGGATGGCGTTGTTGAACAACTTTGTTATCGAGAAAGCAAACTTTGATGGTGCTGACATAGGCCTATTGCAAAGTGTGCGCGAAATTCCGGGTTTTTTGGCCTTTACCGCCGTGTTTGTATTGCTGTTTATCCGAGAGCAACGCTTTATGCTCGTCTCTTTGGCGATGCTTACGCTTGGTACGGCATTAACAGGTTATTTTCCCACTTTGTACGGTCTACTTTTTACAACCTTGTTAATGTCCACCGGCTTCCATTACTTTGAAACACTCAAGCAGTCTTTGTCTTTACAATGGCTATCTAAAGAAGAAGCGCCAGAAATGCTGGGTAAGTTTATTTCTGTTGGAGCTTTGGCTTCTCTGTTTACCTACGGCGCCATTTGGGTTTCGCTCGAACAGCTCAAACTTGATTTTAAAACGGTCTATTTAATGGCTGGTGGTTTAGGTTTTGTGCTCATTTTGGTGATGGCATTTGCCTTCCCACAATTTAAGACAAAAGTGCCTCAGAACAAGAAGCTCATCCTGCGTAAACGTTACTGGTTATACTATGCGCTTACGTTTATGAGTGGAGCACGCCGTCAAATTTTTACGGTGTTCGCTGGTTTCTTGATGGTAGAAAAGTTTGGTTACTCCGCCGCAGATATTACGTTGCTGTTCCTGATTAACTATGTCTTTAACTTCTTGTTTGCGAAGCGAATAGGCCGTTTTATCGGCGTTGTAGGTGAGCGCAAAGCGTTGATGTTTGAATACGTCGGTTTGATCTTCGTGTTCGTCGGGTACGGTTTGGTGCAAACGGCTGAGTGGGCGGCAGCATTGTATGTTGTCGATCATCTATTTTTCGCGTTAGCGCTTGCGATTAAAACCTACTTCCAGAAAATTGCCGACCCAGCAGATATGGCGTCGACCGCGGGCGTTGCGTTTACGATTAACCATATTGCAGCGGTTGTAATACCTGTTACGTTTGGTGTGATTTGGCTGGTTTCACCTGCTAGCGTATTTTACATCGGCGCTGGTATGGCAGCAGTGAGCTTGCTGTTGTCACTCAATATTCCAGCGAAGCCGGAAGAAGGCAACGAAACTCGCTTGTTGAAGTGGAGTTAAGTTGGCACTCTCTATCTAATCATTAAAGCGAATACCTGTAATTAGACTCGCTAAAAAGGGTGCTTATGCGCCCTTTTCTTTTTATTGCAAATAGATAATCCCTCCAATGGTTGTCAATGCATGCCACGTCCGTTAGGGTTTAGAACTAAGTATTTCGAAATAACTTGGGCATAACTGACGCGAAACAATAAGAGGGGAGCTATACAGTGCAGATACATGGCAGAGAGTTGGATTTAGATCTAGGAAGCCGTCACATCGTTATTCAGCGCCGCTATGAGGCGTTAGGTGCTGCAAACGACCTACTCATTGCTATTTGGTTTTTAATTGGTAGCTTTTTCTTTTTGAATGATTCGTTGATTGAAAGTGGTACTTGGCTTTTCATTGTAGGCAGTGCGCAGTTGATCATTAAGCCCCTGATAAAACTGATGAGTTTAGTTCATGTTGGTCGTTTGAATAAGCAACTTTCTGGCACATCAGTGAGCCGCTGAAATCACCGCTTCTTTTGAATACTTGCGAGCAAGAAGCCAGCAGGCGAGTTATCGAGGGGAAAGCGGGAAGATAACGTGTTCGCAATACTAAGCACGTTATCTTCTGTTTGAAGCTTAAGAATTTAGAACGGATACCAGAACAGTTGTGTGTCGATAACACGCTTGCTGATCGCCGCAATCACTATCACTGCAATCCCCGCCATGCAGATCATATCGGCTTTGGTCAGGGGTTTTAAGCTGTACCAAGTGCGAGAGGAGTGGCGGCCAAAACCACGTAGCGTCATCGCGTTTGAGATTTGATCGGCTCTGTCTAAACTAGAGAAAATCAGAGGTCCAAGAATCTTCGCGACGTTCTTCATACGATTGAACAACGGAGCCTTCTTGCTCAGTTCTACTCCGCGTGCTTGTTGCGCGTGCATGATGTTAACAAAGTCCTTTTTCACTTCCGGCAAGTAGCGCAGCGTTAAGCTTACGGCATAGGCGATTTTGTAAGGTACACCCAAGCGGTTCAAGCTGGCTGAAAACTCCGTCGGGTGAGTGGTAAATACAAACACCAACGCGATTGGAAACATGCTGAAGTATTTCAACGTCACTGTTACTAGGTAAAACAACGTCTCTTGAGTGAGCGAGTAATTACCGGGTAACGAGAGTAAAACCGTTGATGAGCCCATGAATTCAGTACCTTGTTGCGGTGCTAACGCGAACATAAACAGGGCATTGATCAGTAATACCGTGCCTGTACCGAATAACAGCGGTTTGTAGACATGAAAGGGCACTTTGGTCATTTTCAGTAAGCCTAAACCAAGCACGATCAACAGTGCGATGATTCGCAAGTCAAATGTGGTCAACACCACCGTTACCCAAGCAATGAAAAGCAAGAACTTAGTAATGCCATTCAACTTATGAAGTGGTGATTGGGTATCGATGTAGTTGATACCAAACTTCATCTTATTGTCTTTCATGCCACCGCTTTCTCTAGTTGGTTTACGTCGTCGCTTTTTTGTTGGCGGTGCGCTTTTTCTACATTGATAAAGTGCTGCATAAAGCCATTGGTGTCTTCGATGCCAACTTTCGTAGCCAACTCAAACAGACTTGTTGTGGTGAGGTTTGCTTGGTCTAGTAGCTCTGGACTGCTGAATACCTGCGTCATTGGCGCATCCGCGACTAATTTACTGTCTGCAATCACGATAGAGCGCGTGGTGTATTCCAGCACTAAATGCATGTCATGAGAGATGATCATCACGGTTACGCCCAACTCGCGATTGAGCTTTTCGATGAAACTCAGCATAGACGTGTAGTTTCGATAGTCCTGACCTGCCGTCGGTTCATCAAGGATCAGAAGCTCTGGTTCCAATACCAAAATTGACGCAATGGTTACGCGCTTTTTCTGGCCGTAGCTCAATGCTTCGATTGGCCAGTGGCGGTATTTGCTCAAACCGCACAGCTCAAGGACTTCAAGTACTTTAGCTTCGATTTGTTTCTCTTCAACGCCACGATTACGGAGGCCGAAGGCCACTTCGTCGAAAATCATGTGATGGGAAATCATGTGATTCGGGTTTTGCATCACCACGCCCACTTTCTGGCTGCGCTCGAAGATGGTCAGTTCGTTAAGATCTTGACCATTCATACTCATTGAGCCGCTATCCGCTTCAATAACGCCCATAATCAGTTTGGTGATGGTCGATTTACCCGAGCCATTTTTGCCAAGTACAGAGACAAACTCGCCACGCTTGATGTCAAAACTCACGTCTTCTAACGCGTTTTTCTCACCGTCGTAAGAATAGGTGAGGCCACGGACTTCAAGCAAAGTCTCGGCTGGCGTTTTGGGCGGTTGTGCTGTTGAACCATCAAACCATGCTTGTACTGCCGGTTTATATTGCTCCAACGGTAAGGTAGTTAAGCTAGAAGGTTTTGCATCGCCCTCAATCGCGCAGCCTGCTTCTTTCAGTGCTGAAATATAAAGCGGTTCGCGGATGCCGTAATCTTCTAGCAAAGGCGACGCTAAAATTTCATCTGGCGTTGTATCGGCAATGATTTTGCCACTTTCCATCAAGATAATACGGTCAACTGAGCAATGCAGAACGTCTTCAAGACGATGTTCAATGATTACGATGGTTTTGCCCGTTTCGCGGTGTAGATCATCGATGATCTCGATGGTTTTTTTACCCGTTTTAGGGTCAAGCGCAGCTAGTGGTTCATCAAACAAAAGGATATCGACATCATCGACGAGAATGCCCGCCAAAGAAACACGCTGTTTCTGCCCGCCAGATAAATCGTGGGGTGAGCGTTCTAGCATCTGTTCCAAGTCGACCATTTTGGCCGTGGCTTTGACCAATGGGTACATGTCGATATTTGAAGTTAGCTGGTTCTCCAGCGCAAATGCAATGTCTTCGCCAATGCTCAAACCGACAAATTGGCTGTCCGTATCTTGCAGTACGGTGCCAACTTGCTCAGTGTATTGGTGCATGTCGAAAGGGGCGGTGTCTTGACCATTGATGGTCAATGTTCCACTGGTTTCCCCTTTGATTGCGTGTGGGATCAGTCCGTTAAGACATTGCCCAAGGGTAGATTTACCACTACCACTTGGACCGATAATGACGATTTTCTCTCCTTTCTCTATCCTTAGATTGATATTTTTTAGCGTCGGTTTGTCCAGCGACTCATATCTAAAAGAGAAGTTAGAAAATTCGATTGTCATTCGACATTAAGCCTCTGTTAAGTTACGGCTTTGCTTGTTACGTTTAGCGACAGACTTAAGAATGAAGAAGCCAACAATAGCAATAAGAATGGTGTTACCGATCGCGATAATAGAAAGCTGGGTAAACACTTTAGTGAACGGTTCTGCGTATAAAATCGTGTCGAGGAATGCAGAGCAACCGTAACCAAATACGTTGCCTAATAGCGCAAGTACTACGAATAACGCGAAGTCTTTCATATTGAAATCACCTTTCTCCAAACGGTAGCGCGTTAGAGAAGGGAATAGACCGATAATCAAACCAACAATACCTGAACCAAGTACCCAAGTGAGCCATACGCCCCAACCTGCAAATAGGTCAGTAACCCAGTGACCAATAAAACCAACCAAGAAGCCAACAAGTGGTCCAAATAGTACTGAGAACAATGCTAATACTGCCATTGCTGGTTTTAGCGTTGTGTTTGCAAACACAGGGATGCCAAACATAGGTAAGCCGCCGATACCGTAAAGAGCAGCACCGATTGCAATAACCACAACAGTTTTAGCGGAAAGATTCATAGATAACCTCAGTTCAATAGTCGATTTTAAAGAACGTTCATTTATATTGTTGGAAAGCGTTAGTTATTTGATTGTGTAACATATATTCAAAACAACCAAGCTGCTTATTGTTTGCTCTATTTTTCTTCAGGAAATGTGTGATTTGATTCACGCATCCCTTTGACTGGCTTTGGTTTTAGCAAGCATTAAAAATAAGGCGCGCATTATACAGAATATTAATAAAAGTGGGAATGCTATCTATCTGGATGGCTAGAATGAATCAGGGGCTGATCGTCAGCCCCTGATTACACGGTTTGATGTTATTTTTACCAATAAATGAATGCGCTATATGTTCATTAATGGTCGAGGTATAAATAGTTCTGCCAGCTCTTCATACGAATAAGCACTTTGCGCATCACTGATACGTGAGTAAAGCTGTCTGAATAAACTGCAACTTCAACCGCAGTACCCATTGGTAGGTGGTATCCACTCAAGTCGTCGGTAATTTTCAGCTTCGCAAAAACACGTCCGCTCGTGCGCAAGGCATCAGTCCCAAGAAGAGCGCCTCGCGCTTGAATTTGGCTTTCACCAATGGCTGGAATCACGTCAATGACTTCGCCACGGAACACTTTGCCCGGAATTGCGCGGAACATAAATTCTGCTTCAAAGCCTGGCTTCAAGCGTTGTAATGAGTTCTGTCTGAATGCCGCGGTGTACGTAATGTCTTCGGTATGTACGAAGGTCATTGCCGGGGCAAGTGGCAACGGCACAGCCATCACTCCAGGACGTAAAGCCAATTGCGTAACGTAACCATCGGTTGGCGCACGAACGACGGTTTGCTCTAGGTTAAACTCTGCTTTACGCAGCTCGGCAAGAAGTTGCGCGACTTGGGTATTTTCGCCTCCGATTTCAGAGTCCAGAGCGATTTGCGCTTGTTCTTGTTGCAAAATCGCAACGTCTAACATGGCTTCTGCCGCTTTATACGCTTGGCGTCGAGTATCCAAATCTTGTTCAGTAAACGCGCCACGATCAAAGCCCCTTTGATATCGGCTAAATTCCCTTTGTGCTTTATCTCTGTCCGCTTGCGCTTTCAATACAGCAGCTTCTGCCTCTCTTAGATCAGACTCTAAGCCCAACGCACCTTGGCTTGCTTCTTTGACTTTCGCTTCCAGGCGAGCAACTTCTGCTTCAAAAGGCACAGGATCGATTTTGAAAAGAATATCGCCCGTTTTGAGCGGTTGGTTGGCCTGGACTGGCACTTCCACCACGCGGCCACGCACGCCAGAGACGATAGGCGTAGTCGGGAACACTTGGTTACCCAATTGAGTAAATGGGTGGTTGTAGTTCATAAGCAGCACGAGTGTGCCCACTAACACTACGCCGCCAAGTACGGCGGTTGGAACGGTCCATTTGTTTAGAGGAATATTGAAAATTTTAAAAATGGCAATACAAAGAGCTGCGTAAGTCAGAATCAGCAATAAGTCCATTATTCGTCCTCTTTACTTTGTTCAGGCAAAGGCTTTTGCTGAATCTTTTGTTGTTTCAACATCGATACTTCGTTTTTGAGTTCGTTGACTTCATCGATGAGTTCTTCAAGGCGGTGATGAATGTCGTGTGTTTCTTGTTCTAGTTGTTTAAAACCCCAGCCGCGTTCCTTGCGCCATAATGTTGCCCAGATCCATAAAAATGGCCACAGCGCATGCAAAGTGAAAAGGCTGACCCAGCCAGCGTAGTGAATTGCGTCTTGGTGCGGGTGCTCTCTCTCTTTGGCGATTTCATATGGAATATCATGGATGACAATGATTCCGTAAAAGATCACTAAAGCAACGAAGATGAGTAACCCAAGTGCAAAATAGTCTAGAAACATCTTACCTACCTGTGCGTATTGCGAAATGGAAAATCTACGTAAATTAACAATTTAAGTATTTGTCTTAACTACAGATGAATCAAGCGGTTTTTATGTAGGAATTATGTTTATGCGATGTAAGTATCCACTGATGTTTATTGGCAGTTAAGGTGTTGCTGAGTACTTATTTAAACAAGCAGTGAAGTGATATAGGAAGGATAAGTAAAAAGTATACTAAAGCCCCAGGTGTCAACCGGGGCATGGTTTAAAGTTCGGTACAGACTTGGTTTCTGCCATTGGCTTTGGCGCGATAAAGAGCTTTGTCTGCACGATAAAAAGTTCGCTGAGTATTCTCGCCTTCTCGATGCAAGGTAATCCCTATGGATACGGTCAGCCCCCGCTCACCAAGAATATCGTCCCAACCATATCGATAAATCCGTTCACGATAATTCTCGGCATGCATTTCTGCGCGTTCCAGTTGGGTATTCTCAAGGATCACGAGGAACTCTTCACCACCAAATCGTACGCACGATGCGCCTTTAAATCTGAAGTAGGACGCCAGTTCCTGTGACACACTTTTGATCGCTTTGTCGCCCACCAAGTGGCTTAGTTCGTCATTGATGGATTTGAAGTGATCGATATCGATGACCATCAATGCAAATGCAGTATCGTGCAGAAGTAGATCTTTTAGTTTAACTTCTAACCAGCGTCTGTTGTGTAAAGACGTAAGTGGATCGGTAAAGACGTCCTGCTGTAGCTGAGCAACAGTATTTTTATGCTGCTTGGTGGTTTCTTTTAGTTCTTTGTTTTCTAGCTCTGACAAAATGAGTTTGAGTTGTAACTCAAAGCGTGAAAGTCGGCGTAGTTGAGCAGACCCTAACTCACCGATCGGAATATGTTTTACAAGATCAGATTCGATTCTATGCGCTTTTTTTTCACAATTTAATGCTTCTTGATACAACCCTTGAGAGGCGTAAACTTGACTCATCGCGTTATAAAAATGCTGAGTAACGATAGGAGATAGTTGCTTTTGAATCCTTTTACTGATGGAGTCCAACGTTAAATTAGCTAAAGAAGTGTGCCCTACACCGTTTAGACAATACGCAGTCTCAATTTTGACCATCGTGGATAACCAGTATGTCGTGGCACTACCCGTTGTATACTGAACATTCGAAATAGCCAGCAACGCATTGGGGTAGTCTTCTTGCAGACGATGTAATTTGGCTCGGTAGAGGTGAATTTGTGCGGCGAGGTTTTTATCACTGACGAGAATGCTCAGTTCTTCACATTCACTCAATAGTTCTTTGGCGTCTGCGGTACGGTTCAAGCTGATATAACAGGCAAGCATGTACAGCTTGTAACGAAGGCGTAGGGATCGACTGCCAATAGCGTGATCGATAGCATCTATTTTTTGATAATAACGTAATGCACGTTGGTGATCCCCATGGGCATCGCACAAATTACCCATTCCAATAATGGCCAATACGTACTCATCAATATAGCCGTACTCGACGGCGATATTGGTTGAAGCAACATACTCGGTTAATGCCGCATTGTAGTCACCTACTTCAACCAAACGCTCACTCAAGCTTGCTTTCACAGAAAGAATATCTTCTACATCCTCTGGTAAAACAAGCAACTCAAGCGCTTGTTTCAATTCACTAATGCTGTCGTTGAGCTGTTTGATCTCTCTTCGATACTCGGCGCTAATGATATAGCAATGCGCTTTCTCTCGGTTTGTTGACGCAATATGTAACCCTATGTGTTCCCATAGCGTAATCGCTTCTTCACCTGAAACGGAAGAAGGATCGATACCTGCGTCAGTCACCTTGCTAAGCAGTTGTTCCATTCTTCATTACCTCAATATAACTTTCTTCGAGCTGTTCTAACGTGAATGGGAAGGTCAGGATATCTTGCAAATACAGTATCGGTTTCGGGCCTTTGATTCCGCGTCGCTTCCATGGATAGATGTCTAACATCGCTTGGACAGTGCGGTAGACCTCTTCTGCTGCTTGACCTTTTTCTGCAATTAACATTGCTAGCCTGTTACTGGAAATTCTCGAGATGAGGTCGCTGGAGGTTGTCAATGCATGAACGAGCTCGGTACAAACATCGAGAACTTCGGGGTTTGAATGCTGAATCATAATGATGGCGTGGTTAGAGCGTTTGAGCTCCGTTTTAAACAAAACTAACTGTTCCCACCAGTAGGTCTCAGAAACGACATTAGAGAACTGTTTTTCAGGGTCGTATTCGTGTTGAGAGCGAATATGATTGATCAGCTTACGTGCTCGCTGCTCTAGTTGGCGTTTAGAGCCTCTTGCTTTATCCATGCTGATTCGATGAGTTTGTTCTTTGAGCATTTTGAGTGCGTGCTTACGGTATTTCTTGAACGCGTTAAACGCAGACTCAAAGTCACCTTGTTCTTCAGCGACTCGTGATTGTTGGAAGCAAATTTGGCTGAGTAGCTCACCGTGGTCGAAACTGAGTGCAGACTCTTCTGCTGCAAGTAGCAACTTGGCAGCGCTGTCTGTATTTTGGCGCAAAAGCTCAAGTCTTGCTCGGCTAATAAAAGAGTGTGCTTTCATCCAAACGAGGTCATGCTCAATGGCGAGCTGGTGGGCTTTTTGGGTGGCTTCTTCGGCCGCATCAAGGCGTTCTAGTCCAAGCAGTGCTAACCCTTTAAAGTCCCAGATCTCGGCTTGCCACGTACTGTCATCATGATCTTTTAATACTTCGGTTGCTCCATCCAGTACCGTAAGCATCTCGACAAACTTATTTAGTAAGTAATAGTCCCAAGCTAATAGGATGCGCGCTTTGCCTTCTAACCAAGCAATACGAACATTGTTTGCCACTTTAACGGCTAACTCATGAGTTGAAGCGGCAAGTTGGTGTTCATTAGTGATGCGCCATACATTACCAAGCCCAATTAGAGATTCGATTTGAATTTCAACATCATCAACAAGAGCAGATTGTTCGAGCGCATTAATCCAATATTGTTGCGCGGAATAATACTTTGCTTGGCCCCAATATTGGAGTGCAAAAAGATGGAGAATTTCCGGGAGATGATCGTCGGTTTCAAGCTGTGTTTGTTTGCTGTAAGCGTCTTTGACGAGTTTTAAGCCTTGTCGGTAATCCATTAGGCACCAACAGCATTGCGCCATGATGAGTAAGGCTTTGATCTCTCCGTCCACAAATAAAATTTGTTCCGCGCGGATACGATATTGCTGCGCAATATTAAAGGTATGTTTAGGGGCCGATTTTATTTGGCCTTTAAGCTTAGTGAGATCATCTTCTAGCTGAATTTGGTTTTTATCCAACGTTCACATCCATGACTATCGAACTGGAAATCACACCTAATATTAAGTGGTTAGATGCATGTTTCTTTACCAAAGCGATGCGGATAACGTTTTGGTAAACGATCAGGGGCCGTAATGTATACCGTTACAACCCCTAATTACTACATCTAAATTACCAATAGAATAGCTACGATAGGAGCTGTTTGATTGTCAAAGGTGCATCAGAGACTTCCAACCTTTGTGCAGCGGTAAGACCTTGTTTATCCTGATAGCACAAATTATGCCAAGCTCTGAATATATCTAAAAGAGGTAAAATACCAGCAGGTCGTAATTTGCGACGTGGCTCGTTAATGAAGCTTTCGAAAAGAATCTGAAAGCGGTTTTGATAAAACTTCACATGACGAGTTGTCGCAACGTTAAACCATTTTTCAGGCTCATTTTGATCGCCAGCGAGGTAGCAAATGCCTTTGTGGTTTTCGTTTTGACTAGAGATTGCCCAACGATCGCGCCACCAACTCATATAGGCGATATCGACTTTGCCAAAGGGAGTGCTCATGTCCCAACTAGCGTCCTCTTCTACATACATCAAGTCGACACTTTTCTCTTTAATACGAGGTAAACAAACGCTCAATGCAGCTGAACGTAGTAGGGGATCTTGAGGCATGTATAGAGATACACGTTTGTTTGGGCAGCACATATCAAGTACGTGCAAATAGTGTGCATACGAGGTGTATGGCGGACGGACTAATGCCCCTTTTGAAGGGTAATGAAATACAGATAGATTACCAAGAGGGTCTTCTACGTTACCGCGAGCCAAAATTGTTTGGTATTTTTGGTCAATTCGCTCTCTGAGGTGATGAGAAGGTTCCGCAAGCGGCTCACTTGCTTCCGCTACGTACTCCTGGGAAACAAAACGAGACACCTCATCGTAAGGATTATGATCGAGAGTTGCGATTGGCTCTTCATCAGCGGAATAATTGACGTGCTGGCAAAGAATATAGCCAGAATGCGCTTCGCCAGAAACAATCCAATACACACCATTATTGCTGTTCGGTTGCAATGCAATATAGTTTGAGGCCAATTCATAATGCGTTGCGTGGTTTACCCAGCGCGCATCAATGGTTGCCAGCTTGCGGCGGCAGCGGCTAGCTATATGGTCAACATGATCGTAAAAGGTTTTTGGGTTAATACTAAGCTTGCGGCAGATTTCTCGTACGGAATATCCCGTAAACAATAAACCCATCAAGTTCTCTTGAAATTGAAGCTTCTTGTTGGCACCAGACCACTTGTCGACAAAGGTACTTTGACACACTTTACAGCGGTAACGTTGGCGATCGCCACTGTAACCGAAAGCGTGATAGAGGTGTTTGTGAGTGTGGACAGAAAGTCCAAAGTTGTCGCAATCATTATTACGGCAAGCAGGCAACCCGTCACTGTGGACGTGCCGCAGGCGATGAAGTTCGTTCACGACATCGCGATTATTAAGTAAGGGGGGGAAAGCTCCACATTCACGGCATACCATCGCCGGACGCTTAGGGTTCGCATGTTGCAGAACGTAACGCTTTGCATCACTCAATCCAAAGTTGTCACACGCCAATGTTTTACAAAAGTTGAGTTGTAACCCATCTGCGTCTTTTGGCAGTTCGCCGTTAGACACAATCGCCCCCTCGGGATAATTCGGGCAGCCAGCATAACTCTGGCTGCAAATTATTACTTACTATTTGTTCTTAGATGTTGATTGCAGTTTCTAGTGCAACTTTCATCATGTCGTTGAACGACTTCTGACGCTCTTCTGAGCTTAGTTTTTCACCACGGATGATGTGGTCAGAAACTGTCAGGATAGTCAGTGCTTTCGCGCCTAGGTCAGCTGCTACGCCGTAGATACCAGCCGCTTCCATGTCTACACCTAGGATGCCTAGTTTTTCCATCTTCTCGAAGATGTCTGCTTCTGGTGTGTAGAACAGGTCTGCAGAGAATACGTTACCTACTTTTACAGGCACTTCCTGAGCGCGTGCTTGGTTAACTGCTTCTTCTAGAAGACCGTAATCAGCGATTGCTGCGAAATCGTGGTTGTTGAAACGGATACGGTTAACTTTAGAGTCTGTAGAAGCACCCATACCGATAACAACGTCCATTAGTTTCACGTCGTCACGTACTGCACCACAGCTACCCACACGGATAACGTTTTTCACGCCGTATTCAGCGATTAGCTCGTGTACGTAGATACAGCAAGACGGGATACCCATGCCGTGGCCCATTACAGAAACTTTTTTGCCTTTGTAAGTGCCAGTAAAGCCGAACATGTTGCGAACGTCACAAACTTGTTTCACATCTTCTAGGAACGTTTCAGCGATGTATTTAGCGCGCAACGGGTCGCCTGGCATCAGAACTGTTTCAGCGAAATCACCTGGTTGTGCGTTAATGTGTGGGGTTGCCATAAGTGCTCTCCAAAGTTTTGTTTTGATAAAACGCCTCTATTATAGAACGCTATTACCAATTCTGTTGAACTTGTTCGTTTTCGTTGAGGCAATAATATCGGGACGTACAGTGGCCCCTTGAGAGCTTAGTCACAAAAACCACGCATTTAGAAACTGCAACTACTATTGATAACCAAATCTGTTGAAATCAAAAGAGCAATCGATTTGCTTTTGAGCAGTTTGTCGATTGCGCGCACAAATTCTTTGTTTTTGGGCCAAACTTTTTTCTGACAGCTGGTTGATCGAAATACTTTCGAGTGAAGTAAAACGATTAAATTGTACAACTTATTTTCTTGTACAATCTGGAAAGGCTTGCTATAAGTTATACAACAAAACTTTTTGTATAGGGATGCGTCATCATGGAATCTTCAATCAAAGTAGGTATCAGTTCGTGTGTTTTGGGTGAACGAGTGCGTTTTGACTCTGGTCATAAGGTGAGCAACTTTGTGACTAAAGAGCTCAGCCCGTATTTTGACTTTATTTCGGTATGCCCTGAAGTCGGCGTAGGTATGCCAGTACCCCGTCCAACCATTCGTCTTGTTTCTAATGAAGAGCGTGTTGCATTGGTTGAAACCAAAAATCCAGAAAATGATCATACCGACAATATGCTCACTTACTCGGCCAATAAAGTAGAAGAACTTCAAAGCGAGCAGCTTTGTGGTTACATCGTTTGTGCCAAGTCACCAACTTGTGGCATGGAGCGAGTCAAGGTTTACAGCAAGAACAGTGCTGCGAAAGAAGGTGTTGGCTTGTATACGCAAACATTGATGCAAAAAATGCCTTGGTTGCCTGTTGAAGAGGATGGCAGACTTAACGACCCTGTATTGAAAGAAAATTTTATTACTCGAGTATTTTGTCTAAATGACTTTTACGACTCGATGGATGGTGAGCCTACTCGTGGCAAAATCATCGACTTTCATTCGCGCTACAAACTGACGTTAATGGCACACCACCCAGAGTCATACCGCTCCCTTGGCCGCTTAGTCGCTGATGTCGCTAATTATGAAATTGAAGACTTTTACCAAGAGTATCGTTTAGGACTGATGAAGGCGTTAACGAATCGGGCTAGCCGAAAAAACAACACAAATGTGTTGATGCATTTACAAGGGTACTTCAAACGCTCACTAACTAAAGAAGAAAAAGAAGAGTTAGCGACAGTGATTCACGACTACCGAATCGGAATGCTGCCTCTGCTAGCACCACTTACATTGATTAAGCATTACTTAAATACTTACCCAGACGAGTATTTAGCAAAACAGAAGTTTTTAGAACCGTATCCGCAGGAGATGAGATTGCGCTATGGTTTGTAGTTCAGAAGAAAAACTATACGCGATCCGAGATGTCGCAGAAATCACGGGTGTAAAACCAGTTACGCTGAGAGCTTGGCAACGAAGATACAACTTGATCCAGCCTCAGCGAACTGAAAAAGGACACAGACTCTATCGCCAGCAAGATCTCGATACGATTCGCGAAGTCCAGAGTTGGCTCGCGAAGGGGATTTCGATTGGTAAAGTGAAGGGGCTGCTAGGAAAAAGCGCCGATGTCGAAGTCAAAAACGAGGTTCGCACACTCGAAGAAGTTGAAAACATGCTGCTTGCGCTGTCTACCCTGAATCGAGGAAAAGCAGAGAGTTTACTTGCCTCTGTTCTTAAAGAGTACCCACTAAAACTCGTTATTGATCAGTTTATTAGCCCAGTATTTGATGCGCTAGATATGGTAAAAGGATCGTTGCGATCCTTGCAGGTGGGGTTATTTCAGACTTGTTTAATCACTCGACTTGCCCTTGTTATCGATTCTGAAAACAAAGCCGCTTCCAAAGGAAAGTGTCTGCTCATTAGCTTTGAACAAAACAGAGAATCTGAGAGTTGGATTCAAGCAGCGAAGCTTTGTGAACAAGGGTATCACACGACTTTGATCGATAAGGTTGATGATGTTTCTGGTCTACTAGATCACGAGGTCATTGAAAATGGTTCGTTTATCTACCTTTTCTCCAATAAAGCACTAGCTGCTAAACAAGTAGCGTCCATCAAAATGCTTCACGCACAGCTAGGTGATCGGATGGGGTGCTCTGAAGTGATAGAGAAATTACACCTAACTTAGTAGACAAAAGATAGGAGCTACCATGATTTTAGTATGGTTTCGACGTGACTTACGTACGTTAGACCACACGGCACTCAAAGCGGCATTGGATTCAGGTCAGCCTGTCGTCGCTTGCTTTATCGCGACGCCAGAGCAGTGGCGGGAGCATCACATGGCGCCGATGCAGGCAGACCTCATTGCTCGTCGCTTAGCTAGTCTTAACGAGGAGCTTGAAAGCCTTAATATTCCCTTTTTGTACAAAGAGGTACCGTCGTTTTCCGATTGTACAGATGTGATTAGTGGGTGGGCGGAAACACTTGAAGCCACGTCTGTCATGGCAAACATTCACTATGAGGTGAACGAACGAGAGCTCGATACACAAGTAAGTGAAGCGTTAGCTTCTCACGATATCGAATTTGAACTGTTTCATGACAAATGTGTGCACGCGCCAACGACGGTTCTTAATAAGCAAGGCGAATATTTTAAGGTGTTTACGCCATTCAAGCGTGCTTGGTTAACGCAGTTCCATATGCCGACGGTAGTAAAACCTCACGAGCAAGCGCCACTCAATAAAAAGGTACTCGAACAAATAGAGTCGGCTCGATTTAATTCAAGCTTCACATTTAGCTATGCTCGAGAATCCAGTGAAGACTGGCTGGCTTCGACTAATGATATTTTGATGCAGCTTAGGGAATTTGCACGGGAGCGCAGTGACGCGTATCAAAGCGAGCGAGACTTTCCAGCTATTGGTGGCACTAGCCAACTGTCTCCATACCTTGCGATTGGCGCGCTATCACCAAGGCAGTGTATTGCTCGTTTGTATGCTGAAAATCAACAAAATGACCTTACAGAAGGGAAAGCAACTTGGTTAAGTGAGATCATTTGGCGTGAGTTTTATCAGCACCTATTGGTTTTCGAACCAAAACTCGTCAAAGGCAAAGGATTTATCGATTGGGAGGATAAAATCCAGTGGTCCTATGATGAGAAGGCCTTTGAGCGATGGAAGACAGGAACAACAGGATACCCAGTCGTTGATGCAGCAATGCGTCAGCTCAATCAAACAGGTTGGATGCACAATCGATTACGTATGATTGTCGCGAGCTTTCTTACCAAGGACTTACATATTGATTGGCGATGGGGAGAAGCGTACTTCATGAGTAAGCTGGTGGACGGCGATTTTGCAGCGAACAATGGTGGCTGGCAATGGTCTGCTTCTACGGGCTGTGACGGGCAGCCATACTTTCGTATTTTCAACCCGATAAGCCAAGGCGAAAAGTTCGATGCTAATGGTGAATTTGTGCGCCACTGGGTACCAGAAATCAAAAGTGTACCGAACAAATACATCCATAAACCTTGGACTTGGGAGGGCTTTTCTTTACTGGAATATCACAAGCCGATGGTTGATCACAAGACAGAAAGAGAGATAACCTTACAGCTCTTTAAAAGTGCCAAGGAATAGAGTGAAATGCTTAGCAAAAAGCGATCAATGAGTTTCGCAAAACGTACCCTGCTATCTGTGTCGTTATCTTTAGTGAGTGGTCTATCATTCGCTAAGATGTACGAATTACCAGAGGATGGAAGCCGTTTAATTGGTCGCCTTGAAAACCACGTCGTGCAAGAAGGCGAAACCATGGCAAATATCGCTAAGCTCTACGATGTGGGTATGCTAGGTTTAATGGCCGCAAACAAAGGCGTGGATCCCTTCTTACCAGAAGAGGGGCATGTTCTTACTATTCCGACACAGCTAATCCTCCCAGACGTACCTTATAAAGGTATCGTTATTAATCTAGCCGAGCTGCGCTTATATTACTTTCCGAAAGGAGAGAATATTGTCCATGTATTTCCTGTCGGAATTGGCCGAATAGGGCGCGATACCCCAGTAATGACAACGCGTATCAGCCAAAAACGACCGAACCCTACATGGACTCCTCCAGCCTCTATTCGTGCCGAGTACAAAGCAAAGGACATTGACCTACCAGCCGTTGTTCCTGCGGGGCCTGATAATCCACTTGGTATGTTTGCATTGCGTTTAGCTTACGGGAATGGCGAATACCTAATTCATGGTACCAACAAGGACTTTGGGATTGGTATGCGAGTCAGCGCGGGTTGTATTCGTATGGACCCAAGTGACATTGAGTGGTTATTTGACAAGGTTCGTAACGGCGAAGACGTTAACATCATTAACCAGCCTATCAAAATGACACTTGAGCCTGACAGAAGCGTGTTCTTAGAAGCACATGAGCCTTTGACTCGTAGTAATGGCGAGAAAGATGAACTGAAAGTGCCGAAAGAGTTAAAGTGGTGGTTGGATGAATTCGGTATGAAAAACGTGAAGGCTAAAGCAGCAATCGCTGCACAGAATGGGGTTCCTATCGAAATAACCGCGCCTTAACGGGCGTTAAGACGCGGTATCAAATCTTACTTAGTGTAAGACTGAGCGATGTTATCGATACGCTCGTTAGCACGCTCAGCTTCTTCTTGAGCAGCCATTGCTGCTGCGCCTGATTTTTGAACGTCAGATTGAAGAGCTTGTACGTCTTGGCTTAGTTGGCTAACTTGGTTGCTTAGTTCGTCTAATTTTGCTGCATTTGCTGTAGCTGCGTCATCAGAAGAAGCACAACCGGCTAGTAGAAGTACTGAAGTTGCTGCAGCTGCGATCAACGTTTTGTTCATATAAGAACTCCTTGCTTATAGTGAAAGTCTCGCCACTAACTATTATTTTATACAGTAGCGAGGTTAAATGTGGTTACATTTTATCAGTACATGATGTAGCAAAAGTCAAAAAAACCCAAGAATTTCATGGAGTACCTGACGTCAACTTTTACCTGAACTTAACAAAGTTTAACTACCTATCCTTTATTTCGTTCTCACAACAGTTTTCATAGCAGGTGTATTTGCCACGTTCCTGATATCAATAATTTAGACGATATTGACACAAATGAAAGTTTATTGGCCCAAATAACTGCTATTTAAGTCGTTTTGTTGATGGATAGAAGGCATATTTGAACGGCTTTTCTCTAAACTTCCTGTCCAGCTGCTCATCAAAAAGGCTAGTCTTTACTCTGAACTGAGCCACAAATGATGTTTTACCGTTACCACAGGGAATTAGTTTGTGTGATCTCTATCTATACTCCTATGATTTGCGGTATTATACCGAGCTTTATTTTTTTGCTGCGTTAGAGCGGAAACGACACTACAGAGCGCTCAGACGCTGACTGATTTATTGGAGAATACTTTGCAATTTAAAGATCTAGGCCTAGACAACCGATTGTTGAAGAACCTAAAACACTACGATTTTAAAAAAGCGACTGACATTCAGCAGCAGGCGATTCCTGTTGCGATTGCAGGCAAGGATCTATTGGCATCTTCGAAAACAGGTTCGGGCAAGACTTTGGCGTTTGTATTGCCAATGCTTCATAAGTCTTTAAAGACAAAATCGTTTTCTGCGAAAGACCCTCGCGCGGTAATCCTTGCTCCTACTCGTGAGCTAGCGAAACAAGTATATGGTGAGCTTCGTTCTATGCTAGCTGGCCTATCTTATGAAGCAGCACTGATTTTGGGTGGTGAGAACTTTAACGATCAAGTAAAAGCTCTGCGTCGTTACCCGAAATTTATCGTGGCGACACCAGGACGTTTGGCTGATCACTTAGATCATCGTTCGCTTTATCTGGATGGTTTGGAAACGCTGATTCTTGACGAAGCAGACCGCATGTTGGATTTGGGTTTTGCACCAGAGCTTCGTCGCATTCATAAAGCAGCCAAGCATCGTCGTCGTCAAACGTTGATGTTCTCTGCGACATTAGATCATGCAGACGTCAATGAAATCGCGGCTGAAATGCTCAATGCGCCAAAGCGAATTGCTATCGGCGTTTCTAACGAAGAGCATAAAGATATCACGCAAAAATTTTACTTGTGTGATCACCTAGATCATAAAGAGGCAATTTTAGATCGTGTTCTTTCTGAGGCTGAATACCGTCAAGTTATTATCTTTACGGCAACGCGTGATGATACTGAGCGACTAACAGAAAAGCTGAACGAAAAGAAACTGAAGGCTGTAGCACTAAGTGGTAACTTGAACCAGACTCAACGTAACTCCATTATGAGTCAGTTTGAGCGCGCAGTATTTAAGATCCTTGTAACGACTGATGTTGCTTCCCGCGGTTTGGATATTGCAACTGTGACACACGTCATCAACTTCGATATGCCAAAGCATACCGAAGAATACGTACACCGAGTTGGTCGTACTGGTCGTGCTGGAAACAAAGGGGATGCAATCTCTCTTGTTGGTCCAAAAGACTGGGATAGCTTTAAACGTGTAGAAGCATACCTACAACAAGATCTTGAGTTTTCAGTGTTCGAAGATTTGAAAGGTAAGTTTAAAGGCCTTAAGCCACCTAAACCAGATTTCCGCAATAAGAAAGCGACCGCAAAGAAAGCTCGCCCTCAAGCGAAAAAATCGGCGAAAAAACCAGCTAAGCGTGACAAGAGCTTCTACAAAAACGTATCTGTGGGTGATGATGTCTTCATCCCTAAGAAAAAACCAGCGGCACCGAGCTCTGAAGAGTAAAAGCTGCTGTAGTTTCCCACGGATTTTAGTTCTTAAAAATCCGAGTGTTCGCACTCGGATTTTTTATGTCTGTCGCTAGGTGAAATAGCGTTTTTCCATACTCACTCGTTTGTCAGCTTTTATATTTGTCTGGTTGTATATAAACAGCATAGAACGCTAATTTAGAAAGTTATTAAGTTTTATTACCTCGGTCAAAGCAAACGTTTTTCCTCACACACTAGATAAAAATCTCACATGATTATGAAAATGATAATTGATCTCATTTTTATTTAAGGGCAGAATACGCGCCATTGTATTAATCCTATAAATGAATTCGCTCTCTATATGAAATTTACTCATGTTTTTTTAGGGCTCATAATTACCTCTAGTTCTGGCTTTGCTGCTGATGATTTCAACTGGCTTCGAGATGATGCTCGTAAAGATGAGCGAGTTCTTACCTACCTAACAGAACAAAACCACAAAACTGAACAGCACCAAAAAAGTTATCAGACGTTGACAAAAAACCTACTCACGCAGTGGGATACCATGGTGGCAGACAAAGGTGATAAGCCATGGTCGATCATGAGTGGAAGAGAGTGGACGCTAACGCGTCGCGATGGTCGTTACTTACTATTATCCCGTGCGAGTCAACATGCACCAGAAAACGTGGTGTTCGATTTCGATGAACGACAATCTGCGCATCAGTACTACCAACTTGGTCAATGGCAAGTGAATGGTGACACGCTCCTTTTCACGGAAGATATCGACGGTAGCGAACAATATCGTGCTGTGGTTGTTGATTTACTCTCCGGCCAATCTACGGAACTGGCGACGCACGTCGATAGTGGCGTATTGTTGTCACCTAACGGGAAAGTGGCATTCCTCGTTGCAAAAGAAAAGCGCACTCAGCGACCTCATCAGATCTTACGTATCTCCACTGAATCTTTGGCAAAAACAGTCCTATGGAATGAACCCAAGTCAGATTGGTTACTTTCTTTCTATCGTGCGGCAGATAGCCGTTATGCTGTGCTGCAAAGCAACAACGAGTCAACAACAGAGCAGAAGCTTGTCGACCTAGAAACGGGCACTGTCTCAGATTCATTGCGAAAGCCTGAAGTGGGTGTGGAATATTACGCGGATGTGGCGAAAGGTTACATTTATCTTAAAAGCAACCTGGAAGGAAAGTTCGCCCTTTACCAAGCCGAACTCGCACCGCTTGGCGCAACATGGCAACGCTTCACCAATCCTCGTGAGCCGCTTGAACAGTTCTACCTTTATGATGCAGGAGTTGTGGCACTTAGTAAGCCAAACAATGTGTCGACATTGACGGTGTATTCTTACCAAGGGCAGGAAAAAGTGATACTGCCATTGGAACACGATGGTCATGTCGCTTGGCTAAGCACATTGGGCGATTTTGAATCAAACAAAATTCGTATCCGAAGCATGTCGATGACTACGCCTCCTCAGTGGGAAGAGTTCGATGTAAAAACGCTAAATAAATCCTTGTACTCTCAAGATGTTTACCAAGACTTTGATAGTCAGCGTTATGTATCCCAACGTATTTTTATTAAGCACGACGGCGTTTCTGTCCCGGTCTCTTTGGCGTATCGCAAAGACAAATTGCACCCACAATCTCCTGTGATGATTTACGGTTACGGCGCGTATGGTTTTACGATGAAACCGTACTTTATGCCTCAGGTTATCAGTTTACTCGACCAAGGTGTGATTTACGCTATCGCCCATGTCCGTGGCGGTGGGTACTTTGGCGATGAATGGCACGAGCAAGGCCGTGGTGTGCGAAAAGCCAATTCTATTGGTGATTTTGTCGCGGCCGCGAAGGCGCTGCAAACATTCGAACGTGGCAATAGAGAGGTTTTCGCCATCGGTTCTAGTGCTGGTGGCACGTTGGTGGCCGGAGCGGTTAATCAAGATCCTAAATTGTTTTCAGGTGTCGTACTTAAAGTGCCTTTTGTTGATGTGGTTGCAAGTATGTCGGATACCTCACTTCCGCTTACCACACAGCAGTATGGCGAATGGGGTAACCCAACCAAACCTGAACAATTGGCGTTAATGAAGGCGTACGATCCGATTCTCAATATCCATAAAGACGCTTACCCACCCATGTTGGTTCAAGTCGGTTTAATCGATCAGCGCGTGCCATATTGGGAAGGCGCAAAGTATCTCGCTAAAGTTTCAGCGTTAAGTGAGCGCAACGGGCCGTACTTGTTGCAAACTGATTTTAATTCGGGCCACCAAATGGACCCACGACAAGCGCAAGAACAACAAGCAAAAGAATACGCATTTCTACTATCACTCATTAAAACATCTAAAGCGGAGCAGTAAATGAAGCTTACCCCAGTGTCAGCGGCAGTACTTTCGGTACTTGCTGCCAGTCAAGTGCACGCCGAATCTAAGGTTTTCTCAATGGAAGAGGTGGTGGTAACCGCCAATAAAATCGATCAGCCATTGTCAAAAGTGGCAGGTAGTGTCGCGGTTATCACAAACGAGCAAATCGAAGAAAGAGGCGAGACCGAGCTATATGACGTGCTGCGTAACGAACCTGGTGTAAGCGTGACGGGCGGTGCAGGACGTCCGCAAAACATTACCATCCGTGGTATGACGGGTAACCGCATTATGATCGTTCGTGATGGCATTCGTTCTGCGGATGGCTTCGGTGCGAATGACATTAATGATGCCGTTGGGCGAGATACTTTTGATTTATCCAATTTTGAATCGCTGCAAATCATTAAAGGGGCAAGTTCTTCGGTGCATGGCTCTGGCGCGATCGGCGGTGTGGTGATTTTAGAATCCAGCCAGCCGGGTGATTTCTTAAAAGACAAAGACTTCTACACCGATGTTTCCGGTACTTACACCGATATCAGCAACAAGTACAAAGGCACGAGTAATCTAGCTTTCCGTTCCGGTGATACAGAGAGTTTGTTTAACGTTTCATACTGGCAAGGACAAGAGACACGTAACTTTGATGAAGATTTGTATAACCGCGACCTCGATGGTTACAGCGGTGCTTATACGATCAACCACTTTTTCAATGAAGAGGTGATGTTGAAAGCCAAAGCGGAACTCTACACCCAGAACCAAGAGCGTTTGGAGGGTTCACCGTCCATTCAACCTGATGGAATTTGGCATATTGAAGACTTTGCTGAGGATGAAACCACAGAAGAGTACAGCGCTTATATTGGTGCAGAGGTGACTCCGATTAATCCAACTTGGTTCGAAGAGTTGGATACCAAAGTTTACTGGCGTCACACCGAAGTGGTGGAAGACACCAACCGTTTAATGCGCCAAGTGGATCACAATGGTTTGATCACCAAACGTCGCGAGCTGGAACACAAAACCTTCATTGACGAGACAATTGGCTTCCGTGGCGACTTCACCAATACGATTTATGCAGCAAATGCAGAGCACCAATTGGCTTACGGTGTCGAGCTTTCTACTGACTATTACGAACGCACAGATAGCGATTCCAAGATTGATTGGAACGGAGTAACGCCTTCGACCAAACAACCTTTCGCTCCTGCTCGTGCTTATAACATTGGTTTGTACGTTCGAGACATGGTGGAACTGGATAAATGGACCATCACTGGCGGCCTGCGCTTTGATGCGCACCGTTTAACGCCGGACGGTGAGGGTGAAGTGGGCGGCTTCCCATTAAAAGACATGGATAGCTCAGAGGTATCTCCAAGCCTGTCGGTTTCTCGTGAAATGTTTGCCAACAACATCGTTTATGTATCGTACAACCACGGTTACCGTGCTCCGGAATACGACAAAGCATATGGCTTCGTGAACCATGATTTCGTGCCGCTGACGCCTTTTGTTATCGCACCTAACTTAGACCTAGAAGCTGAGACTTCGGACTCATTTGAAATTGGTAACAAGTTCGATAACGGTCGTGCGCATGTCTATGCGTCTGTGTTCTACAACAAGTTTGAAAACTTCATCGATGTTGTGACCACAGGCTTTGACTCAAGCACTGGTAATTACATCAAACAGTACCAAAACCTTGATGGCGTAGAGACTTATGGCGCAGAGCTTTCTGCGGGGTACGCGCTCACCAAACAATGGGACATCAGCACTAAGTTTGGCTACGTAGATGGCAAAGACGCGGAAGGCGAATACGTTCGAAGCATTACGCCATTCGAAGGTAATGCTCAACTGAAATACGCCAACCAAGACTTCAATGCTTACGTGGCTTGGAACTGGGCCGCTGCTATGGATCGCGTTCCTAAATGCCAGACCACGCTTGGCCTAGCGACAGAGTGTGCGCAGACAAGCGCGTGGAATACGTTTGATATTGGCGCAACTTACTACGTTTCCAAAGACCTTCGTGTTAGCGCAAACATCGTCAACTTGTTCGACAAAGAGTACATCCGATACCAAGACGTAGCGGGTATCGCTGAGGAAAGTAAGCGTTACTCAACTGAGCCTGGGCGCTACTTCACGCTCAATGCAAAATACGAATTCTAGGACGAAATCATGAAGCTAAAACCATTGGCGTTTTCGCTGCTCATTGCTTGTACCCCTGCGGCACAGGCTGCAGAGTGGGATTATCCCGCAACGGACTCTGTGGTAACGAATGAAGCGCAAGCGAAAACTTATCTAGACAGCCACTACTCAGAAGCGGGCGAGTTTAAGTTCCGTTACAAAACCCAGTCTCAGCTTGGTGAGCATTACAATTTTGATGTTTGGGTAAACGGTGAATATCAAGCACAGCGCACCCTAGTAGTAACAACCGATAAAAATCATCACGTTGTGCGAGTGTTTAAGAGCCTTGAAGATACGATCATTCGCAACGGTAAACCAACGGTTGCAATGGAATTGGAATCGCCTCGCCAACTGCAAGCACAAGAGCCACCGGCTTTGAGCTCTGGAAGTCTGGTTAATATTGAGGTTTCTTTATTCAACCCAGATCTTCGCACCATGCAACAGCAAGCGGCACCAGAATCGACGTGGTCAGCACTGTCCGATTACCCTCAGCCGATCGAGTACGTCACCAAGTCGATTGAGGTTTTACAGTCCGGCGGTAAGTTCTATCTCTCTAACCCAAGATTGAAGCAAGTGGATGCGACGGGCTTATTTGCAGCCCCAGCACCTGGTGAAGCGCCTGTACTCGATACGTTGGACTTTCTCAGCGCAGAAGGGGTTCAAGCATTTGACAGTGTTGATGAGATGCAAAGCACCGAGTTTGGTGACAATGCGTTCCCACAGTTGATGGCTTTTTATCATCTTGATAGCTCGATCCAATATCTGACAAGCCTGACTTACGACTTGTTTGACGAACCGCTTCGTTTTGATGCTCGTGGTTTATCAAAAGATAACTCTACTTACTATTACGGTCCGAAAGCTCTCATGCTGGGTGTCGGTGGTGTTTCTCCGGATGCAGTCGATGCTGATGTCGTGATACATGAGCTCGGGCATGGCATTCATTACCAAATCGTACCGGATTGGGCGTACGGTCACACTGGTGCTATCGCAGAGGGTTTTGCTGATTACTGGGCGGGCAGCGCGAGCTACCGCATTCAATATTTGGATGCTTCGCGTCGTGGTCAAGAATTCGAGTTAGATACGGTGTTCAACTGGGACGGTGTGTTCGGAACACGCAAAACAACTCGTAGCTTATGGAACCAAAGAGCACGTTACTTCGAGAGCTCAGAGTATCCAGCGCACGTCAGTGTGGGCGGTGAACTAGGTGACGAGCTATGGTCAACGCCGCTGTTTCAAGCGCTTAAAGCATCGGTTGAACGATACGGTGATGATACCGATAACGTGTTCCGCGAGTTTGACGCCATTGTACTTGAAGGTATGTACGGCATTGGTCGTGGCGTGAAAATGCATGATCTGGCGGAATCGACCGTGTTTGCCGCAAACACCTTGTTCCCAAATAAAAACTACGCCCAATTCCTGACGGACAGCTTCAACAGACACAACTTACTTAAAGCGCCTCTTCGTGTTCGCTATGACGCTCGATACATCGCACAAGGTCAAGACGTTGGTTTGAGCCTGAGCCAAACTGGCCGTGAAGCGAGCATCAAAGGGCAATGGCAGCTAAACAACGCATCTGTTTTCGACTTTGATGAAACGCTTTCTGACTCGACCTCAATGAAGGTGGCGTTACCAAGCGGTCTAACATGTGGCACGCAATTCGATTCCTCTATTTCATTGGATTATCAATTTTCTGAAGGCCTAAAGACTCACCAGTGGAGTGAAAAGGTGATGCTGGTTAATGGTACGCCAGAGCTCGATATCCAGCCTCAACCAGTGAACTCCGCTTTGCCGGAACAGGGCGACAGACTGTTCTCTCAGACGCTATCGGACAAGTCACGCACGATTGATGATTCGTTTGCGGTTTACCTGAACATCGAACATGACTCACTGCAAGATCTGCAAGTGACGCTAGTGTCTCCACAAGGCAAATCGGTCGTGCTACTTAGCCATCAATCAAGCAATACCAAAGGATTTAAAGGTTACTTCACCGCTCAGTATGACGAGGAGTTACAAGCACTTGTCGGTCAACCGAGTTGGGGTACTTGGCGTCTCGAAGTGTCTGACCGCGTGTCAGGGAACTCTGGGGTGTTGAAAGAGTGGGGTGTGAGTCACTTTGCTCAGTATCAGTGTAGTGCTGATACCACTAAAGAAAGCAGTGGCGGTGGTTCAGGTGGCAGTGGTTCGCCTTGGACCTTGTTAGGACTTTTCCTGCTTTCAATGGTGAGAGTGATTCGCTCTCGTTAATTAAAATCAAAAGAAGATAAAATCTATGAAGTTTCAATATTCTTTCGTTGCTATGTCACTAGCCCTAGCTGGCTGTGGCGGAGGTTCTGGTGGTGACACGTCGGCACCGACCTATGATGTAGCTGGCA
Organism: Vibrio sp. 1727; assembly: GCF_033344415.1. Lineage (NCBI taxonomy): Bacteria > Pseudomonadati > Pseudomonadota > Gammaproteobacteria > Vibrionales > Vibrionaceae > Vibrio > Vibrio sp. 1727. Next base: position 84,934 of record NZ_JAWPOT010000009.1, read on the forward strand.
CCATCGTTTCTGCAGGTACACTTCTTGATACGCCAGTATGTATCGATTTAAACCAAAACTACGTTTGTGATTCCACTGAACCGAGTGCTAAAACGGATAATGCCGGTAAATTTAGCCTGACTTCAAGCGACAAAAACGTACTAACCAGCACCATTCTTGCTCAAGTTGATCAAGGTTCAAACCAAACGTTGCGTCTTGCGGCTCCGGGTCAAAATTTAGCAACGGGTAACACGGTCAATGGTGTAACAACGTTGCTCGCGGGTCTTGTAATTGACGGTAAAACCGTTGCTCAAGCTGAAGAGATTGTGAAAGCGCAACTCGCCGATGCCGGCGTTTCTCTTTCTGGTACGGTGATGTCTAACGCAGAAGCTAGCGAGCTAGACAAGCTAGAGCAAAACACGGTTGTGCTATTAGCTGCGATGCAACCAAAGCAAATGATCAAAGGCGTAGCGCTGCTTGCTCAAAATCTTAGCTTTCAAGGTAAATCGTTGGCCTCTGATCTTCTGTCTGAAGCGGAAGTAAGTGCATTTGCTGAAGAAATTGTAGCGGTTGCTGAACAAACGGTTGGTAGTAACGATACGGGCGCCGTTCTTTATTTTGCTGAAGGAGCAGCAGACGTTGCTGAGGTTCAAGCGTCTTACCCTGGTCAAGATGCAGAATACGGCTTCGACAAAGAGGACAAGCAAACGTCGACAGGCGCTGGCTTTAAGTTCGTTAAGCTAGATTCACAAGGTGCAGCTTTAGCTGCAGATGCGACTGAGTGGGCTTGTACTATGGACGAGCGTACTGGTCTTGTTTGGGAAAACAAAAGTGCGGATGCGAGCTCAGTTCAATTTAAAGATCGCCTATTTGCGTTTGAGTCTGAAACATTTAAGCCATTTAGCAAAGATGTAGAGCTTGCAGGTTGTAAAGACGCTGGTGATGAAGTTTGTACCACTAGCCAATATGTTCAGTACATAAACAAACAATCGTTATGTGGAATCACTGGTTGGCGCTTGCCTACTTACCGTGAGACTTATGACTTACTAGACTTTGGTGAACAAACACTGTTTGCTCCGAACGATGAATATGCAAAATACAACGTCTATGGTTTTAATGTTAAATACTTTCCACAGCAAACCATAGGTAGCCCTTATTTAGGATATGGTGCGTTTTGGCATAGCGACTTTAAGTTTACGAATGCATCATCACAACTTATTGATGGCGAGATTTATTTCCCTGCGATTGTCTCCCGGGGCAAAGATAGAGGCACTATTTCATACGTCGAGATTCGATCAAGCAACACAAGTGCGGGTGCCGATGATTCTTACCAATTCCCAATCCGTCTAGTCGCAGTTAAGGGGCAATAAGATGAAGAAATTAATAACTGTACTATCTCTTACTTTGGCTTCTCAAACTGCAATAGCTGCACAAGAGTGTTCTACTGACTTTGCTAAAACGGCACCTAACACGCGTTATACATATTCTGAGAGCGGTACCGTAACTGACCTGAAAACAGGTCTAACATGGATGCGCTGTCCAGTTGGTATGACATGGAATGTAGGAAACCAAGAATGCCAGGGGACGCGATCTACAATGTCATGGCAACTCGCTCTCTCCACAGCCAAACAAATTCGTAATAAGGACGGCAACCATCCTCTTCACAATTTTGCTGACAAAAAAAATTGGCGACTAGCAAATATCAAAGAGCTAGTATCTCTAACTGAGCGAGCTTGCCACAGCCCAGCCATAAATAGTACAGGGTTTGCTAGCGGCTATAGTCTGAAAGATGGAGATGATGTTCTAGGGCGTTATGTCTGGAGCAACACACCTAATGGCGACGGTAAGCATGTTGCAACTTTTGATACGACTAATGGTGAGGTTTTCAATAGAGATCCGTTAAACTCAAGTTTCAAAAGCTCTCTCTTGTTAGTGACAGATGAATAATAATTATTACGTTAATAAGGGTTGATAGCTTTGCCTTTATGATAGGCTCCGCCAGTGCGGAGCTTTTTCTTTTCTAACCTTTGGAACTTATCGTGTTGAGCAGAGTATTTAAACTTGGAACTGCTTAAGTTGATGTTTTTGATTTTCTGCTAAACCAGACAACTCTTGCGCTGCCGCGGCGGATTGAGTGATACCAGTGACGTTCTGGCTCACTAGTTCATAGATGTTCGTTAAGTTGTTGTTGATATCAGCCGTAACCTGTTTCTGCTCTTCTGATGCGGTCGCAACTTGAGTGTTGATTGAGTTCAGATCGGCGATAGCATTACTGATATTAGCAAGTGATTGGCTAACTTCTTGTGTAAGAGCTTGGTTGTCTGACAACATGGCTAAGCTGGAATGCATACTTTCATTTGCGTGACCAGATTGTTGCTGTAGCTCTTCTATAATGGTTTGGATCTCTTTGGTGGACTCCTGAGTTCGCGCTGCCAGCATACGTACTTCATCGGCCACTACCGCAAAGCCTCTGCCACTTTCGCCCGCCCGTGCAGCTTCAATCGCTGCATTCAGTGCAAGTAGATTCGTTTGCTCAGAAATACCTTCAATCACTTCGATCACGCGACCAATGTGTTCTGATTGATCTTTTAGTGAAGTCACGACGGCAGCGGCTTCGTTAAGTTGTTCCGCCATCTTTTCACTTGCGCGAGTGCTTTCCCCAAACATGCTTATACTTTGTGAGGTTAACGTACGTGCTTGATTTGATGCACTATCGGCTTCTTGTGCATTGGTCGATACTTCAGCTGCGGTCGACTCTAGCTGATTGATCGCCGAGGCTACTTGCTCAACTTCTTGCTTTTCTTGATCCGAGTTGACGCTGCTTTGAGTCATAACAGTTGCTAACTCGGTTGATGCTGATGCCACATCTTCACTAATGCGAACCAATGCGCTTACAGTTTCACGCAGTTTTTCTATGGTCTGGTTTACATCTCGAGCCAGCTGAGACACTTCGTTTTTCCCGATGGCTTCGGCCTTAACTAGTAGGTTTCCCTTCGCGACTTCCTGCATCGTTACTTGAAGGTTACGAATCGGCGCAACGATGTAGCTGGCGAGTACCCAACTAATAAGTGAAGCGGCACTCAAGATCACCGCAAGCGAGACGGCGCTGTAAGTTAGCGTGGTTGAATGTTGTTCGCCATTCGTTTCGACTTCATCGGTGACGATTTGATTCAATTGTTTAGATAGTTTGTCGATGGCGTTGATCATCGCTTCGCCAGCTAATCGATACTCAGCCATTGCAGATTCGTACTTTTGATTGAAATCAGAGGTGGTGTAATCAGAAGAGTGTTTAGTGGTGAGCAGAGGTGTCATGGTAACGCGAGTGAAATCAACATAGTGATTCATGGCCTTACGCATAGCATTGACTTCATTTTGAACGCCAGGGAGATTGTCGATGGAGTTAAGAAAATCGCGGTTTTTGTTTTGTCGCTCAGAAAGCTCTTGGTTGAGAGACTGAACATCTTCGGCTCTAAATAGACTATAAATGGCTTTGATGCGCATGGCGTAAGTGTTGTCTACGATGCCGCTAAGTTCCTCTTTGTGAATGATTAGCTTATGGGTGGAAGCCGAAACCTTATTGAATGCTTGATCGAGTTTACCGATTCCGACACTCAGTCCAATGATGAGTAATATAACTGTGAATAGAACAGGCAGAAAAACCTGAAGTTTAATAGAAAGCGTACTAAGAAATTGACGCATGAGATTGACCCTCTATCGGTTTGATTATTATCTTTTTTATAAATAAGCATTTCGATTTTAATTGTTATATTTGCCAAATCAATGAGTTACTCATATCTAATTGTTATGAAATGTACCAAAATCGATGGGGTTATCATCTTGAACATGAGGCAACGTTATAAAAACGTTACGTTCAAATTGAGAGAGGGATAAGTCGCGGAATTAATAGTTAGAAATGACAACGTGTCATAGAGGGTTCAACTAAGTGAAACACAACTGTCATATTCAAATTCTAAAGTGAGCACCGTTCAAGTGAAACACAACGGCAATAAAGCCACTTAAGGAAATTGTGATGAAAAAGACAGTAATCGGTGCAATCGCACTTCTAGGCGCAATGGCAGTGACTCCTGTTTCTGCTAAAGAAACTATCTCTGCAGTGGGTTCTAGCAGCGTAACTCCACTGATGGAAGTTTTCTCTGAAACGTACATGAAGAAGAACCCTAACGTATTTATCGAAGTTCAAGGTCCTGGTTCTTCAGCTGGTGTAAAAGCAGCGAAAAATGGTTCAGCAGACCTTGGTATGTCTTCTCGTAATCTAAAAGACTCTGAAAAAGAATCAACACTAATCGAAGAAGTGGTTGCTCGTGATGGTATCGCAGTGGTTGTTAACCCACAAAACAAACTGCCAGGTCTAACAGCCGAGCAAGTGACTGCAATCTACAAAGGCGAAGTATCAAACTGGAAAGAAGTCGGTGGTGCAGACAAGCCAATCGTAGCCATTACTCGTGACACAGCTTCTGGTACTCGTGGCGCATTTGAAGACATCATGTCTCTAAAAATGAAGATTTCTGGTAAGAAGGTATCAGCTATCTCTCAACGTGCTCAAGTTGCAAACGGTAACGGCGCACTGAAAACAATGGTTGCATCTAACCCATACGCAATCGGCTACATTTCTCTTGGTACTGTAGACAACACTGTTAATGCGCTAGCAATCGACGGCGTTGATGCAACGGTAGCTAACGTTAAAAACGGTTCTTACAAAGTAGCGCGTCCATTCCTTGTTCTTTACAAAGAAGGCAAGCCATCAACAGAAACGCAAAAATTCCTAGACTGGATGCTAACTGACGAAGCGCAAGCGCTAGTTGACCAAAAAGGTTACATCTCAGTTAACTAATCCCATCGGGACTCTAAAGTTTGCTCAGCCCAACGTTTCGGGCTGAGCCTTTTCTATCCATTGTGTTCAACGGCATTGCCCAGAACCGTGAGATTTTTAAATGACCATCGCAACAAATAGTGAAAAGCTTATGAATACTGACGCTAGAGCTATCAGCAAGTCAGGCCTACGCGAGAAGCGTCGTGTAGACTGGAAAGAGCGCATCTTCCACGGCTTGTTCCTAACGAGTGCCGTAATCGGCATTGTTTCATTGGCCGTTATTGCATACTTCATCGTTCGAGAGAGTATTCCGGCATTCCAAGAAGCAGGCGTATCGGGCATTGTCTTAGGACAAAACTGGTTACCACCTGCGCTTTACGGTGTCGCCACCATGATTGTGGCATCTATCGTATCGACGGCTGGTGCTGTCATTGTTGGGGTTCCCATTGGTGTTCTGACCGCCATTTTTATCGCTGAAATCGCACCAAAGCGATTAGCAGACATTATCCGTCCAGCGGTTGAGCTGCTAGCCGGTATTCCTTCAGTGGTCTACGGTTTCTTCGGTCTGGTTATTATCGTTCCATTGATTCAGAAAGTATTTGATGTACCTGCAGGTAACACTATCTTGGCCGGTATTATTGTTCTTGGTGTGATGATTCTACCAACAGTAATTACGGTTTCTGAAACGTCTATTCGCGCTGTCCCTCGTACTTATAAAGAAGGTTCTTTGGCACTGGGCGCATCGAAAATCTACACCATCTTTAAGTTGCTCGTTCCAGCGGCTCGCTCAGGCATCATGACAGGTGTGATTCTGGGTATCGGTCGTGCATTAGGTGAGACCATGGCGATTATCATGGTTATGGGTAACGCGCCGGCAATGCCAGAAGGCATCTTGGATTCGGCTCGTACACTAACTGCAAACATCGCTATTGAAATGTCTTACGCAAGTGGTGTTCACGCGAACGCACTTTACGCTACAGGTGTAGTACTTCTGGTCTTCATCATGTCGTTGAACGCTGTACTACTGTACCTAAACCGAGAAAAAGCGAAGTAATCGCTCGTTAAAGGTGACTATTATGGATCGCGCAAAACTAAAAAAAGCACGCCAGTTCAAAGATAATGTCTTTAACGCATTTGTCTGGATCTCGGCAGCACTAACGGTAGGTTTCTTGTTCTGGATTATCTGGTACATCCTATCAAACGGTCTACAACACGTAGATTGGAACTTCATTACTGATAACTATACGCGCACAGGTGAAGAGCACGGTATCTTCCCAATGATTGTGGCGACCATTTACATGGTTATCGCTTCTATCGCAGTGGCAGCGCCACTCGGTATCATGACGGCAATCTACTTGACCGAATACGCGAAAGTGGGCAGTCGTTTGGTGAAAATCATCCGATTCTGTACCGAGTCATTGGCGGGTATCCCGTCGATCATTTTCGGCCTGTTTGGTATGACTTTCTTCGTGGCGATTCTTGGCCTTGGCTTCTCGATTCTGTCGGGTGCATTGACGCTAAGTATCCTAATCCTGCCAGTTATCATCCGTACAACGGAAGAAGCGCTGATGGCAGTACCACAAACGTACCGTGAAGGCTCTTATGGCCTCGGTGCTTCTAAGATTTACACTATCTGGCGTTTGATTCTTCCGAGCGCAATGCCAGGTATCTTAACCTCGGTCATTCTAAGTATTGGTCGTGTCATTGGTGAGTCTGCTCCAGTATTCCTGACAGCAGGTATGGTTGCACGTATTCCGGATTCTTTATTGGATTCAGGTCGTACGCTAACCGTTCACCTATACAAACTGACTACCGAACTGTTTACCGTTGAAGAATGGAATCAGGCTTACGGTACGGCAACAGTGCTTATCGTAGTTGTTCTCTTGATCAACATGGTAACGAAACTGATTGCTAGACGTTTTAACACCGCAACTTACTAACAACACTAATTAAGAACGCACGTTAAAAGACACGAATTCAAGAATTAAGAGATTAAGACAATGAACAAATTTGATATTGAAAACCTAGACCTATTCTACGGTGACAACCAAGCACTGAAATCGATCAACTTACCAATTCCAGTTCGCCAAGTGACGGCACTTATCGGCCCGTCAGGTTGCGGAAAATCAACGCTTCTACGCTGTTTGAACCGAATGAATGACCTAATCGAAGGCGTGAAAATTACAGGTAAATTGGCGATGGACGGCGAAGATATTTACGGCAACATTGATGTTGCTGACCTTCGCATCAAAGTCGGCATGGTATTCCAAAAGCCAAACCCATTCCCGATGAGCATTTACGAGAACGTGGCTTACGGCTTACGTGCTCAAGGTATCAAAGACAAAAAGACAATTGATGAAGTGGTAGAGCGTTCGCTGCGCGGTGCTGCACTTTGGGATGAGGTGAAAGATCGCCTTAAATCACACGCATTCGGTCTTTCTGGTGGTCAGCAGCAACGTTTATGTATTGCACGTACAATCGCGATGGAGCCGGATGTGATTCTGATGGATGAGCCAACGTCGGCACTTGACCCAATTGCGACACACAAAATCGAAGAACTGATGGAAGAGCTAAAGAAGAACTACACCATCGTTATCGTGACTCACTCAATGCAACAGGCGCGTCGTATCTCTGACCGCACTGCGTTTTTCCTAATGGGTGAACTGGTTGAGCACAACGATACGCAAGTGATCTTTAGCAACCCTCAAGACGACCGTACTCAAGGCTACGTAAATGGTGATTTCGGTTAATCCACCGTATTTACAAGCATAACTAAATAACTATAAGCGATGGTAACTTTGCCCCTCTTGATGAGGGGCCTTTTTCTTTTTAAGTCGTAGGCTTAAAACATCTACCAACACAAAAATCTTGTAAATAAGTACAACTTTCCTCCCCAGTTTATAAAGCATGTAACTTATGTGAAACATGGCTTTAAAAGTGCTGAAGAGCTCTCGAATGTAACACTAAGTCTGATAATTTTGCGAATGACTTAACAGCTCAAATTTGAACGTATTGATTGCATATCATGGCCTAAGTAGTTTTTTATCGAGGATAAAAAAGTAGATTAGGTTGGTAGGGTGAGTTTAAGAAGTTTTACAAGAAAAGTGTCTTCAACGAGGGACCATCGGTTGCTAGCGGAGGCAATCTTTGATCATTTAGAGAGTCTGTTCTCCCCTCAAGCCCTCGCTATTTTTGAAGATCCTTCAATTAACCCTCGTCATTCTATGAGCTTCTCTCGCGGAGAGCTTTACCCAACCCAAAACTATCCTGAGACATTCTGGGAGTGGGCAAGTCAGTTTGATACCTCTGAAAGCATCATACCTCTGGCGATCAACACTTGTAACTGGAATCACACCCGAGATTTAGGCGGTGATAGTTACATCATGATGCTCGACAACACGCCTATCAAACGTACCTACCTACTGATTCAATCTGTACATGCTCGCACAGCACATAATATCTATGAAGAAAGTTACGACGCAATGCAGCTCGCAGCGGCGCGTTGGCAATGTATTCGTGCTGAAAAAAATGCCTCGAAAGAGATCAGGCACAGAGATATTCGTGAAGCGCAATATGTTGATGAGATTAGCCAACGCGAGCGCTTTATCGAAAATATGAAGTTAGTTCAGCAAGTTGCACTCGAAATCTCTAATCCTGATTCTTTAAAGGACTTGTACTACAAAGCCGTCGAAGCGTTACGTGAACGACTTGGGTTTGATCGCTCTACACTGATGCTTCTCGATATGAAAAAGCGCAGCTTCAGTGGTACATACGGCACGGATGAGTCAGGAATTACGATTGATGAATTTCACACACAATACGATTTACATCAACTTAGCGAGGAGTATATCACCGCGTTATCTAGCCTTGAGAGCAACTTAGTGATTGTAGAAGACGCGCCAATATACACAGCAGGCAAGGTCATCGGGCAGGGCTGGAATGCGATGTTGATTTTACGCGATGGCAATGAACCGTTTGGGTGGTTCGCGCTAGATAACTTTATTCATCGTAAGCCGATAACGGCATATCAAAAACAGATGTTGGACTCGTTTGGTTCACTCTTCTCTCAAATTTACATTCGTAAGCGCCAAGAACAAAACGTACGCATGTTGCATTCAAGCATGGTTGAGTTATCACGTTGCACTTCTGTCAGTGGAGTATGCAAATCGGCCGTCACTTTCGCCATTAAAAATCTTGGTATTGATCGAATGGCGGTGTTTTTAACTGATGAAAATTGCTCTTACATGCAAGGAACGTGGGGTACCGATATTCAAGGTAACGTGGTGGATGAATCTTACTTCTTTGGCGAAACCCAAGATTTCTCTCTTATAAATCTGGCTCGCTCAATGCCAAACGAAGTCGCATTTGAAGAATCAGTGCCTATTTATCATGACTGTAATATTGTTGGCTTTGGTTGGGCTGCGATGACGGTATTGACTTCAAATAGCAGTGGTCCTATCGCCTTTATCGCTGTTGATAATTTGCTGACACGTGCGCCGTTAACTTCTCAGTTACGTGAAGTGATTCGTATGTTCGCGTCCAGCTTAGCTGAAGTATTGCAACGTACTCAAGCTCAAGAGGCGATTCGCGAATTAAACGAAAACTTAGAGCTGGAGGTTCAGAACCGAACAAAAGAGTTGGAGGAAGCCAATCGACAGCTTGAGGTACTTTCTAAGCTCGATCCTTTGACGCGTCTTGGTAATCGCCGCATGTTAGAACATGTGATGCAAAAATATTGTGCCCTAGAGTGTGAAGACGACATGTCGTTTGGCCTGATCCTGATTGATATTGACCATTTTGGCTTATTCAATAATCACTATGGTCATCTCGAAGGCGATATCGCATTGATGCGAATTGGCTATATCTTGGATCATCATACCAAAGGTGAAGATGAAGTTTTTTGCCGTATCGGAGGTGAGGAGTTTGCATTGCTCATGATTGGTTCTGAGCAAGAGGAGGTTCGACTGAGAGCAGAGTGCATTCGTCAGTGCATCGAGGGCGAGGGGATAAAGCATCGACATAACCCAGAAGGGGAGTTACTTACCGTTTCAGTCGGTTACTCCTGTTATAAAGCGAAAGGCAAAGACTTTAATTTCGACCATTTATATCAGTTGTCGGATAAGGCACTCTATCAAGCGAAGAATCATGGGCGAAATTGTGTAAGGCGATATGAATACGAGCCCCAAGTGTTTGTTGAGTGAGTGATGTTCATAAGAGCAACTTGATAGGGAAGGGGCGGCGGTTGGTGCTCTAGATAAAACCGCTAAAGCAAATTTGGCCGGATAAGAGAATGGGCAGCTCATGAGAGCTGCCATTGTTATCTAGTTATTTATAGCTTTTCGAGCTGGTGGTCGGTTTTTGTTACGTTTGCTTTGCCAAGGTTTTGAATTTTCGCTAGCAGCGAATCAGGGCTCCAAGGTTGTTGGTTAGCACTAAAATACGCTTGATTCCTGGCATTAAGCTCTTGCTTAATTACTTGTACGTCACCAGGGTTTAACCTGTCTTGATGAGTGGTTAAATACTCATTTACAGATCGTTCAATTTTCGCAGCATCGCCCTCTTCGATGACTTTTTTTAGCGCGTCGATGCAAAGTGGTTGTTCAGTATTTGAAACCGTTCCTCTCGCTGTTATTGACCGCTTTTTCCATGCCCAAATTGCGATTCCCAATGTCATTATCCAAAGCCCTAAGAAAACAAAGGTTAACGTTCGCCAGAGACTGTTTACACCGCCGCTTGATTCAGGACTAGGGGCTGGCACTAAAGGCGCTGAAAGAGGCGATTCCGGCAACGTGATTAGCCCAGTGTCATTTTTCTCTACGTCTAATGTTAGCTCTGGTAACGTTGTTTTCTTCGCTTCATCATTTTGACTGTCCCACCAGTTCACGTCGTATCCTGGTAAGGTATATTTCCCGGCCTCTGTAGGAATAATGACTTGCTTCACCGTCATGGTAACGGTGCCATCTCTTCCGCTATCGAACTTAGGTTGTTCGGGATACACGCGCAGTGAACTCGGGTAACTAATATTGACTCGTGGCAGATATTCGGCTTGTGTACCGCGAGCCTTAACTTGAATGGTTCGAGTGAGTGAAGAACCTTGCTTTACTGTGTTGATCGCGTTAATCGACAGTAGATTACCTTGATCGTCTTGCCAGCTCTGTGTCATTTCTAACGCTGAAGCAGGAAGCCATTCACCTTTAAATTCGCTCGGAATCGGTTTGACCGTGATTGGCATGCGTTCCGCTTTGGTGTTGATAGGCATTATTTTGGTTGAGCCCGTCAAGCTGTCGCCATAAATATAAGAACCGGTCAGTTTAGGACCTATCAAGGTATAAGTGCCTGGTTGATTGGCCGTTAGGCGAAACGACTGCTCTATGACCGCTACTTCTAACCCATTTAAGATCTTCTGTCTTTGCTGTAAGCCACCCAGTGCCTCAAGCTTCATGCCTTCAATTTGCGGAGGTACTATTTGTGGGTTATCTAGGCGTCGAGTGTCCGCTTTGATTAGAAGCTGTATACGTAATGTTGCAGATTGCTGAGGGTAGAGCGTACTGTTGTCGACCGTAATATTGAAGCTAAATAGATCATCAAGATTGGGGTCTGTTTGGCTCGCGTTGACACGTAGTTTGATCGGCTCCGTTTTCATACCATCAGCGGAAAAACTTGGAATAGTCAGAACACCTTCTTTCATTGGTGCAATTGAGATACTCCACTCGGTACGCACTGATTTTCTTCCGTTAATGTTATTGCTAGAGCGGCCATAACGAGGTTGACCCAAGAAGAAGTCTTTCTCTAGAACATTGAAGTCGATTGAGTCTGAGCTGAGCTCAGTATCTGAAATGATTCTGAGGTTAATCACTTCATTCTTGGCTACTTGTGTTTTATTCACACTAGCTTGAAGTGTCTGTGCCATCACCGAGAAACTGGATATCAGGCTGGCCACAAAAATAAAGACCAGTTTTACGCCTTTGTTCATCACAGGCTTACCACTCCTTTTGAGATTGTTGTGGAGGTTGTTTTTGTTGCGCTTGAAGTTGCATTTGCGCACGGATCAAAAAGCTTGGGTCGCGAGCACTTTCTACTGCTTCTAGTCGACGGAACTCAGGATCATCCTGATGCATTTTTTCGGGATGCGCTTTAGCCTGTATTGGTTCACCTTGATCCTTCACTTGCTTGTCATCTCGTTGCGGTTGATGTTGTTCCGTTTTTTGTTTTTCTTTTTTATTTTTAGAATCTTGCTGATTTTGTGACTGTTGTCCTTGCGCTTCTTTCCCTTCGTTTTGAGACTTTTGTTGCTGTTGCTGTTGCTGTTGCTGTTGCTGTTGCTGTTGCTGTTGCTGTTGCTGTTGCTGTTGCTGTTGCTGTTGCTGTTTTAGCTTTTCTTCTACAACCGATAGGTTTTTCTTCGCGGCTTCAAAGTTAGGCTTTTCCTCTAGCAGTTTTTTATACAAATCAGCCGCATCTTCTAATTGACCATTTTGAGCGAGCGAGTTGGCGAGGTTATAGCGGCCGTTAAGGGAGGCATCATGAGAAAATGCTTCGATAGCGGCTTCGTAGTCACCTTTTTGATAACTGGCGGCTCCTTTCCAGCTTGGGTTTGTAAATAGGTTTTGCGCCTGTTCATACTCACCTTGCTTGTATAGTTGCGATCCTTGTTGGTCGGCATTTAAGAACGGATTAGCTTCTGCATGCGGTGTCCACGTTACTGGGACTGCAGTCGCAACTACCACCCAAATCAGGCCGCGTCGAAACAGTAAAGCCGCAGGAAGAAGTAACAACGGCAGTAACCAAAAGCCACTGTTGAGACGAGAATCAGTTTTAACTTCTTCGCTTTGGGTCGCAGAAAGCTGGCTACCAATGTTATTAGTAAAGGCCGCGATATTTTCAACATCACGGTTGGTGTGCTGAATAGGAACAAATAGGCCGCCAGTTTTATTCGCTAGCGTCTGTAGGTTTTTCAGGTTTGTTTTCGCTACGACGGTTGTGCCTTGTGCCGTTTTTAGCAGAGAGCCATCGGGCAGCGCGATAGGCGCACCGTTAGGAGTCCCGACGGCAAGAACAGAAATGCGAAACTTTGTACCTTGGACTAAATCTAACGCGCGAGACAGCTCTGACGTATCAAGATCATCCGCTAACACGATGATATCGCCTTGTTGCGTGCCGGCTTGAGAAAACTGGTTGATCGCCAGTTCAATCGCGGCAGGCAGGTTTGCTCCTTGAAAAGGCATCAGCTCTGGTGACAAATTTTCGATAATCCCCGCAAGCGTGCTGGAATCAGTTGTCAGTGGACTTAAGTTATAGGCATCGCCAGCGTAAGCAATAAGTCCAGTGGCTCCCTCTTTCCATTTAGGCAGCAAATCGAGCGCCTTATAACGTGTTTGTGCTAGCCGATTGGGTTTGATGTCTGTAGCAAACATAGAGCGAGACATATCAAGCACCAAGATACGGTTTTGGTTTAACTCAAAGCTTGGTCGAGCATTGGACCGCCAGCTTGGCCCCGCTAATGAAATGCAAGTTATTGCCCAAGCTAAACCCCATAGAGTGAAGTAATGCTTAGACTGCGTGTTTTGTCCGAGCATCCGCGATAGGTGAGGGGCAATCAGTGTGGACTTTTGGGCTCTAAATTTGTAATTAAGCAAGAGTGCAATAGGGATCACGATGAGCCCCAAAAGCCAATAAGGATTGAGGAAAATAAACTCAGCCATGTTTTCTCCTTAATAGGAATAACAATACCGATAATACAAATGCAGCGCTTAATGGATATGGAAACCATTCAGACTGTGGGCGCCAAGTTTGTGTGTCGCTAGATACGGGTTCTAGCTGGTTGATGGTGTCATAAATCTTTTCGAGCTCTTCCGTATCTCGCGCTCGAAAATATTGTCCACCTGTCACCTCTGCCACTTTAGTCAGTGTTTGTTCATCTAAGTCGGCTGCGGTGTTGACTTTGCGAGTCATGAAAAACTCTTTCACCATCATTTCACCAGCGCCCACGCCCACGGTGTAAATAGTGGCGTTGTATTTTTTCGCAATTTCCGCTGCTTCTAGCGGCTCGAGCACCCCTGCAGTATTGCTGCCGTCACTGAGCAAAATCATGACTCGTTGGGGAGCATCACTGTCTACAAAGGTTTTTGTGCCTAAACCAATACCATCACCAATGGCGGTTCGTTGACCAACCAAACCGATGACGGTTTGATTAATCTGTTGCATGACGCTTTTTCGGTCTGCAGTGAGTGGTGTTTGCAAATAAGCATGGTCGCCAAACAAAACAACTCCGAGACGGTCACCTTTTCTCTTTGCTACGAAATCAGACAGAACTTTTTTGACTGCTGTGAGGCGATCGATATATTCGCCGTTGAGTTCCATGTCTTCCTGCTGCATCGAACCGGACAGATCGACGACTAACATCAAGTCCCGATATTTGGGTTGGAATTCAACGGGATCGCCAAACCAAACTGGACGCGCACAAGCGACGACAAGAAGGCCCCAGATCGCGATTGAAAGTGCTTTTTGCAGCGCTTGCTTAGGCTTGCTGCGATTCTCATTGGTTGGTAAGTACGCCAATTTGATCTCGGCTTGTTGAGATTCTTGTGGCAGGAACTTGTATACCAGCCAGGGGATGGGCAACAAAAACAGTGCCCACCACCAGACAAATTCAATGTTTAGCCATTGGGCAAGATCGGTTATGAGTGTTTGCTCAGTCACGGTTATTTGCCTTTTTCTTTGGTGGCAAAGCGTAGGTTATCCAAAAGACACAATCGTCTACCAAGCTTTGATGATGCCCTTGGGAGGAATTCTGATACAACGCTTCTTGCCACTGATGTTGTTTGTCTACGAATCGAGTCTCTTTGGTATGGCTATCGAGAAATTTATACCAAGCGATTCCAGTTAATGGTGCGATCTCTTCACGCGGAAAGTAACTCAATGCTGCCTGGCGCAATATTTCCAGAGCAGAAGAGGGGGTATGAGGCGCGGTAGGTTGAGTTAAAAGTGTTAATGCTGTCTTTTTTGCGCGTAAGTGTTTTTTACGCCATCTCACATAAAGACAAATGCCGAAAACGAAGAGCAAGGTGGCTGCAAGCACCACCCACCATCCCCAAGCGAGCGGAAACCAATCCGGTGCGTTTGGCAAAATCAAAGGTTCAAGGTCTAGGCTTTGGTTGTTTGTTGTCATTATTATTACTGCTTAATAAATACTGCTTGTCAGTTTGTTAGCTTAATTGTGAAATTAAGGGCCAGCCACTTGATAGCGTGTTAAATGGAATTGCTATCGAATGGCACTGCTGCTTAATGGTTTCTTGATGTTGGGTAAAGTGGTTTTCGAGTTCTCTTCGTTGTCCTTTAGAGCCAAAGTTAAACCATTGACTATGCAGCCCATCCGAAGCTTTCACTTGACCTCTAAAGTCTGTTTCGCCTCTTTCTAACGGATCATAAAACTGAACAGCCCTTACGCTATTGTGTTGTTTGAGTCGACGTAGTTGTGCCAGTTCCGTTGGTGTTACGTGGGCAAAATCACTGAGCATAATCAATTCGCTGCCTTTTGGGGTGAGCGTATGAAGTGTCTCCAATACTTGTGCATACGGCAGTGTACGAGTGTCGTTGCTTGCAGTACGAGTTACTTGCGCATTATGTATGTCGACTATGGCGTTAAGAATCCGCAGCCCTTGTCTTTGTAAAGAAGAGGGGCGAAATTCAAGACATTGATGTCCGTCATCAATCACTGCGCCGATGCGATCTTTTTTAGCTAGAGTTAGCCAAATTAGAACACTGGCAAAGTGGGCCAATTGAACGGATTTGAGTACATACTTAGATCCAAAATGTAGACTAGAACTTAGATCAAGATAAAGAATGACCGCTTGCTCTTTATCTTCTGCAAACAACTTCGTATGTGCTTTACCGGTCCTAGCGGTGACTCGCCAATCAATGCTGCGAATATCGTCGCCAGGTTGATATTGGCGTACCTCCATAAAATCCATACCTCGCCCTTTTTGGCGACTGGTATGGTTACCACTCATCTGCGACCAGAGACTCTGTGCTGGTGGTAACCAACGTACAGATTGAGTGCGATATTGGAGCAGCTCTTCAAGGGTTAATGTCACCCCATTCGCATGAGGTGGTAATGAATGTGTAGCGGACATATCACTCACCTGTTTATGCACTGCCAACAAGGTTTAGCAGTTTATCGATGACCTGGTTTGCCGTAATGCCTTCCGCTTGAGCGTGATAACTCAACAATAAACGGTGGCGCAGTACCGGATAAGCCATGGTTTGAACATCTTCCGGAGAGACAAAATCACGACCAGCAAGCCAAGCGTGCGCACGTGCACAGCGATCAAGAGCGATGGTGGCACGCGGACTCACACCCATTGACAACCACTTGTCCAACTCAGTGTCATATTCGTTGGCTTGACGTGTCGCCATAACTAAACGGACGATGTACTGCTCTATCGTTTCCGCCATATGAATATCCAACACTTCTTTACGTGCGGTGAATATATCGTGTTGGCTTAACATTGGGCGTTCAACCTTTGCTTCGCCTTTTGCTTCTCCGCGGTTAATACGCAAGATAGACAGCTCATGCTCCGCATCTGGGTATTCCACTTCTAAATGCAATAAAAAGCGGTCTAGCTGCGCTTCAGGAAGGGGGTAGGTCCCTTCTTGCTCTATCGGGTTTTGAGTTGCCATAACCAAAAACAACTCTGGCAGCGGGTAGGTATGACGACCTGCTGTGACTTGTTTCTCTGCCATTGCTTCAAGCATTGCCGCTTGTACTTTGGCTGGCGCACGGTTTATCTCATCCGCAAGAATAAGCGAGTTGAAGATAGGACCTGATTGGAAAGTGAATTCTCCGGTTTCGGGACGGAAGATATCGGTGCCGGTTAAATCGGCTGGCAGCAAATCAGGGGTGAACTGAATGCGGTGGAAGTCGCCTTCAACACAGTCTGAGAGTGATTTTACTGCACGGGTTTTTGCTAACCCAGGAGGGCCTTCAACTAAAATATGCCCATCCGCAAGAAGCGCAACAAGCAGTTGCTTTACCAGATCTTGCTGTCCGATGATCTGCGACTCTAAGTATTGCTGAAGAGTTTCGAAGTTAGATTTATGCATGCTTTGGACTCTCGGTATCCATGTGATTTTCGTGTTGAGTATTGGTCATTTTCCATGTGAAAAAAGTTCCAACGCTCTATTGCAATTTATCTTTTCAATATTGGGACGCTACAGAGAATTGCAAGTACGTGCTATCTCTGAAAGTGCTTATTTGACAGTGTGTTACATTTATTTTTCATAATATAATGAGAAATGCCTCTAGTTTTGTACATATGAGCCGATAAAGATTCCGTGGTGTGCGTGTCATGAGATATGCACCTGATTCCCCTTGTGGGGCCAATAACAAGTGATTCTTTTAAAAGGTCCGAATATGTTGAAACTTCATTCCTTGAGCATCAAACAGAAGGTTGTACTTGGCATTACGTTTGCTGTTCTAGCATCAACAATCATTGTTGGTGTTATGGCTCAGCGTCATGCGAGAGATGTATTGAGCCATCGTCTTATTGACATCGAGCTACCTGCGATGTTGCAGCAAATCAATACCGAAATTGACCGCGAAGTTGTCGAAATGCAACAAGCGGCAAAACAGCTGGCTACAAACGAATTTATTGTTGAAGCCCTATCTAATACAGACCGTGATCCGTCAGTAGAAGTTCAGTTGGTTCAGCAGCTCAATAACGTTAAATCACAGTATGGTCTTAATGATGCGTCGGTAGCGAATCGTCAAACGGCATATTACTGGAATCAAAACGGATTCTTACGTCAACTTAACCGAACGCAAGATGCTTGGTTCTTTGGATTTACGTCGTCTGGTCAAGAAACGTCCGTGAGTGTGTTCCAAGAGGCAAATGGCGAAGTGAAAATGTTTGCCAATTTCCAAGATCTTAATGGTACATCAATGTCAGGTCTCTCTAAATCTATGGGAGACATGGTTACTTTGCTCAATGGGTTTAAAATTGAAGATACGGGTTACGTGTTCCTCACTAATGAACAAGGCCAGATTCAAATACACCGCCAACAAGGTAAGAACCAAACTTCTATCACTAAACTATTTGGTAGTGACGCAAGTGCGCTGTTGAACAAAAATAGCTTCAACCTAATTAATGTGGAGTTTGAAGGGCAGGATACTTTTGTTTCTAGTTTGTATGTTCCTTCAATGAACTGGTTTGTTATTGGCGTGGTTCCCGTTGATGAAGTATTCGCAGACCTGAATGCGACAGCTAAAAAAATGCTGTTTACGACCATCATTGTTGCCGTTGTATTCATCCTCATGGGCGTATGGTTAGCAAACAGCATTACGAAACCAATCCGGCTGATTGCCGGTCGTTTTACCGACCTTGGGCAAGGTGAAGGCGATTTGGCGCAGCGTATTGAAATTAAGGGTAATGATGAAATTGCTCAGCTTTCAAAAGGCTTTAATGGATTTATTGAGAAGATTCATGCCACGATGAAAGAGGTTGCTTTAACCAGTGGCTCATTAAGTCAAGCGGCAGAAAGTGTGTCAACGAAAGCAACATCCACACACGACAACAGCCAAGAGCAGCGTGATCAAACCATTCAAGTAGTTGCAGCTATCAACCAAATGGGTGCGACCATCAGTGAAATTGCATCGAACGCTGCTACCGCTGCTGATACGGCAAATCAGGCTTCAGATAACACTCAAACTGGTCGAGAAGTTGTGATGAAAGCAAAAGAGGTGATCAGCCGCCTAGCCGATGATGTTGAAACAACCAATATTGTTGTGACGCAGTTGGCATCGACAACCAAAGATATTGGCTCGATTCTGGGTGTAATTCGTGACATATCTGAGCAAACGAATTTACTTGCGCTAAACGCTGCAATTGAGGCTGCTCGTGCTGGTGAGCAGGGACGTGGTTTTGCGGTTGTTGCTGATGAGGTAAGAAACCTAGCTTCACGCACGGCCGATTCTACAGAAGAGATTCAGCGCATGATCAATCAGCTTCAAAGTGACGCACAAGACGCGGTAAGTGCTATGGAAGCGGGCAAAGCGGTCACCATAGAAGGGGTTACTTCTACCGATGAAGCAGTCGAGGTATTAATCAGTATTTCTGAACGAATCACCGACATCTCTGATCGTAATACACAGGTTGCAACGGCGACGGAAGAGCAATCCACGGTGGTGCATACCATTAATCAAAATATCGAAGAAATCAACGCGATAAATGAAATGACAACCGCGACAGCAGAAGAGTTGGCGGATGCAAGTCGCGATCTTCAAGCGCTCTCTTCTCGTTTGGACAAGATGGTTGGTAGCTTCAAGTTATAGAGTTGGATAGAATAGGCGAAGTTTAAAAGTTCAATCATTAATTTTAGGTAAGTACTATGAATGACTTCGAAAAAGAACTAGAGCAAATTTCTCAAGAAACCGCTCAGGAGCCAGAAGTAAAACTGCCGTCGCTAGAAGAGCAAAAAGCGATCGTCGCTGAGCTGAAAAAGCTGGAAGCGGAAGGTAAGCTGACGCCAGAAGTGTTAGAACAACACTTTGGTAAGTTTAACCAAAAAAACGCAGTTCCAATCCACTAAGTTAGGTGGTGTTTTGCCTCTAACGTGCGTGATTAAATCACCTGCTCAAACACAAAAAGGGAGTTTATACTCCCTTTTTTAATGTCTGAAAAATGCTAATACCTCTCACATACTTGCCACTTAAAAATTATTGACACTTCAATGAGTTATTAATTAGTACTAGTGATTTTCATACTTGACAATACTACCGCTCTATCTAAATCTATTGCGTATTTCAATAAAAACGACCAAGGGAATGCGATCAGGATGGAGCAGCAAAAAAAAAGAAACGTTATTTTAATCACGGAGGGAAGTCTACAGTCATCTCTGTTGAAAGATGTATTGGAGACCAAACTCGATATTAGTGTTGCTCTAATCACGCCAGATAATCTGATTCACGGAGTGTTACATGAATCTCTTGCATCAGCCATTATTGTTGATTGCAGCGTGATCACGGATGAAATTTTTCGCCGTTATGCGGAGTTTAAAGCGGCCAAGCAGAAAGACACGCTTGAAATCTTAATTAATTGTGAGCAATCCATATCGACAGAAGATCTCTTTGCTTGGCGTACTTTGGCCGGTATTTTCTATACCTCTGATGATATAAAAACGTTGCAAGTTGGTATTGGTAAGGTGCTTCAAGGAGATATGTGGTTCAGCCGTAAGTTTTCTCAGCAGTACATTACTTACCTTCGTCGACATTGCAAACCTATAAATAAGAATGTTTCCGCTATTCTGACCAAACGAGAGCAACAAATAATTACCTTTCTTTCCATGGGGGCGTCCAATCAACAAATCGCCGAACAATTATTTGTCAGCGAGAATACGGTAAAAACGCATTTACATAATATTTTCAAGAAGATTGATGTGAAAAATAGAGTTCAAGCACTTATTTGGGCAAAGGAAAATATTTCAGACAACTCGTTAACGGTGTAATGCTATTGCAATATTAGGTTGCCTAATTTAGTAAACTCTTAATAATTTCTGTGACCTGAATGTGTTAAAAGTGTTTCTTTTATGAGAAACACTTTTTTTGGTTCTCTTTTTAATAACTTTAGAATTTAAAAAAGTAGCAAATAACTTTACTCTGTGAACTAGCACTTACATATCAAACTAAGTGCTGACGATTAACTACTAATTTAAGAATGTTAAGTCACTGAAAGTATGAGAAACATTATGGAACAGTATATGGAAAAGCCTGAAATCCTAATGCTCACTCAACAAAGTTTACAGAGTGAAAACTTTAAGGAAATGCTTTCTAAAAATACAGAAACTAAAATAACGATCATTGATACTAAAAACCCTAGTTATCATGAACTCATTCCGGAACGCTACTTTTTGCTTGTTGATTTTTCAGTTGAGATTCCTTCCGAAACTTTAGTTTATTTAAAAGATAGTAATAAAGTGCTAGGAACTATAATGCTTAATCTAGGTTATGACTTAGACACAGAAGAACTCGCTTCTTGGCCTCATGTAAAAGGTATATTTGGTCCAGGAGATTCAATGGACAAGGTTTGTCAGGGATTAAAAGCAATAATAAAAGGGGATAATTGGCTGTCTCGAAGATTACTTGATCAGATAGTAAATTATTATCGAGGCAGAGAAGTAAATAGCATTATCGAACCTGCTATTGAGGTTGAGCTTACTCGGCGTGAAGTTCAGGTTTTAAAAATGTTGAAAGAAGGTGGTTCAAATATGGAAATCGCTGATTCTTTATTTATCAGCGAGCATACTATTAAATCACATCTATACAATATTTTTAGAAAGTTAGAAGTAAAGAACCGTACGCAAGCTACAAGTTGGGCTAAGAGAAACCTGTAGTACTAGTATTAACTTGCTGTAATAAAAAGAAAATACTCTATAAAGTACTAAATTTTATATTTATTATTAAAATGTCAGTCTGAAATATCATCCCATATTCAAACTTATTCCTATTCAGTTGACTATTAGACTTCTCATGTCGTGACGAATCTAGTCAGACGTGGAACAGAAGGTCTATTCAATTAATAAGCTAAGAGGGAATAAAAATGAGCGCAAGTGACAATGACACGTATTTAGGCGATGCAGGTGTAAATAACCAATTTGCTGATTTCGATGGCGGCGATGATTTGTTTATCGGTTTTGGTGGTAATGACTCGTTTGTTGGCGGTGGCGGTAATGATTATGTGATCGGCGGTGACGGCGATGATCGCCTAACTGGTGGTGCTGGAGATGACATCCTTAGGGCTGGTACAGGAAACGACTACCTCGGCGGTGGTACCGGTAATGACTTGCTGTTGGGTTTGCTGGGCGACAATAAATTAAATGGTGGTGTCGGTGAAGATATTCTTGTTGCTGGTTCTGGTGACAACGTTTTAGTTGGCGGCAGCAATGGCGATAAGTTTGTGTTCACGGATAAGTTTGGTGGCCATGGCGAAGCCAAAGTTGTTGATTTCACCATTGGTGAAGACTCTTTGCACATCATTAGCGACTCTGTCACAGACTTTGGTGATTTAAGCTTTAGCTACGATGCAGTTGGGAATGCAGTGTTTACCGATGGGGCTGATCTAACAGTGAAACTTATTGGCGTGACTGAAACTGACATCAACACCTATGGTGCTGATCTGTTCGTAATCTAAACGACTGAAAATAACTCTGGATGGGAATTAGTTTGCGTGGCTCTGCCATGCTGAGGTGAACTAATCGGACACTCTAGAGCGATTTGAGGTTACCTTAAGTTAGGCGCTAGTATTTCTGGCGCCTACAATTTTCACATTAAACGGAAGTAGTCGTGCAAAAAACGGTTTTCAAAGAAGTGAAACAAAAACTATGCACGCTTTCGGGCTTGCTAATCGTTTTTAGCCTTTTTATCAACTTATTGGTTCTCTCGATTCCGCTGTACATGCTTCAAGTGTACAACCGAGTGATATCCTCCTACTCAACCGATACTTTATTCTTGCTCACTGTCATCGTAATTGTCGCGCTGTTAACCATGTCCATCATCGACATTGCACGAGCACAAATGAGTAAATCTTTTGGTTATTGGATGGACACAAAACTCTCCGCTTTCATGCTCAAGCGCACGATTCAATATCAATCACATACTGGGAAGAGTTATACCTCGCAAACTCTGAGAGACATTCAGAACATCAAAAGCTTTTTGAGCAGTCAAGCACCTTATCCACTGTTGGATGCGCCCTGGACACCGCTGTTTATTTTATTTGTGTATTTATTGCACCCGATACTAGGTCACATCGCGTTACTTGGATCTATCGTATTGTTTAGCCTAGGTCTACTTAATGAGCTAATGACGCGTAAAACAATGCAAGAGAGCGAAGTCAGAGCGATTTCTCATATCAACAACGCAGAATTAGCCACGCAAAACTCCAATTCAATTCTCGCAATGGGGATGATGAATGCATTTTTAGAGAAGTGGCAGTCGCGCGTGAGTGAAGTGAATGTGCTTGAAGAGCGAGTTGCAGGTAAGTCCATCTACATGGCTAACTTTTCTAAGTTTGTGCGTGGGTCACTACAGATATTTTTACTGGGAGGTGGTGCATGGTTAGTTATCCAACATGAGATAACGGCAGGGGCGATGATCGCGAGCTCCATATTAATGAGTCGGGCATTATCGCCGATGGAGCAGGCGATAGGCACGTGGCGAAGTGCGATGTCTGCTAAAGGCGCCTATAAAAGGTTGAAAGAAATCGATGCGATCGTGCGCCAAGATGAATCAGATATGCCACTGCCTAAACCAAAAGGACACTATGAGCTTACCGGACTGGCCTATCGCCATCCTGGAGCAACCGAACCAGTGCTCTCATCGATCAACTTATCGATTCCTCCGGGTGTTGCTGTTGGGGTGATTGGCCCTTCTGGTACGGGTAAATCGACGTTTGCTCGGCTGTTATTAGGTACGGTTAAGCCATTAGCGGGTAAAGTGACTCTTGATGGAATGGAAGTCTCCGTATGGGCATCTGAAGATCGCGGCGTGCATTTTGGGTATCTCGCTCAAGAGGTGGAGTTATTTCCTGGCACAATTCGAGAGAACATCGCGCGCTTTAAAGAAGAAGACCCCGCTAAAGTCATCAAGGCGGCTCAACTAGCAGGATGTCATGAATTAATACTCAAGAAAAACAAAGGCTATGATTGCATTATTGGTGAAAATGGCCGTGGTTTATCTGGGGGGGAAAGGCAGAGAATCGCTCTTGCAAGAGCCGTTTATGGCGACCCTTCTATTGTGATTTTCGATGAAGCGAATGCCAACCTCGATGGTGAGGGAGAGGCTGCGTATCAACGTTTGATTGCCCATTTAAAAGCACAGAGTACAACGATTATCGTCATTGCCCACAATCCGAGTACGTTGCGACAAATGGATAGGCTGTTGTATTTGGCTGACGGCCGAGTCAAGTTATACGGCGCTAAAGATGAAGTATTAAAACGTTTGATGGGCGAAGAAAGAACAGATATCCCAAGGGTAAGAAATGAGCAATCAACTGCCAACCGTTAATCAGAGTTCTACCGAGATCGTATATCGTTTTAGCCCCAAAGCGAGACTAAGCTTTCGAAAACCAATTTTACTCGGTGTGGTGACCTTAAGTGTTTTTCTTGGAGGTCTTGGCTACTGGGCTGCAACAGCCAAATTAGAAAGTGCAGCGATTGCTTATGGTGATTTGTCAGTTCTCACTAAGCGACAAGAAATTCAGCATTTAGAAGGCGGTATTATTGAAAAGCTATATGTACAGGAAGGGGATTTAGTCGAAAAAGGTCAGTTATTAATTCAACTTTCTAAGCGTCAAGCTATGGCTAAGTTGGACTCGTTAAGTGGTCGTTTTATCCATACTCTAGTAAAGGAAAACCGTTTAAGTGCGGAGCTTGATGAGCTTCCAACGATTGTATGGTCTGATGATCTTGAAAGCATTCCCCGTGTCGATATCGTACAAGAAGCACAACTGGTTCAAAACAAGATCTTTGAAGCGAGAAAGCGATTCTTTGATAGTAAACTGAGTATCATTGAGCAGAGTATTTCTGGAGCAAATTTAGAGCTTGAAAACCTTCAGCAAACCAAAGTGATTGAGACGGAACGGCTCAACTTTATTGCTGAAGAAATAGACAGCAACCAAGCCTTGGTGCAAAAAGGTTTCTCGGGAAAATCTACCTTACTTCAACTCAAGCGCCTAGCAGCGGAGGTGAGAAGTACCTTAAGCCAGTTAGACAGGCAGTCGCTCACCGTGCGAAAAAGGTTAGATGAGAACTTGGCGCAAATTGAAGAGTTGAAGCTTGAAAGGCTGAATGAGATTGTAGAGGAACTACGAAACACCAAAACGGAAATTGTCGCAATTCGGGAAGAATATCGCTCCGCTCAAGATATTGTCGCAAGAACAACGATCAACGCACCTATTTCTGGTCGCGTAGTCAACATGCAAGTGTTTACCGAAAAAGGTGTGATTGGCTCGGGTGAAACGTTACTAGAACTGGTCCCGCAAGACGATAAGTTGTTAGTCGAGGCTCGTGTTAATCCTCAGGATATTGATTTAGTGAATCCAGGCCAGCAAGCGCATGTTCGTCTGACCGCTCTGAATGCACGGACGTTGGCACCTTTAGACGGTACAGTGCTGACGATTTCTGCCGATAAGCTCTCGCAAGAAAACCAAGAAGATTTTTATCTCGCTAGAATTGCAATTTCACCGGAAGATGTGACAAAACATCGTTTAACCTCAGGTATGAATGCCGAAGTGCTTATTTTATCTGAGCCACGAACGCCATTGAGCTACCTAATAAAGCCAATTACAGAAAGCATGAATCGCGCCTTCAGAGAGGAGTAATTTCAAAAAGACTTGAGTGAGCACGGACAACAGACAAAATAATTTGTTATCGTTAGCTGTTACTGGGCCGTATTTTTATTCGAGGGAGCCGTGGAATGGAGAAAGTGCAGTTAGTTGTCGATTTTCTTCTCACTCATAAATTGATTTTTACCGCACTGATCTTTGCGATTATGTGGTTAATTCGTCGTGCAATTTTATCGATGATTCGTGGTGATCACGCTTTTCTCTCAGAAGATCAGCGTAGTTGGATGTCCAGAACTAAAAATGGCACCTTTGCTGTTACATTACTGATTTTATTTATTTTATGGCAATCAGAAATTAACGAGTTTGCTCTGAGTGTAACGGCGATTGCCGTTGCCATTGTAGTGGCATCCAAAGAAATCATTTTGTGTTTTACGGGTTCGATTCAAAGAGCAAGTTCACGTTCTTTTCGCGTTGGGGACTGGATTGAGGTCGGGAAGTTATGCGGTGAAGTGATTGAGCACAATATGATGGCGACGGTGATTCAAGAGATCGACCTGCATCATGGGCAATATCATTACACCGGCAAAACAGCGACATTGCCTAATAGTATGTTCTTTACCTATCCAGTAAAGAACCTCAACTTCATGAAGCGGTACGTTTACCACAACTTTTCTGTAGTGGTGAAAGACTTCGTCAATTTGTATCCACTGCTACCGATTTTAACTGATAAAATTGAAGAACATTGCAGTTACTTTGCTGATGTTGCACATCGTTACAATGCGATGATTGAAAAACATGCCGGTGTTGACCTTCCTGGTTCTGAGCCACATATGCATATTTCTAGCAACATTAATGGTGAACAAATTCTGCACGTGATGATTTTCTGCCCAACCGATAAAGCGAACCACTTAGAGCACTTAATTCGTAAGGACTTTATGGAACTTTATGAGCAACGTTTTCCTGTAGTGCGAGAAGAATAGAGCATCGTACTTCGCCTTTAATTTCAAACCCCGCTATCAAAATAGCGGGGTTTGTTTTTCTTAGCGTATTTTTAGGCTGTAACAATATTCCCAACTTAGCTGAATTTACTCTTCAGCATTAAAAATAGGAAGTAAGTGCTGCCTATAATAGCGACCAACGTGCCAGCTGCGACCTGACTTGGATAAATAGCGATTTGTCCTAGCCAATCTGCCCACAACATTAGGGTTGCGCCAATTAAGGCACCGACACACAGTTGCTCTTTCACTTTTCTTGCTCCTAACATCATCGCCATATGGGGAGCGACCAAGCCAACAAAAGATATTGGACCAACTGTAGCGGTAGAAAAGGCGCATAACAAAGCAACGATGGTGAGCATAAGCGTATTGGCTACGGTAGGGTTAAGCCCTCGTGCATTTGAGAATTGTCGCCCGATGGAAATTAGTGTTAGCCAACGAGAAATCGAGAATACAGCGGCAACCAGAACTATTATGGCCAAACATAGCATCAGTGCGGTGTCGGCTGTGACTCGATAAATTGAACCAGTTAGCCACAATAAAATTTTGTAACTGTCACCTGAGCCTTGAGCTAGCGAAAATTGAACGAGGGCTTCTAATAGTGCCGTTAGTGCGATGCCGGACAACACGAAGTTAGATGGATTAAAATGGCTTCGTTTACCGATAATCAGCAATAACATCAATACGGACATACTTCCGAAAAAAGCGATACCCCAGCTAAATGCGGAGAGAAGCGACCCAGCGATTACTCCTGTCGTAATAATGGCAAACGTGGCTCCGGAAGACACACCGAGAATATCGGGACTTGCCAGAGGGTTGTAAACAATGCGTTGCAAAATGATTCCGGCAACGGATAGCGCAATACCGACAGAAAGTGCGGTTAACATTCGCGGCCAACGCAATTGCCATTGGAACTCACCTGGCACAGACCATTGAATTCCGTTTATACCATGGGTAACGAATGAGTAAGCTAGAATCCCAATCAGACTGAATAGCGCAATGCTGCATACCGCGCGTTTAGAAAGTGCCGTTTTTCCTTGGCTCATTGAAAGGTTAAGTTGATCGGTTGCCGTCAGCTTTTTACGAGTAAACCAAATTAAAGCGGGAGCGCCAATAGCTGCAGCCGCTACGCCGCTAGGAATGGTTTCCTCTAACCATAAGCTCAGCGAGATAGCGGCAGAGTCTGTGATGATTAGTAGCATTGCGCCCAAAAGCATGCTGCTGATCAATTCGTCGCGCGGTGTTCTTGCCCCCATCGCTCTGGCAATATTGGGTGTCAGTAATCCGATGAAGCTGATAATACCAACTGCGGTGATGGAGGCTGATACCAGCCAAATACCCATCACCATTAATGCACCAAACGCGGGTAATACCGCTAAGCCTCGGGCTGCTGCGCCTTCTTGTCCCAGTTTCATTAAGGTCAGAATACGTGGTGCGACGATCAAAATTACGATTGCGATAGCGCAGCGAGGCAATAACCACTCAAACCAATCCCAGCTGTATTGAGAAAGGTCTCCGGCTCCCCACATAAAAATATTCTGTGCGAACTGGGCGTTTAAAATAATAATGGCTGTGGCGATAGAACCGAGCAAGATATTGATCACCATCCCCGAAACGACCAGCGGCAAACCTGTCATATTACGCACACCGGCAATTGATACGATCAGGCCAAACGCCACTAAAGCCCCAACCATTGCGGCTAATGCAGAGTAATCGGCGACCCAATCGACGAACCAAATGTTTACCACGACTAATGCAAGCCAAGCACCAGAAGAGGTGCCAAGAGTCAACGGCGAGGTGAGGTTATTCTGCGTTAATTGCTGCATTAAGCTGCCGGTGAGACCAAGCATGGCACCAACAAGCAGGGTCATACTTAACCTAGGAAGCTGCGCTTGCGTAAAGAATACGTCACGAAACTCGGTTGCTACCTCTGGTTTTGTTAATAATTGCCATTGTTCGAAAAGTGATAAATTAGTATCAATTTGTAGGCTAAAGACGCTAAGTAACGTAATCAGCGCCAGATAACCAATATAATGTTTCGTTCTCATTGTTCTGGTGCCAACTCTATTAGACTGTCGGTAATCGCTTCAGCGGTGTATTGCAAAGACATGGCACCGCCATACGCCCACACTGCTCTGACTGAATTTACCCGCTGCTTTTTCACAAACGGCATCGCTTGCCAAAGTGGCGACTCTTTCAGTTTTCGTTCTTCTGGGAAAGGTTGTACGTAGAGAACGTAGCTGTTTTGAAGGCTCTGAAGCCGATTGATTCGATCTTGCTTTACTCCCCACGCACGTGGGTCCTCTTTAATTGGAGCCTGTAATCCCAGTTTTCTAACCACGTAGTCAGTGGTGGAGTTTTCGGTTGCAAGTAATACAGTATTCGGAGTTGAAAATCGCATCACAAGAACGCTGAGTGGAGCAGAGTAATAGTGGCGAATTCGCTGGCGCATCTGCGCAAATGAAGCATCTAATTCTGCCAATTTCTGTTCAGCAAGTGCCTCTTTATTGAATAGCTTGCCGAGCGTACGAAAGTGACGAATGGCCGTTTCAGCTGCGGCCTCATTTTCAGAAAAATTAGGTAAATAGATTACCGGAGCAATTTGTTTGAGTAACGGAATCAAGTCTTGCTGTGGAGACGCAGCAAGGATGACATCTGGTTTCAAACTGGCTATTTTTTCTAAGTTGGGCTCTGCTCGGGTTCCAATATCTTCAATTGACTCTGGTGCAGTTGGATTGACGACCCATTGGCGGTAGCCTGGTAAATTTGGGGCTGCGATTGGTTCTACGTTTAGCGCCAAAACTTGTTCTAAGATGTCCCAGTTTAAGGCTACAACGCGTTGTGGCGCGTGCTCAAAACTATGCTCACCATATTCATCGGTAACGGTGATGACTGCATGTGCATTGGTCATAAAAAATACGAGGAGAAAAGCAGATTGTGTAACCACAGTAAGTAAACGAGCCATTATGCGCATACAACAGCCACCTTTTGGCTCGCTAATGTGTTAGCCGGGCTTGGGTGCTCAATCAGCTTAATTGGTGACTCATATAGTTTAGAAAGGCGTGCCTCGTCTAACAACATGTCGGCGTTGCCTTCGAAGGCAATTTTACCTTTTTTGAGCGCAACAATGTGGGTGGCGTAGCGCAGTGCTAAGTTCAGATCGTGCAGGATCACGATAATGCCTACATTCTCGGTTCGATTCAGTTCTGCCAGCAGCGCCATTAGTTGAAACTGATGGTGAACATCGAGCGCCGAGGTTGGCTCATCGAGAATTAAAATTGGCGATTGTTGAGCCAGTAGCATAGACACCCAAGCACGTTGGCGTTCGCCGCCCGATAAGTCATCCGCCAAAGCTTGAGCAAAAGGTGTAACTCCTGTTCGTTCCATAGCCTGCGTGATGATCTGTTTGTCTTCGGTTTTCCAACGACCAAGTGCCCCACGCCACGGAAAGCGACCCAAGCGCACTAGCTCTTCTACCGTTAAACCAGCCGAAGAGGGCAGCTTTTGTGGCAAATAGGCGATCTGTTTTGCCAACTCTTTGGTTTTGAGTGATGAAAGGGAAGTATCGTTTAGTGTTACCGTGCCTTTATCTGGTGGCATTTGACCAGAAAGCAGGTTCACCAGTGTCGACTTACCTGAACCGTTATGGCCTAAAACGACCGTTAGCTCATTTGTTGGGATGTTAAGTTGTTCGATGCCGAGGATCTGACGTCCACCTCGCACGATCTCAATATTAGACAGTTGAAACATGGATGGCTCTTAGGAGAAAACTCCCCTCAATAGAGGGGAGTAGAAGTACAATTACCAGCGGTAGTTTGCGTTTAGCATAACAGAGCGAGACTGGCCGTAGTAACACCAGTAATCGCAACCTGAAACAAACTCTTTATCTAGGATGTTGTTCACGTTTAGCTGTGCTTGCCACTGTGAAGTGATGTCGTAAGTGACTGACGCATCCCAAAGAGTGACTGAAGGAACCGTTAGGTTCGAGCTCTTAGGGTTATCTTTTGACTCACCTACGTAGTGCACACCAGTACCGATATTGAGGCCTGGAATCAGGCTGTAGGCGCTGTAGTCTACCCATGCAGAAGCTTGGTGCTCAGGAATAAGTGCGGCTTGTTTTTTACCTTGGCCAAAGCTCTCATCTGTTTTCGCTTTAGTGTAGGTGTAGCTTGCCATCAGTTTTAGATCGTCGGTTAGCTGCGCCGTGCTTTCTAGCTCAATACCTTGAGATGTCACTTCACCTGTTTGTGTCGCAATCCATGTTGATGGGTTAGTGACCAACGCGTTCTTTTGCGTGATGTCGAACCATGCAAGGTTGATAAAGCCATCCATAAAGTTTGGTTCATACTTCACACCCACTTCTACTTGCTCGCCTTCCAGCGGTTTGTAAAGTTCATTGGTTGCCGCATCAATAGTGCTGATCACTTCAAACGACTGAGAGTAGTTTGCGTAAGGTGACAGGCCATTGTTTGCAAGGTACATCACACCCGCACTTAGAGAGAGCTGACCATCATCACGAGATTCACTTTGATCAACGGTAGCGCCTTTGCCAGAGTTTTCTGTTTTCACCCAGTCGTAACGAGCACCGATGTTACCAATCCACTGTTCATGCAGTTTCAATTGGTATTGTGAATAGAGACTTGCTTGAGATTTCTCAATCTCACGTTTCACGTTGTCGGCAGGATCAAGAGGGGTGAAGTTGCCGTAAACTGGGTTCCACGGATTGATGGTGCCAAATGCGTAGTTGTCTTGCTCGTCGCCATCGGTTTTGTGGAATTGCAGATCCATACCGATAAGCACTGTGTGCTCTGCGTTGTCTGTCATCCAGTTGCCGACAGCATTGTTATCGAACGTGATGCTCTGGTTTTTTCCGTCACGGAATACGATGCCTTGCGTTAATTCTTCTTTCGCTGGATCGTTGTTTGAGAACGCGTAAGAGCTGCGCAAGTACAACTCATTCGAACCGTAGTTGAGGTTTTGCGAGAGTGACCACGTGTCATTGATGTCGTGCTCTAGTAAGTAACCCAGAGAAAACTGCGTGCGTTCGTATTTATCGTAGTTTGGCTGACCAAGGTTAGTCGAAGGATCGATTTTGCCAAAGTTAGAACCAATCAGAGTACCTGCTGCTGGGAAGAATGGGTTAGTTGGTACACCGTCATCATGAAGGTAAGTTGCCAAAACGGTCAGCATTGTACGGTCAGAAATGTCGAACTCGACACTTGGCGCTAGGTAGAAACGCTCGTTATTTGTGCCGTCCAGTTCACCATCTTGGCTTGTCATCAAGCCAACCAAACGATAGCGCACAGTGCCTGAGTCGTTTGCTTCGTCAGCAATGTCAAAACCTACGGATTGGTGTTGGTTGTTGCCAACTTCGACTTTTACTTCGCCTTGAGGCGTAAACGTTGGTTTTTTCTGCACCGCATTCACGATACCGCCTGGTGCCGATTCACCAAACAGAATAGCCGATGGGCCTTTAACCACTTCTACACTTTCTAGGCCGTAAGGCTCGACCAACCATGTGTAGTAACCATCGCGGAATAGACGGTTGCCGTTTAGGTAAGTCGCTGCATCAAATCCACGAACTTTGAACCAATCAGTGTCGTTGTCTGCGCCATAAGGCTGAGCGGTTACACCAGACGTGTAGCGTAATGCTTCATCTAGCTTTTTCGGTGCACGAACACGAAGTTCATCTTCAGAAATGATAGATACGCTGCGCGGCGTTTCTGCCGCAGGGGTTTCTACTTTAAGTGCTTGCGCGGTGACCGTTATGGTCTCCATGGCAATCACGTCATCTTGTACGACGTCTTCTTGAGCTTGTGCTGTGAATGCAACCACTGCTGTAGGTGCTAAAGCACAAACCAACGCGTTGCGGATAGCGATGGTCAGTGAGTTATTCTTTTGCATAAATCTATTCCCGATAATTATGATTAACGCTAAGCTTAATTGTAATTATTATCATTTGAGCTTTTGTTTCGGTATTTTACTGACTTTTGTATCAAAAGATAGTAAAACGTTCGCAAATTCATTCGCGGTACCTAAAGTCATTGTTATGTTCAATTGGTTTGAAAAACTGACCCAACCCTTTCCCCAGATGGAAACCGAAAAGCCACCGAAGACGCTATTTGGCTTTTGTCGTTTTTACACTCGTGGCTTTGAAGCCCCTTTACTCGTTATGGCAGTGTTCAGTGCGCTTATTGCCATTACAGAGGTGACGCTGTTGCGTTATATGGGCGAGCTCGTCGATATTCTCTCTAATCAAGATCGCGCAACATTCTGGCAAGACCAGGGTGATCGCATGCTAATGATGCTGTTCTTAGTGGCGGTTGTGATGCCAGCTCTCGGTTTTGTCCACTCAATGGTGATGCACCAAACGTTATTGGGTAACTACCCGATGTCTATCCGTTGGTTGATTCACCGTTACTTGCTAAAACAAGCGGTTGGATTTTTCCAGCGTGACTTTGCAGGCCGAGTTGCGACCAAAGTGATGCAAAGTGCGTTAGCGGTACGAGAAACGGTCATGAAGCTGGTGGATGTACTGGTTTATATCAGCGTTTATTTTCTTTCGATGCTCTGGATGATGGGCGAAGCCGATGGTTTGCTAATGTTGCCTATTGTGATTTGGATAGGAATGTACGCGGTTATCCAGTTCTACTTTATCCCTAAAATGAAACAAGTAGCGACGGAGCAAGCGGATGCTCGTTCTGTAATGACTGGGCGCATTGTCGATTCTTACACCAACATATCTACCGTAAAGCTATTCGCGCACTCGCAAAGAGAGTTGGAATACGCAGAAAGCAGCATGAAGCAATTTTTGGTGACGGTTTACCGCCAAATGCGCATGGTGACTTGTTTACTGTTTAGTGTGGATGCCATCAACTATTTGCTGCTGATGTCTATTAGTGCCATTTCGGTTTATCTATGGCTAGATCACGCTGTAACAATTGGTGCTATTGCGATTGCCATCAGTATTGCGTTGCGCGTACAAGGTATGTCGAAGTGGATCATGTGGGAAGTTAGCGCACTGTTTGAAAACATCGGTACAGTAGTAGACGGTATTAATACGATTTCAAACGATGTTGAAGTGAAAGACGTACCAAATGCTAAGCCTTTGCAAATCTCTCAAGGTGAGATCTGCTTTGATCACGTAGGTTTTAACTACAGTGATGAGAAGGCAGTATTTGAGAACTTGAATCTGACCATTAAACCGGGCGAAAAAGTCGGCATTGTCGGTCGCTCTGGGGCAGGTAAATCCACGTTGGTCAACTTGTTGCTGCGCTTTTACGACGTAAATAGCGGTAAGATTTGCATTGATGGACAGGACATTTCTCAAGTTGAACAAGAGTCGCTTCGCCAACACATCGGTATGATCACGCAAGACACCTCTTTGCTGCATCGTTCAATTAAAGAGAACATTCTTTACGGTGATCCAGATGCTTCAATGGATGCCGTTATCGCAGCTGCTGAGAAAGCACATGCTCATGATTTCATTCAATCTCTACGAGACGAGCAAGGTAACGTTGGCTATGACGTTGAAGTGGGTGAACGCGGTGTGAAGCTGTCTGGTGGTCAGCGTCAACGTGTGGCGATTGCTCGCGTGCTGCTGAAAAACGCGCCAATTTTGATCATGGATGAAGCAACGTCTGCACTTGATTCAGAAGTAGAATCGGCAATTCAAGAAAACCTTGAAGTTCTGATGGAAGGAAAAACAGTGATTGCGATTGCTCACCGTTTATCAACGATTGCCGCGATGGATCGTTTGATTGTAATGGATGACGGCAAAATCATTGAGCAAGGATCGCATTACGAGCTGCTGCAATTGGGTGGTGTTTACGCTCAGCTGTGGAAGCATCAAACCGGCGGCTTTTTGTCTGAGCAAGGTGATGCTCAACTACAAGTCATCTAATATGACGCTACACGAAAGAGGAGCAAATGCTCCTCTTTTTTGTGTCTGTCGTTTATACCGAGTAAGTAGGCGTTAATGGGCAACGTTAACTTGTGATTATTCATTGAGTTAGGCCAACTTAATGATGATTATGTTTATAACTCACTGTCGTTATTGAATTTTTTACGCTTTTTTTACGCGAACTCCGAATGGGCTTTTGCTAAAGTTTTCTACATCGAATTTTGGTTGATGTATTTTATGTTTGTTCAATGGCGAGATAACACCTTTCTCTTTTCTACTACCGTGATTGTTGGCGCGGTTGTCGTCTCATGGTTGTTAGACCAACTGTTTGGCTCTACAGCCGCAGTCCTGCTGATTTTACAGTTAGCGGTCGTGGTAGTGGCGTTTCAATGCAACTCGCGATTCGCTTATGCGGCGGCGGTGATCGAAGCGCTGAGCTTCAACTTCTTTTTTACGACACCTCGTTACTCTTTGCAGATGTTTCGTCCGGAAGACATTTTTAATTTAGTCGTGTTTATGGTGATGGCTTTTATCACCAGCACCTTTGCGGATCTTTATCGTCGGCAGCAGGGAGAGTTAAAACAAACCAAGCTGCAAAACAGCATCCTGCTATCGGTGTCCCATGACTTACGCACGCCGCTAGCAACCATTATTGGAACACTGACCACACTCAACGAGTACATGCCCAAGCTCAATGACTTAGAGCGCAAAGAATTGCTCGACAGTGCGACTTCAGAAAGCCACCGTTTGCACCAATATATCGAGAACCTTTTACAGGCGACTAAGCTCCAGCATGGCACATTAAAAATTACCAAAAAAGATGAGCTGATTGCAGATATTGTGCGGGATGCGGTTTCTCGTTTGCCGAATTACACCGAGAAAGTTTCCATGAATATGGATGATTCCGTTGGTTATTTATCAGTAAGTCGTTCGCTAATCGAACAAGCGATTTTTAATGTGTTGGATAATGCCATGCGATTTTCACCAGAGAATGAATCTGTTGAGGTTTCACTTTCTAAGCAGGGTTCGTCGTGCGTGATTGATGTTCGGGACATGGGGATTGGCATCAAAGCTGAAGATACGGAAAAAATATTCAGCCTTTTCTATTCCGGTGTGAACAACAAATCGGCCGATTCAGGCACCGGAATGGGACTCGCGGTTGCCAAAGGCATCATCACCGCACACCAAGGATATATTCAATCTATGCCAGTATCAGAAGGGACGCTGATCCGCATTCGACTTCCACTCAATCAAGGAGCAGAGCAGGCGTGAGTTACAAAGTTTTAGTCGTGGACGATGAGCCTCGCATTCATACCTTTATTCGAATTTCGCTGTCTGCTGAAGGGTTTGATTACATTGGCGCGAGTACCATTTCAGAAGCCAAAGCGTGTTTCGAAGCGCATTCGCCGCACGTCATTCTGCTAGATTTAGGCTTGCCCGACGGCGATGGGGCGGAGTTTCTCACTACGCTTCGTCAGACCTATAAAACGCCAGTGCTAGTGCTGACAGCTCGCGATCAAGAAGAGGAAAAAATCCGCCTTTTAGAAGCGGGCGCGAATGATTACTTGAGCAAGCCTTTTGGCGTAAAAGAGCTCATCGCGCGCATCAAAGTGCTGGTTCGAGATTTGGTGGATGAGCAAACCGTCGCTGATGAGCTGGTGGCTGGCCGAGTCAAAATCATCAAAAGTACTCACCAATTTTGGTTGGATCAGAGGGAAATTCCACTCACCAAGAAAGAGTTTTCTTTCATTGAACAGTTGATTCTCAAGCCGGGAAAACTCATTGAGCAAACTCATTTGCTAGCGGTGATTTGGGGAAAAAGTCATGTCGAAGACACTCACTACTTACGTGTGTTAGTGAGTCAACTACGCAAAAAACTGAACGATAGTGCTGACGAACAGCGGCTATTAAAAACCGAGCCGGGGCTGGGTTATCGTTTAGTGCTTGAGACGTCCAAGCACTACTAAATTCCAAATTTAATCAACGTTAATGCCAAGGTTTAGTGCTGGTTATCGGCACTCGAACAGGATTCGTGTTGCCTATTTTCCGTGACGGAAAATCAGTCTAGCCCTTAACGCATTAGCATGTTCTATACATAAAACACAGTTAGGTATTGATATGGCTCACTTTACAGTAATTGGTCTAGGGCGATTTGGCGTTGCCGCCAGCTTAGAACTTATTCATCTTGGACACACCGTAACGGGGGTGGATAGCGACCCGAAAATCGTCGAAAAATACGTCGAAGAGTTAACGCAAGCGGTCATATGTGACGCAACAGACGAAGGTGCACTCAGAGAGTTAGCGCTAGCGAACAGTGATGTGGTGTTGGTGGCGATTGGCGAAGACATGCAAGCCAGTTTGTTGTGTACGCTGGCGCTGAAAAATCTGGGTGTGAAATCCATTTGGGTCAAAGCGAGCACCAAAGCGCACCACACCATCGTGTCTAAGCTTGGCGTACAACGCATTATTCATCCGGAAGAGGAGATGGGCGTAAGAGTCGCGCAGGCACTCAACTATCCGATGGTGAACAACTATTTGGAAATGGGTCATGGTTTGTATGTGGTGGAAATCCACGTTAAATCCAATCTGCACGATATGCCGCTTTCTAAGTTGATCAGCCGAGGCAGTTACAACATTCAGCCTATCTTGGTGAAGCGCGAAGAAGCCGTCTACACCAATATCAATGATGAGTTTGTGCTTAATGAGTTCGACACGCTGTTGCTTTGTGGTAGTCGCGCTGAGCTGAAATACGTCGCTCCAAGGTTGGTGTAACATGGTTTTGTGGCATCCCTCTATTATCCCCATCGAGCGAAAACCCAAAGCGGGCAAAAAATTGTTGGGCGCACCGCCATTAATACTTAGCCTCAGCTTTGCGTGCTTGATCATGCTCGGCACGGTCTTACTCAAACTGCCGATTGCCACCACAGAGCCCATCACTTGGATTCAAAGCCTGTTTACAGCAACATCGGCCATTACGGTGACGGGATTAGTTGTGGTGGACACGGGCACGGCGTTTACGCCTTTTGGGCAAGTGGTTATTGCTTTCCTGATTCAATGTGGTGGCCTAGGTTTAATGACGTTTGCCATCGTGACCTTGCTGGCTCTGGGCGGAAAAATTGGCTTTTTGGAGCGAGCCGTCGCGAGAGAGGCGTTCAACCAAACTGACTCATCGACACTCATTGCCACTGCTAAATCTGTATTGATGTTCGCTCTGCTCGTTGAACTTATTGGTTTCACTATTTTGAGCGTTTATTGGAGTGAAGAGCTGGGTTGGAAAACCAGTTTGTTCCATGGTTTCTTCTACACCATCAGTGCGTTTAACAATGCAGGTTTTGCGTTGAGTGCCGATAGCTTAATGCCTTACGTGGACGACCCGGTCGTTAACTTCACCATTACCAGTTTGTTCATTATTGGTGGTTTAGGCTTCTCGGTTTGGATTGACTTAAAACGCAATCGCCGTTGGCACCGACTCACCGTTTACAGTCGAATGATGATCTTAGGCACGGTGATCATTAACGTGGTGGCACTTATCGCCATTTACCTGATTGAATATGATAACCCCAACACGCTTGGCCCTTTGAGCGAAGCAGGGAAATGGTGGGCATCGTGGTTTCAAGCGGTGACGCCAAGAACGGCAGGGTTCAACACTTTAGCTATCGATCAGTTGGAAGATGCCACAACGGCGATCATTCTGGTGTTGATGTTTATCGGCGGTGGATCATTGAGTACGGCAAGTGGCATTAAAGTTGTGACATTTATAGTGTTAGTCTTGGCGACTTACAGCTATTTGCGTCGCGATGAAGCAACCTATGCCTTTCAACGCAAGATTCCCAAAGAGACCATCAGCAAGGCATTGGCGCTGACTCTGATCTCGGTGGGCGTGACTTGGTTTGCCATATTCACGCTGTTACTGACAGAGAAAGCGTCTATGTTAGATATTATGTTCGAAGCGGTCTCGGCACTGGGTACGGTTGGTTTGTCGCGAGGCTTAACGGGCAGTTTGTCCGAACCGGGTGAGTTAGTGATCATCTTCATGATGTTTATGGGACGATTAGGGCCTCTTACATTAGCGTACTTCTTAGCCAGTCCAAGAAAGAAAAAAGCGCGTTACGCGAGTACTAAACTGGCAATAGGGTAGATGGGCTAACTCGAAGAAAGTGAGCAAAAGGCTAGGCAAAAGAGGAGTAACTGCTCCTCTTTTTGTGCTCGTTGTAGCCACGAAACTGTATACGGCAGTCTCTCTCACAACAATTTATGATTCATCTCTATTTTTTATCAGTTATAAATTGTCGTTTTTGAGGTGTTGTCCAGAATGGCATTATCCACGTGCAACATAAGATTGCCGGGAATAAAAATAATTACAATACTGCCTTACTGGAAGATACATGAAAATCAAACCCCTCCCTCCTTTAAATAGCCTCGTTGCGTTTGAAGCGTCGGCGCGGCACTTGAGTTTTACGTTAGCCGCTGACGAGCTAAACGTGACCCAAGGTGCTATCAGTCGCCAAATTAGACAATTAGAAGAATACTTAGGCAAGGCTATGTTCACGCGAGCCAATCGAAGCATTAATTTAACGCCTACAGGTCTTCAATATTATCAAGCTGTCAGCCAATCTTTGCTCGATATTGCTCAAATCACGGGTGAAGTGAAGAAGTGGCAGGGCGAACAAAAGATCACGGTTGCGACGACAAATGCAATGGCAGCCTTGTGGTTGTTGCCTAAGGTTGCTCAATTTCAAAATGAACATGATGACATCGATATAAGAATATTGGCCTCAGATAATGTGTTGGACTTACGCCGATTAGATTGCGATCTCGCCTTGTTTTATTGTCGCACTCCACCTGCGGAAATGGATGTGACAACGCTATTTTCAGAAGAAGTATTCCCTGTGTGTAGCCCGCTTTATTTAGAGAAAATCGGCCAGCCTAGTAAGCCAGAAGAAATCTTCAATAAAACGTTACTCTATCTGGAAGAGTCTCAAAGAGATTGGGTGAATTGGGAGCAGTGGTTTGCGAGTGTAGGATTGCCAAATATTTCGCCTCGTAATCGCATGAACATCAATAACTATCCAATGCTGTTACAAGCGGCAATTAATGGTCAGGGAATCGCGTTAGCCTGGGGGTCATTAGTGGACGACTATTTACAAAGCGGTGCTTTAGTTAGGCCAGTCGAACACGTGCTTTCAACAC
This sequence comes from Vibrio sp. 1727, assembly GCF_033344415.1. Classification (NCBI taxonomy): domain Bacteria; kingdom Pseudomonadati; phylum Pseudomonadota; class Gammaproteobacteria; order Vibrionales; family Vibrionaceae; genus Vibrio; species Vibrio sp. 1727. The sequence goes on from NZ_JAWPOT010000009.1 coordinate 124,165, forward strand.
CTTCCAATTTCTCTATGCTTGAACCTAAAAATAGAGGTTTAATCCCAGCAAGCGTCAAGCGTTTTAGAGAGTGGCTTTTGCAACAGTTGCCAGATGAGGTGGGTGATCGAGGTTTAGCCTAAATCAATAAGCAGAGAAAATAACAGAGTTTGGTCATGTTAAAAAGCGGGAGTACCAGTTCCCGCTTTGTTTTAATTGATTGATGAAACGACGCACTAACTTAGTACTGGTCCCTGATTGAGTGTGGAATCATCTTTTAGTGAGGATGTTGAAGCGATAGGCTCGGAAACCACTGTTTTGCTTTCAACAAGCGGTTCAACAGGACCATCAAGTTTCTCTTGCTCTGGGTGAACATGCTCAGGCAGCATTGCCCATGGCTTAGGTTCGCGTCGAATACTATGAAACAGCGTTAAGCTCATCACTGCGATAAAAATGGCGATAGGGAAACCGGCAATAATGGAGGCCGTTTGCATTGCTTTTAACCCTCCAGCGTATAGAAGTACTCCCGCAATGGCGGCGATCATGATCCCCCACAATACGCGTATAGAGGTAGGAGGCTCACTGTGCCCAGCGGCATCGAGGGTACATAGAACCAAGGTACCCGAGTCTGCGGAGGTAATGAAATAAGTACCGAGTAATAGACACGCAAGCACGCTAAGTAGTTTACCAAACATACCTGTATCTAGATTGTCGAATAGCGTAAACAAAGCGCGTGTCGTATCGGCTTTAGTCGCTTCAAGAATCGGGCCGCCAGAAAAATCCGCAGGTGGTGTTTGTTTGGTTTCTTGTGCCGCAGTGACTTGCTCTTGATGAGCAACACGAGCGTCTTGCTCTACCTTCAACGCTGCACCACCAAATACTGAAATCCATAAGAACGTGATCAGCGTGGGTAAGATGAGAGCACCGCCGATAAGCTCACGTATTGTGCGTCCTTTAGAGATACGAGCCACAAACATGCCAACGAAAGGCGCCCAAGTCATCCACCAAGGCCAGTAATAAGCCGTCCACCAGTTTTGCCAGCCAGAGTCATTCTGTGCATCGCTCCATAAGCTCATACCGACAATGTTTTGTGCATAAAGCCCCGTGCTTTCAAGTAGCGTATTTAAGATATAGCGAGTTGGGCCAATATAAAGTACGACCAGCACGAGTGCGAGTGAAAGCAGCATGTTCCATTCTGATAAACGGCGAATACCTTTCCCTACACCAGATAGCACCGACGCAACCGCACAAGTACAAAGGGAAACGATAATAAAGAGTTGAATCCCCAAACTGATGTCTAGACCAAAGGCTTGATTCAAACCAGAGTTTATTTGGATAACTCCCATCCCCAAGGTTTGAGAGATACCGAAAGCAGTCACCGCGACTGTTAGGATATCAACCGTGTGTCCGATAGGCCCATAAATACGATCACCAATCAAAGGGTACAAGATAGAGCGTAGGGTAAAAGGCAGATCTTTACGGTAGGAAAAGTAAGCTAATGCGAGTGCAACAATGATAAAGACAGACCAAGGATGTAGACCCCAGTGAAAGAATGTCAGTTTCATTGATGTTGTTGCGGCTTCATTGGTCAGGCCTTGAGTAAATGGGTTGTCAGCGTAATGCCACATCGGTTCGGCGACCGACCAGAAAATTAAGCCTATCCCCATGCCTCCGGAAAAAAGCATGGATACCCAAGACAAATAACTAAACTCTGGTTTTTCGTCATCTTTACTCAAACGAATATGCCCATATCGACTAACCATAAGGTAAAGAAGAAAACCGACAACGAGTGAAACAAGTCCGATGTAAAACCACTTCATATTCTGCAGCAAAATGCCGGAAATCGTTTCGAAGTATTGGCCCGCTTGGTTGGCGAGAATGGCGCAGAAAAGTACAAAACCGATAACGACGATCTTTGATGCGATAGTCACAGTCGGATTGAGTCCTTTCAATATCCCAGATGTTGCTCTCATAGGCATCCCTCACAGTGCGTTTGTTTTAGCGTTATTGTTTGTTGCGTTATTGTTAATTTTTGAAAGAGAGTAGAGAGAGGGCTTTTGTGTTTCAACTGATTAATACTCATCGGTTAATGAGTATTAATCATGACAAGAAGATCATTGTTAATTAAAAGGTTATTTTTTTGTTCGAGATCAATGCATGAATGACAAAAACTCATCCAAGCCCGGCGAAAAAGTCGTTTGTTTGTTGCCGAGTTGTTAATCAAAATCATCTCCACTAACACAACACGATGTTGTACGCACTGGATGCAACTCGACTCTCGGAGATATGAATATGAGCAATGTCAACCAAACCATTATTCCTGTTGAACTTGTTGATAATGTACTGAACCCAATCAGTGAAGCAACAGGAATGCCGAATCAGGCCTACACCAGCGAAGAGTATTTTACTTTTGAGCGTGATCAGGTGTTTGGTAACACTTGGGTATGTATTGGTTTTGCATCAGACCTGCTTAAAAATGGTTATGTGATGCCACTTGATTTCATGAATCTTCCACTACTCATGATGAGAAATCGCCAAGGTGAAGTCCAAGTTTTCCACAACGTATGTAGTCATCGTGGTATGAAGCTGGTTCATGAGGCAGGCGAAGTTCAAGGAATGATTCGCTGTCCTTACCATTCATGGACGTACGATCTTGACGGCAATCTAAAAGGCACACCACACATTGGTGGTATCGCAAAACACAAAGATGATCGATTTAAGTGTGAAAAGCACGGCCTTAAGCCACTTCGTTCAGCCGTTTGGATGGACATGGTATTCGTCAACTTATCGGGCAATGCAGAAAGCTTTGAAGACCATATCGCGCCGCTAGAGCAACGTTGGCAGCAATTCTTAGGTGAAGAAGGATTAGGGCTTCTTCGCCGCGTGAACATGGGTGGCAACTTAGAGATAGAAGTGAAAAGTAACTGGAAGCTTGCCGTAGAAAACTACTGTGAAGCTTACCACTTACCTTGGGTGCATCCGAGTTTGAACAGTTATTCTCGCCTAGAGGATCACTACAACATCATGTTTGCAGAGCGTTTTTCTGGCCAAGGTAGTCTCGCATACAACCTCTCTGATACTGCAGGAACACACTTACCTAAATTTCCAAGCTGGCCAGAAGATAAACTGCGTCATGCAGAATACGTTGCACTCTTTCCAAACGTGTTGCTTGGTATTCAAGCCGATCATGCCTTTGCGATGATGATTGAACCAATCACTGCGAATAAGAGTGTTGAGCACCTACGTGTTTTCTATGTGGGTGATGAAGCAACGAAAGATGAGTTCGCTGCGTGCCGTACTGCTACCGTTGAGTCATGGCGAGTCGTATTCGGCGAAGATATTGGAGCGGTCGAGGGCATGCAGGAAGGTCGTTACTCACCTGGCTTTGGTGGTGGTGTGTTCTCACCAGAAATGGATGTTCCGACGCATTTCTTTCAAACCTGGTTGGCAAAGCAAGTGAAAGCGGCACTGGAGCAGTAATATGATGCATTACCTTAATTATATTGATGGTGAGTGGTGCGATTCAGAGCAAGCGCTGACCGTCATGAACCCTGGCACAGCCGAAGCGTATGCGACGGTTGCAGAAGCCACTATCACCGATGCCGACCGCGCAATGGCAGCGGCACGTCGAGTGGTCAAGCAAGGTCTTCTTTCGGACGTTCGTCCAGCCGTCAGAACCGAGTGGATGTTAAAAGCCTCCGCGGCTATTCGTGAAATGGTTGATGAAGGTGGGTTAGTTGCCTGCCGTGAAAATGGGAAATCTTTGCAAGATGCCAAAGATGAGTTTTTAGAATCGGCACGTTACTTCGAATACTACGCTGGCATGGCCGACAAGCTGGAAGGCACGTCAATTCCGTTGGGTAAAGATTATGTCGATTTCACCCAATATGTGCCGTTTGGTGTGTCAGTGCAGATTGTGCCGTGGAATTTCCCAGTTTCTATTTGTGCACGCTCATTAGCACCTGCATTAGCTGCTGGTAACGCAGTGGTGATCAAATCGCCAGAGATTTCCCCACTCGCTATGACGTTGTTGATTAAAGCGATTGAAAAAGCGGGCTTCCCAAAAGGCACGATTAACTTGCTATGTGGCAAAGGCTCAGTCGTTGGCAGTCATTTGGTGCAGCATCAAGAGGTCGATCAAATTGTCTTTACAGGTTCTGTGCCGACCGGCCAACGCATACTGAAAGATTCAGCGCAACGCGCCACACCATCTGTGATGGAGCTGGGTGGTAAATCGGCTGCTATCGCGCTGAAAGATGCGAACCTCGAAACGCTTTTACAAAGCGTTCAAGTCGGTATTTTCTTTAACGCTGGTCAAGTTTGTTCGGCAATGTCTCGTTTGCTAATTCAAAAAGAGCGTTATGAAGAAGTAAAAGCGGCGGTAGTGGAAATGGCAAAAAGCCTAACTATTGGTCAAGGCGAAAGCCAGCCGGACATCACACCGTTGGTATCGGCTGATCAACAAGCACGCGTGCTTGAAATGATAGAACAAGCAAAAGCCGACGGCGCGAACATCCTAACGGGTGGGTACGCCCCTGATTTGTCAGGTTACTTTGTGGCACCGACGGTGATTGAAGCCTCACCAGATATGCGTATTGCTCAAGAAGAAGTGTTTGGCCCTGTACTGGTAATTACACCGTTTGAAACCGAGCAAGAGGCCGTTGAAATCGCGAATGGCACCGATTTTGGCCTGGTCGCTGGTGTCTTTGGTGAAAGCCTAAACCAAACATTGCGTGTGGCACAGCAACTGCGTGGTGGACAAGTGTTCATCAATGAATGGTTTGCTGGTGGCATCGAAACACCATTTGGTGGCGTGGGCTTGTCCGGGTTTGGGCGAGAAAAAGGACAAGAAGCGATTTATAGCTACGTCCAGACACGCAATATTGCCATTCGTTTGCAGCAAGACAGCAACGTATAGCCACCGTGTAACTGTATTTTCATCACCTCGTACCGGCTTGGATTTCAGACCACAAGCTAGGGCGAGGTTGATGGAATCACAACAAATCTGACAGCGGTTTGTAAACACGGAAATTCTGAACAAGGTAGTTGGAGTATAAGTGATGAGAAAGTGGCTCTGTATTATTTGCGGCTTAATCTATGATGAAGCACAAGGTTGGCCATCCGATGGAATTGCACCAGGAACAGCATGGGAAGATGTACCGGATGACTGGTTATGTCCTGACTGTTTAGTGGGTAAGGCCGATTTTGAAATGATCGAAATTACCGACAATGCGCCAGTAGAAGAGGTCGCGGCAGTGTCTTCGGTATCGGTAGAAGCGTCTGTTCAGCCAAATACGGCTCAGCCTCTTCCATCTGAAGTTACTCAACCTGTATTCTCAAATGACCCTATCGTTATCATCGGTAGTGGCCACAGTGGTTACCAGTTGGCGGCGGCACTTAGAGCGCAATCTGAGACGGTTCCGATCACTGTCTTTACCGCTGATGATGGCGCTTTGTACAGCAAACCAGCATTGTCTAATGCACTGGTCATGAATAAAGACGGCGACGCGCTACAAAGTGAGAGCGCGTTGGAGTGGGAAAGCCGTCTCAATATCCGAGTTTACCCGCATACCCGTGTTGAACAGATCGATCGTGCCAATTCAACGTTACATACCTCCATCGGTAAATACGCCTACAGCCGCTTGGTACTGGCAACAGGTGCATCACCGATTGAAATCCCAATTGAGGGCGATCGCTCTTGGGTCATGAGTGTGAACGACTTAGTTGATTACCGCCGTTTCAGAGCGGAGCTGCAAGACAAAAAGCGCATCGCGATCCTAGGTGATGGCTTAATTGGCTGTGAGTTCGCAAATGATCTGATCGAAAGCGGTTATGAAGTAACAGTTATCGGGTTGGGTCAATGGCCAATGGAGCGTTTGATCCCGCAACAGTTGGGTGAATCATTACAAAGCGCACTTGCCGATCGAGGCGTGCAATGGGCTCTACAAGACAGTATCACCAGAATCGAACCAAGGTCGGAATCTAGTGCGGTTTTACATCTAAACAGTGGCAAGCAGATTGAAGCAGATCTAGTGCTGAGCGCGGTTGGACTCAAGCCAAATGTTTCTCTGGCTGAGCAAGCAGGGCTCGAAGTGGGCCGCGGCATTAAAGTGAATCAATTCGGCCAGACGAGTGATGAGAATATTTACTCGCTAGGTGATTGTGTTGAAACTGAGCAAGGTTGGCAGCCCTATATTGCACCGATTAATCAAATGATCCCTTCTGTAGCGAAAAGCTTGCTAGGCGATGTCGCCCCTATCTCGTTAACACCAACTCCAGTGATTGTAAAAACGCCGATTCTTCCACTCACGATTTTCCCGGTAGCCGCTGAAGAACAGGGACAATGGTACATCGAGACCCAAGCAGATGAATTGACCGCTGCGTTTTATTCACCAGAAGGAGCAATGCTCGGTTTTGCGTTGCTAGGAAGAAAAGTACAGTCATTACGCGGCCCTTGGCTAGATCAATTGTCATTGAAACTGTCAGCAGCGTAGCGGAGAAAAAAGATGATTCATTTACCCAATGATGACGTGACGTGTGGTTGGTACCATGCGTTGCCAAGTATTCCAGAAAAATCGGCGTTAAAAGGTAAACAAAGTGCTGACTATGCCGTGTTAGGTGCCGGTTTCGCAGGCCTAGCTATGGCAAGACGTTTAGCTGAACTTATGCCTAATGCACGAATTATACTGATTGATGCGCAACGTATCGGCCAAGGGGCTTCAGGAAGAAATTCGGGCTTTGTTATCGATTTGCCTCATAAGTTTTCACTTGAGCATCCCGACCCTGAGCACAAACAAAAGTTATTGTCGCTCAACCGTTCTGCGATTGCTCAGCTAAACACTTTAGTGTCGAAGCACAGTATTTCTTGTCAATGGTCAGCAAAGGGCAAATATCAAGGAGCCGTAGGGGCGCGCGGTGAAGCGTATCTCGATCACTTTGAGCACCTAATGAAAGACCTTGGCGAACCATACTTCCATGTTAATGGCAGTGAGCTGGCGAAAGTCTTGGGAACCAACTACTACAGCCGCGCAATTTACACGCCAGGTGGTTATTTAATGCAACCTGCTGCTTTGGTGCGTGGGCTAGGGGAAAGCCTTCCAGAGAACGTCGAGGTGTTAGAGAACTCGCCAATCCGCAAGCTCAGTAAAGAAAACGGTTGCTGGGTATTACATGGAGATAGTGGCTCTGTTGAAACCCCTGAACTGCTGCTTGGGACCAGCATTTTTACTCGGGAGTTTGGTTATCTTAAAAACAGACTACTTCCAGTGATGACGTTTGCAAGCTGGACGCGTCCATTAACCGACGCAGAAATGCAACGATACGGAGGTGAGCTGAATTGGGGGTTAACTCCAGCTGATCATGCGGGAACGACGTTACGTATGACCGCCGATCGACGTATTTTGATCCGCAATACTTACAAACACGTGCCGAAATATGGCTCAAGCATGAACGATAAAGTCAGAGAACAAATTCGCGACGATCATCGTCAGGTCTTTCTGGCGCGTTATCCCGAGCTGGCCGACGTACCATTTACTCACACATGGGGTGGGGTGTATGCAATCTCTCGTAACTTTACTAACTTTTTCGGTCAATTAGATGAAGGTGTTTATGCCAGCGCTTGTGACAATGGTGTTGGTGCTGCGTGGGGAACCATTTCTGGAACACTGTTAGCTGACTATGTCGTTGGTGCGACATCTAAATCATTGGATGACATACAGCAAGTGACAGGAATGCCTTGTTTGAATCCGCCAGAGCCTTTTTTAGGTTTGGGAGTAAAAACGCGTATCCAATTAGCAAAATGGCAAAGCCGGAGTGAATTATGAAGCCAGTCAAACTTGTTGATAGTAAAAGTCTAGATTTCAATGTTCGTGGTGATACGCCAGGAATGGCGTATGTTGCCAGGGCGTTAAGCCCAGAAATTTCACCAAACATAGGCGTAGGCTTTGCTAAATGGGAAGGCGCTAAAGTGGCTTGGACAGTGCTTTATGATGAGGTTATTTTCGTGATTGAAGGCTGTTTCGAGCTGACCGCAAATGGTGAAACACATTTTGTGCACCCAGGTCAGATGCTGTGGATACCGGAAGGGACTGAATTGGTTTATGGTGGGCATGCTCTGTTCGGCTATGTGGTTCATCCAGAAAACTGGAAAGAGTTACATGGTATTGAATGACTTTTATCATTTAGTTGTGTTTCGGAAAGGCAAAATAAAAATCTGATTTTTAACCATAACTTTTCGCAAAAGAACTTAATCTCAATGGAGCAAGGGTTTCATACTTGCTATGTTTCTTGGTCACGTTTCCAGACGTGTTAGACCTTTCTCAATTGCTATTTTATCTATCAAAAAGGGAAGCCTTGGCTTCCCTATAATGAGTCTTCTTTTGGCTTGGCTAAAGCTTTTATTTTAGCTCAAATTTACCCTGCATGATTGCCCAGTGACCCGGGAACGAACAGAAGAATGAATAGTCACCGCCGGCTTTCATTTTCTCAGTACTGAACGTAATGCTGGTGCTTTCACCGCCACCAATTACTTTTGTGTGAGCGTAGACGCGATCATCATTTGGTTTTACGTAGTTATTTTCTGCTCCAGCTGCCATGCCATCAGTACCGACTGCTTGTAGGTTGGCTGTGTCAGAGATGACCACGTTGTGACCCATCGATTGCGCTGGCATCTTACCTGTGTGATTCAGCGTTAGTTTTACCTCTTTACAAGTGGCTGGTACGCTCAATGTTTTAGTAGAAAACTGCATCATATCGTTAGCATCTAATGACACTTCACACTCGGCACTGGCTTGGGCACCAAAGCTCATTCCTACTAATGCGAAGGTTGTTGCTAATAAACGTAAAGACATATAACACTCTCCATTTTGTATTTTAGGCTGACTTGGATTGATCTTATCCAATAGTTCTCATTATCAGCCAATTTTCACTCCAAAAACGTGCTTCAATCGGTATATTGACGTTTTGTTGCAAGCTTGTACTGGTCAGTTCCGCTATTTGATCACTCAAATGCCTTATTTCATGCGATTGCGTGAGTTAAATCAAAAGTCGTGATTAGCCAGAGTTAAGGTGAAAATAATCTCTCTAAACGGGTGGCAGAATTGTTTGGTTTTACGGTATTGGAGAGGTTTCAAGAAAGAAGCTCAGCTAAATTGCTGAGCTTCTAGAGAACAGACGACAAGTAAACCTAGCGAGTTTGCTTTAACGTGTGCAACACATCATGCAGTGAAGGTGCGACAGTATGGCCTAATTGTCTTATTTCGTTGCAAGGCTCAACCAAATCAGGAATTTGATAAGTGATCATGTTCGCTGCTACCGCAGCACGTACGCCATTATTTGAATCTTCAAAAGCGAGACATTTGGTTGGATCTACGCTTAGACGACTTGCTGCAAGCAGGTAGATCTCTGGATCAGGTTTGCCGTGTGACACTTCACAGCCTGTCGTTAAGTTGTCGAAATACTTGCTTAGGCCCGCTAACTCCAACTTCTTCTGTGCCACTTCTTTTGCTGTAGAAGTGGCGACTGCAATTGGCAACCCTTGGCCTTTCAACCACTCAAGCAGCTCAATCACCCCTTCTTTTACCGGTATCGCTTGGTGCTTAACCACAGCGTCGTAACGGTCGCGCCACTCTTGGTGTAAGCGGTCAAGATCATCCCCATAAGCTTTACGAAAAATCACTTCAATGCCCGCTGCATTGCGACCAATGATTGAAAGGTAAACATCTTTATAGAAGGGTAGGTTCTGGGTTTCACATGCTTCTTGGAAAATATGCATACAGACGCGCTCAGTATCAAGGAGCAAACCATCCATATCAAAAATAGCAGCTTGGTAGTTCATTACATTAAGACTTTTTGGTTGGGATGGCGCATTTTGACACAAGCAGATCGTTTTTTCTTCTAAAAATTAGAACTTGATTTTGATCCTATGAGTTCACATTGCCTCTGAACACACTATACACAGAGTCTATAAATTAGGTGTGAAATATAATATTTTTAAAATTATAAAAATTTCAGTTAAATAGATAAAACTCTATCTTAATATAAGCTAGAGTTTTATTAATATTCTATTGTTATTTTAACTATTGGATAATTTATTAATAGTTAAAATTAATAATAAAATAATACCAAGTCACGATTGTTTACGACTGCATGAGTGTACCAGCTCTTGACTTCAGATATTTGTTGCTCTGATAAGCCTCCGAAGTCAACGTTATCTTGGTGAATATCTTGATTTTTTATCATAAAAACAACAGGGAAATCGTCAGGGAGTGGGAATTTTATGGGATAATCGGTATTAGTGAATGGAATATCGCAGAAATCGTTTACATCGCAAGGATACCAAGAGTTATTGGATAAGTAATAACCAGTGATCTTACATATAGCTTCAAGCAAGTAAGCATAGGCGTAACCCAAGTGACTGTATTTTATCTCTTCAGACAGCATCTGCATAAGAAGCTCTTCAGCTCGGATGCTTTCGCCACTACTTTCCAGCATTTCATTAATCACTTTAAAGGAGTCTTGACACCTTTCCATGATGGCTTTTTCTAGCTCTGGATTACGCTCATTCTTTAGTACGTTAAAAACCTTTTCAGTATCTAATGAATATACTGTCGCCCCATACCCCATATTTTATTCTCCTCACTTTTATACAGTTAAATTCATTTAATTGTTTTTATCGAAGGGATTATATTTTGATGTTTTTTGAAGGTAAAGTGTATACATAGAGGTTGTATTTATTATGATGAACTTTGAAAGTTTAGATTCTTAAAATAAATACTATATATTTAATTTTATTAGATCTGGCTCATAAAAATACCTTAACTATTATTGTGTTTATTGTTAAGGCTTATTAAATCTGTGAGGTGGTTCAAGACAATAAAATTTAGAAGAAAATACCGTCAAACTTAGGTGGCTATTCTATCTGAGCACTCAGCTCACTACTTATAGTGGGCTGAGTGAGCGGTTGGGCATCGGCTCTTTATTTGGCGATGAATATGCCATATTAGGTGATATTCGTTAGTGTCTATTTTATCCCTAGCCGTTTTGCTAATCGGTGCAAATTGCCGTTATCTAATTCAAGCTGACGTGCCGTTGCTGCCCAGTTACCTTGGTTCTCTTCCAGAACTCGAACAATCATCGCTTTTTGGAAGGCGTCTGTGGCAGGCTTTAATCCGCCTTCTGGTAGCTCAAGCCGAGATTTTTGTTCCGTTTCTTCAACGTTCTTGATGTTCTGATTCGGCGTTCGGATGTCAAAATCTTGCTCAACTAGCTCAATGTCCATGGCGTGGGTACGCGCTTTTGCCAAAACACCAGCACGTTTAATGACATGTTCAAGCTCTCGCACGTTGCCTGGCCATGAATAGTCTTTGAGTGCCTGCACCAAAGTGGGGGACAAACGAATGCTGTTCAATCCCAATTTGCTTCTTAAACGTTCGGCAAAAAAGCCTGCGAGTAACACCACATCGTCTTCACGTTCACGAAGAGGTGGAACATGAAGCGGGAAGACGCTTAGGCGGTGATATAAGTCGGCTCGGAAGCGACCAGCAGTCACTTCTTCATGCAATATACGGTTGGTGGCGGCGACAATGCGTGTATTGACTCGAATATGGCGGTCATCACCCACACGTTGAATGTCGCCGTATTGTAGAGCTCGAAGTAACTTAGCTTGCAGTTCTAACGACAGTTCGCCGACTTCATCTAAAAACAGTGTGCCGCCATCGGCTTGTTCAAACTTACCCTTACGATTGCTGATTGCGCCTGTGAATGCGCCTTTGATATGGCCGAACAACTCGCTTTCCGCGACTGATTCTGGCAGCGCCGCACAGTTGAGGTAAACCAAAGTATTGTTCGATCGGCTAGAACGATGGTGAATAGCGCTGGCAACCAACTCTTTACCTACGCCTGTTTCTCCCATGACCAACACAGACAATTCCGTATCGGCGACGGCATCAATCTGCTCTTGAAGATTCCTCATGCCCTGAGAGTTGCCAATGATTTCGTTACTCAACGTGCGTTTCTCAGCGTAAGAGTCACGTGGCAGGCTCGCTTGAGTTTCTAGTTGCTCTAGCAGAAGTGCAGTGTGCAAGCCACCTGCTGCCAACGCGCTGACAAACCGTAACTCTTGGTTGCGTAGCCCATCAAATTGGTTGGGGTCGAAGGCGTCAATCGTAATGGCACCAATCAGTTGATCGTCGATCAGCAGAGGTAAACCAATGCAGGAATGGACATGCAGTTTGTCATCGTGGTTTGGAATCAAGCCATCGTATGGATCAGGTAAGTCGCTGTCGGAGGGAAAGCGCACGATATCGCCTGCTCGGGCAATGGCTTCTAATCTTGGGTGTTGCTCAATAGAGAAACGGCGTCCAAGGACCTCTTTCGCCAATCCATTGATCGCTAAAGGTTTAAAGTGCTGGTCTTCATACAAAAGAAGGGCTGAAGAGTCACACTTCAATACATCTCGAATCGCCGTTAATAACGTATCGAAGCGAGCCTGTTGAGTGAGCGCCGAGTTAAGGTCTTGCGTGATGTGTAGCCATTGCGCGATTAAAGAAGTCATAGCCAATACCGATTGTGTCAATATGACTATTGTAGTGTCTTAATGACAATTTTCAACTGTGTCCAAATGACACTTATCAAAGTTGGATTTTAATTAAGATATTGAAATATATAGTAATAAAAAGTTGGCATGCCCAGTGCAATACAAGAAGAAATTATTTTTGTTTATCCCGTCATTCAAGGTAGTAATTATGACAATTCACGTAAAAAACAACATCCACTGGGTAGGTCAACGCGATTGGGAAGTTCAAGACTTCCACGGTACAGAATACAAAATGACAAAAGGTACCAGCTACAACAGTTATCTAATTCGTGAAGAGAAAACCGTATTGATTGATACGGTCGATCATCGATTCAGTCAACAATTCATCCAAAATTTAGAGATGGAAATCGACCTTAAGTCTATCGACTTTATCGTGGTAAACCATGCAGAAGAAGATCACTCAGGTGCATTGTCGGCATTGATGGAGAAGATTCCGAACACGCCAATTTACTGTACAGAAGCGGCGATTGATTCGATTGTGGGTCATCACCACCATCCTGAGTGGAACTTCAAAACCGTAAAAACAGGCGACAGCATTGATATTGGCAACGGTAAGCAATTGGTGTTCGTGGAAGCGCCGATGCTGCATTGGCCAGACAGCATGATGACTTACCTAACTGGCGATGCAGTGTTATTCAGTAACGACGCATTTGGTCAGCACTACTGCGATGAACGTTTGTTCAATGATGAAGTGGATCAAAATGAGTTGATGGAACAGTGTTTGCGTTACTACTCAAACATCCTAACGCCATTCAGCAGCTTGGTAACCGCTAAAATCAAAGAAGTGCTGAGCTTTAATTTGCCTGTTGACATGATCGCAACGTCACACGGTATTGTATGGCGCGATAATCCGGTTCAAATCATCGAGCAATACTTAGCGTGGGCAGACAATTATCAAGAAGATCGCATTACGATTTTCTACGATTCTATGTCAAACAACACCCGAATGATGGCCGATGCAATCGCGCAAGGCATTCACGATGTCGACCCTAGTGTGGCGGTCAAAGTCTTTAATGTCTCTAAGCATGATAAGAATGAAATTCTCGCCAATGTATTCCGCTCAAAAGGCATCTTGGTTGGTTCGTCTACCATGAACAACGTCATGATGCCGAAGATCGCTGGCATGCTAGAAGAAATTACCGGTCTGCGCTTTAAAGCGAAAAAGGCCGCTGCATTCGGTAGCTACGGGTGGAATGGTGGCGCGGTGGATCGTATCCATGCTCGATTGACTGACGCAGGTTTTGAAACCGCAGTGAGCTTGAAAACCAAATGGCGACCAGATGGTAAAGCGATGCGTGAATGTCGCGAACATGGTCAGAACATCGCAAAATTGTGGGCAAAGCATGACCTGACAAGTCCTGTTATTTCTCCTGCGATTACTGCATCTGTACCACAAGTTCAATCACAACCCGTTGCGCCAGTGACAACACAAGCGGTAGTAGATGCTGCTCCTAGCAACCCTAGTACTGAGGCGCATCCCGCAGATTGTCAATGCATGGTTTGTACGGTTTGTAATTGGGTATACGACCCAGCTAAAGGCGAGCCTAACCAAGGTGTTGAACCGGGTACAGCTTGGTCGGAAGTGCCAGATTACTTCTTGTGCCCAGAATGCCATTTAGGTAAAGACGTTTTCGTTGAATACAACGGTTAGGAGGGAATATGCAAGCACCTATTGTGATTATTGGTAGCGGCTTTGCGGCTTACCAATTGGTGAAAACAGTGCGTCGAATGGACGCACATATTCCGCTGCAAGTGTTTACTGCTGATGACGGCGCGGAATACAACAAGCCTGATTTGAGTCATGTATTCAGCAACAAGCAAACCGCCCAAGACTTAGTGGTTAAAAGTGGTGAGGCGTTCGCACAGGAACACAACATCGAACTGTTCGCCCATACCATGATTGAGCATGTCGACGTGCAAGCCCAGCAAGTGGTAGCCAACGGCCAAACCTATTCTTACTCCAAACTGGTGTTTGCGACAGGCGCGAAAGCCTTTGTGCCGCCAATATCTGGCGATGCAGCACCTGAGGTGATAACGCTGAACTCGCTACAAGAATATCAATTAGCGGAAGAGCAAATTAGCCGGGCGGAACGAATTCTAGTAATGGGTGGTGGTTTGATCGGCGTCGAGATCGCCATGGATCTCGCAACCAGTGGTAAAGCCGTTACGGTGGTTGAGCCAAATCCCCGTTTGCTCGCTAACTTGATTCCTGAATTTGTTGCATTGCCGCTGGAGAATCAACTTAAGCAGCAAGGTATTCAACTTGCCTTAGAGACTGGAGTTGTCGCGATCAATCACTCGGATGATTCGCTGGTGGCAAGCTTGAGCAAAGGTAAGGAAATCGAAGCCGATGTAGTGATTTCAGCGGCGGGTTTACGTGCAAACACTTGGTTAGCGAAGGCTTGTGGGTTGAGTGTCAATAAAGGCATCGAGGTGGACGCTCGATTACAGACATCAGCAGCCAATGTGTTCGCATTAGGCGATTGTGCTGAGATCCAAGGTCGAATGATGCCGTACCTCCAACCGATCGTGCTAAGTGCCAATGCTTTGGGCAAACAACTACTGGGGCAAGAAGCAGAGTTGAAACTACCGCCTATGATGGTAAAGGTCAAAACGCCGAGCTACCCAATTCAATTGGCAGGCGATTTTAGTTCGGTGACGAACTGGAGCGTGCAGATTTCTCAAACTGGCATTGCCGCGAAAGCAGAAGATGAAAATAGCCGACTCATGGGCTTCGTCGTGACGGGAGAACAAGTTACGCAAGCATTTCCATTGCTTCGAGAGTTGTCTCAAGCCGCTCAGGCTTAACCGATTTTAACGAAAAGAATTGTAATTAGAGAGGGTATCATTATGTCGCATCTAAGAATTCCTAAAGACTGGACTGTTCAACGTTCAACGCCTTTCTTCACTAAAGACAATGTGCCACCAGCGCTACTGACTCATCACAATACCGCTGAGGGAGTGTTTGGACAGCTTTGCGTCATGGAAGGGCAAGTGACTTACTACGGCTTTGCTGATGAAAATGCCACAGAAGCAGAAGTAGTGGTGGTGATTAATGCAGGCCAGTTTGCTACAAGTCCACCGCAGTACTGGCACCGCATTGAGATGAGCGATGATGCTCAGTTCAACATCAATTTCTGGTCGAACAAGGACAAGAGTGGGCAAGCGATGTTCCATGCTAAGCAGTAGTGAACCTATGTAAGTGCTTTGACTGTTACGCTAATCGTCAAGTAAAGGGGTGTAGAAGGCGCAATAAACGGACTGCAATGCAGGATCATCGAGACCGAGGAAAGAGAAATCACGAGTAATGATTTCAATTCTTTAGTAGCATGTTACGAAATATTTCAGTCAGGTGAACTAAGGGAAGCGTGCAATGGAAAAACAACGAGTAGCATTTATTGGTCTGGGTGTGATGGGATACCCAATGGCTGGTTACCTAAGTAAAGCGGGCTTTGAAACCAAAGTATACAACCGCACAAAAGCGAAAGCCGACAAATGGGCTGAAGAATACCAAGGCGTAGCTTGTGAAACACCACGTGAAGCGGCGGAAGGCTGTGACATCGTTTTTACCTGTGTGGGTAATGATGATGACGTTCGTAGCGTTGTTTACGGTGAAGAGGGCATTCTGGTCGGCTTGAAAGCGGACGCAGTGCTAGTCGATCACACGACCACTTCTGCAGACCTAGCGGTTGAGCTGGCTGAAGCGTGTGTTAAGTACGGTAATCACTTTATTGATGCGCCAGTTTCTGGTGGTCAAGCGGGCGCAGAAAATGGTGTTCTAACCATCATGTGTGGTGGTGAACAAAGCATTTTTGACCGTGTGTCTCCGGCGATGGATGTGTACGCGAAGCAGATGACGCTACTGGGTGAAAACGGTCAGGGTCAACGCTGTAAGATGGTAAACCAAATCTGTATTGGAGGCGTTTTACAAGGTCTGAGTGAAGCTTTGTTGCTAGCACAAAAATCAGGCTTGGACATTGCTCAAGTTGTAGAAACACTTAAGCATGGCGCTGCAGGTTCTTGGCAGATGGAAAACCGCGCAAATACGATGGCTGAAGACAAGTTCGATTTTGGCTTCGCTATTGATTGGATGCGCAAAGACTTAGGTTTCTGTCTGCAAGAAGCTGAGCGAGTGGGTCTAGAACTTCCACTGACTAAGAAAGTGGATGAGCAATACGCAGACCTTCAACGTGATGGTTTAGGTCGCATGGATACATCAGTACTGATCAAAGCGGTAGCTAAAAATCAGTAGTTGATGAATCAGTAATAGATAAACAGTTCTTTGGTATCAAAGAGCTTAAAGAAATCTAAGTTAATCATAATGAATCACCTTGAGCATGTTTTGTGACTTGTGATTAAGGATTAGTGATTTGAAATCAGGAGGTGCT
Source organism: Vibrio sp. 1727 (assembly GCF_033344415.1). NCBI lineage: Bacteria > Pseudomonadati > Pseudomonadota > Gammaproteobacteria > Vibrionales > Vibrionaceae > Vibrio > Vibrio sp. 1727. The sequence goes on from NZ_JAWPOT010000009.1 coordinate 141,127, forward strand.
GTAGAGCACCTCCTTTTTTTCGTCTTTAAATCACACAGTGTAATGATTGCAGCGTTCGCTTACTTGTTTAAGCCTAGTGCAATTTCAAGACCTTTGCCGTACGCTTCGTCCGCTTGGTATGCGTGTTGAACGTGGCGCTGTTGGATGAACTCTGGCACACCGTCCATTGCGCGAGCTGTGTTATCGAACAGAGTTTGACGTTGCTCTTCGCTCATCAGACGGAATAGGTCACCCGCTTGGCTGAAGTAGTCTTCGTCTACACGATGATCGTAGTGATCAGCGTTGCCATTGATGCGTAGAGGTGGCTCAGAGTAATCTGGTTGCTCTGCCCATTCTTGTTTGTAGTTTGGCTCGTAACCCAGTGTTGAACCAAAGTTGCCATCAACGCGCATTGCGCCATCGCGGTGGTAGCTGTGAACAGGGCAACGAGGTGCGTTCACTGGGATTTGATGATGGTTCACACCTAGACGGTAACGCTGAGCATCGCCGTAAGCGAACAGACGACCTTGTAGCATTTTATCTGGAGAGAAGCCGATACCAGGTACGACTGCAGCTGGGTTGAACGCTGATTGCTCAACTTCTGCGTAGAAGTTTTCTGGGTTACGGTTCAGTTCGAACTCACCAACTGGGATCAGTGGGTAATCTTTTTGAGACCATACACGTGTTAGGTCGAATGGGTTGAAGTTGACTTCATCCGCTTCTAGCTCAGGCATGATCTGTACGTACATCTTCCATTTAGGGAAGTCTTGGCGCTCAATCGCTTCGTAAAGGTCACGGTGATGGCTTTCGCGGTCTTTACCTACGATCGCTTCTGCTTCTTGGTCAGTCAGGTTCTTGATGCCTTGCTGAGTTTTGAAGTGGAATTTCACCCAGTAACGCTCGTTTTCTGCGTTGATGAAGCTGAATGTGTGGCTACCAAACCCATGCATATGACGGTAAGAAGCTGGGATACCACGGTCACTCATTACGATAGTCACTTGGTGGAATGCTTCTGGTAGTGATGTCCAGAAATCCCAGTTGTTGGTAGAGCTACGCATGTTAGTGCGAGGGTCGCGTTTTACTGCGTGGTTTAGGTCTGGGAATTTTAGTGGGTCACGTAGGAAGAATACTGGTGTGTTGTTACCAACCAAGTCCCAGTTACCTTCTTCAGTATAGAATTTTAGTGCGAAACCACGGATGTCACGTTCTGCGTCTGCTGCACCGCGCTCACCAGCTACAGTAGTGAAGCGAGCGAATAGTTCTGTTTTTTTGCCGATGTCAGAGAAGATCTTAGCGCGAGTGTATTTTGTGATGTCGTGCGTTACTGTGAACGTACCGTAAGCACCAGAACCTTTTGCGTGCATACGACGCTCAGGGATCACTTCGCGGTCAAAGTGTGCCAATTTTTCAAGGAACCAAACGTCTTGTAATAGTTGAGGGCCACGAGGACCTGCAGTCATAACGTTTTGGTTATGTGCGACAGGGCAGCCTGCTGCTGTAGTCAATTTCTTGTTTGTCATTTTTCTTCCCCCTCCAGGGTTCAATACCTTAGAAACTGTAGAGGAGGTTATTACGGAAAAGCTGGGGGAGAAAACTGATATTGCTTATCAATTCAATAGATGGTGACTATGGTCGAAACTATATTAGAATCAGAAATTTACTACATTAGCTTGATTGACATAACAATCGGCGTTCTCGAAAGCGATTGACTGGGGGGAGCGCTATCCAGTTAGCGTGTCTGCGATGCTAGTAATATCGCCCCTTAAATGAAGTTTTACGTGTCATCAAAGGGGCGAAAGGGGGGAAGTAATTAAGAGTACTTCACTTCAAGTTGTTCAGCTTTTGCAAATGCTGGGTGTGTCGCGAGCTGTTTCCCATAACGTTCAATATTAGGGAAGTGATTAACTAAACCAAACTTTTGAACCAATTCGACAATGAAAGACATCATGATGTCAGCGCCAGTCAGACGCTCTTCTACTAGGTAAGTTTTGCCTTCTAAGGATTGCTCGAAGTAGCCTAGTACATTCATTGCTTCCTTGTCGGCATAGCCTGATAAAAACTGAGTTTCATTTGGCTCTTTGCTTACGAAGATTTTTAGCAGCATAGGTAAAATTGCAGAGCTTTCTGCAAAGTGCATCCATTGCAAATATTCTGTGTGTGCTTTTGTACCACGCTCAGGAGCAAAGGCTCCGTCACTGTATTTCTCAATCAAATATTCGGTCATTGCACCTGACTCAATGATAATCTCGCCGTTATCTTCAAGAACAGGTGACTTTCCTAATGGGTGAACACTTTTTAGTTCTGGCGGTGCCATGAAGGTCACGGAATCACGGACATAGGGTACAATCTCGTAATTTACATCTAGCTCTTCAAGTAACCAAATGATGCGCTTTGAACGAGACTGATTGAGGTGGTGAAGTTTAATCATTTACATATCCCTTTTTATAATGGGTCGTTAATCTGTACTACAAGCTTGCCGAAATTCTTACCTTCCAACAGACCGATGAATGCTTCTGGCGCATTATCCAGTCCTTGTACTAGATGTTCGCGGTATTGGATCTTTCCTTCTGCCAACCATTGATTAATATCTTGCGCAAATTCACCGTAACGATGTCCGTAATCATCAAAAATGATGAAGCCTTGCACCTTGATTCGTTTGGTCAGGAGCTTACCCATTAGTAATGGAAGATGGTCGGTACCTTCAGGCAGCTCTGTCGCGTTGTACTGAGAAATCAAACCACAAAGTGGGATACGCGCATTTGTATTCAGAAGTGGCATTACAGCCTCGAATACTTTGCCACCTACGTTTTCGAAGTAAACATCGATACCTTTGTCACAGGCATTTTTCAGTTGTTCTGCAAAGTCTTCAGCTCTGTGATCAATACACTCATCGAAACCAAGCACCTCTTTAGCGTAACGGCATTTTTCTTCTCCGCCTGCTATACCAACAACTCGGCAACCTTTGATTTTACCAATTTGACCAACTGTTGCGCCTACAGGCCCCGTAGCAGCTGCTACCACGATGGTTTCCCCTGGTTTTGGCTGACCAATGTCGAGTAAACCCATGTACGCGGTAAATCCTGGCATACCTGCAACGCCCAACGCGTAAGAAGGGTTTTGCGGTTCTTTACCAAGTTTAATGACCATCTCACCAGTTGAGATAGCGTAGTCTTGCCAGCCAACAGTGTAGGCAAGAACCCATTCACCCGCTTCGTAATCTGGGTGGTTTGATGTTTCTACCTGACAAACTGTACCACCGACCATTACGTCATCAATTGCAACAGGGTCAGCGTATGATTCGGCATCACTCATGCGACCACGCATGTATGGATCTAGAGATAAATAAACCGTTCTCAATAGCATTTCACCCTCTCTCGGAGTCGGTTTCGTTACCTCTTCTAAACGAAAGTTTTCTTGTGTCGGTGCACCATGGGGACGTGACGCGAGTACGATTCTGCGATTTGTTGCGTTAGTCATATCTATCTCACTTGTTGATTAGACCGGTCGTCTAGTATTTATTTCAAAATATCCCGCTTATTTAAAGCGGGAAGGTTTACTGTGTTAACACTGACGCTTTTTCTGACAGTGAAACGTGTGTAGGGTGTTCATTCTGCTTCCACGCCGCCTGTTATGGACAAGTGCGCGTATTCTGCAGTAAGTGTTGAGTATAGGTCAGACTTTGCGTCAATGCTGCCTGATCTTGATAAAGTTTGTTCAGCAAGCTAGCGCCATTCCAAAGGTAGTATATCTGCCTTGCTAATAACGCACTGTCACCATTGGGGATTGAGCCATCTTGAATGCCGATGTCTATGCAATCCGCTATCGCTTGAATGGTTTTGTCTGCTCCTTGGCGTAATGCCAAGCGCATTGACTCAGAGAGATCGGAGACTTCTGCACTTAACTTGACCAATAAACATTTGTTCGCATTACACACGTCGTCTTCTACTTTGACCATTTCTTCGAAATAGCTCATTAGGCGTTGGTAGCCACTCAATTCAGTATTGGTAAAGCGTGCGTTTAAACGCTCAAAATACTTAGTAAAGTAGTCTTGAATCATCGCTTCACCAAATTGTTCTTTGGACTTGAAGTAATGATAAAACGAGCCTTTTGGCACTGCGGCCTTTTTTAACAGCTCTGAAAGACCAACACTCGTGAACCCTCGGTTTACGATCAACTCGTATCCGACGTCGAGAATATGTTGGCGTGTGTCATTCGTCTTTGCGTTCATGAAGTGTACTATAGAATGAATTAGACCAGTCGTCTAGTATTTGTTGTGGGTTATTTAATCAGCTCATACTCAATAACAAAGAGCGTGTCGGTATTTGGGTAGATTTCTCGAATTAACTGCTTGAGTTTTGGTAGTTCGATGGCTTCTTGTTCTGCATGAAACTCATTAATATCTTCAAAGTGAAGTGGTTCTACAGAACGTATCTTGATATCGCAGACTTTACGATCCGTTTCTAAGGTAAAAACTTCGACTTCTGTATTGGGAACGTAATGGCTTTCTGATTCATCTCGAATCGTTATCGTCTTTTTGCCTGACGTGATCAACGGGGTTAAGAATTCAAAAAAAGTTATCTTGGTTGGATGAGATGGCATGATGTACTCGTTAGTCTGGTTGTTTGGCGTAATTATATACCCAAATCCCCCAGAGATTCCTGTATTACTAGAACGATCGAGTGCGGATGAAGCGAATTAACTTGGCACCAAAGTAACCTGAGATAACGCCTATCCAGTTGGTGCTGAGATCATCAAAACTAAATGATCGATTTGGAATAAAAAGTTGGCTTATTTCTTCCATTGAAACGATAGCTAACAGCAGTAGCAAAAGACGAATCCCAAAAACGTCGGTTTTATTCGAGCTCACCAGAGAAGGGAACGTGAAGACCGATAAAAAGCCGATCAATAAACTGAAAGTAAAGTGAAGCGTACTTGATCCGCCTAAGTAGGTTTCCATTTGCAGGTAAGCAGTATGGTGTAGGTCAGAGCTTTTCCACAAAGAGAGTGAAGCGGTTAGCGTCAGGACTAAAACAAAACTCGTGCGTGCCAGTATTAAAGCCATAGTTAACCTATTGGAAAGAAGCCTAAGTAACGTTTTACAAAGTACAGTGCAGCTAAATTCTGGATAGCCATGCCAATTGCCATTGCCCACGCTGCACCAATCACACCAAACATTTGACAAAGCGTAACAAGTAGGCAGATGGACACCGTACCGGAGGAAATTGTAATGTATTTCATGGTTCTCTCATGACCACTCATTAATAATAAAAAACCTACTGAACCAGTCGCAACATTGACTAACTGCCCCAGAGAAAGGACGACTAATAGTGGTGCCGCGGCGAGAAACTCCTCACCAAAAAACTGCATTACAAACTCGGGGAAGAGGGTGCAAATAATTACGGGTACAATCGCTAAACCAACATTGGCTCGGCACGCCAAGCGGCTCAGATTCTGCAGTTTGCGCATTTGGCGTTCTTTGTAGAGAGAGGCAAACATCGGGGCGACCACAAAGTTAATGGTAATCAGCACAAAGCCAATCAGTAGTGATGTACGTTGGGCTGCGGCTAACAAACCGAGTTCCGCTGTTGAGATAAAAAAGCCCGCAATAACAAGGCTTCCCCATTGAAGAACATTCGTGAAGATACTGCCAACCCAGACTTGCTTGGCAGAAGAGACCATTTTTTTGTTTGGTACGAAAGCCGATGTTTGATATTGATCTGAGCCTAGCCAATTGACACTAGATATGACCGCGACACCTATGCTCGCTAAAAGCAGTGCGGTCATTAGATTGTTGATATTTTGCTGACCGATATAGTCTAGGGCAAAGACAAAAATGACCATCAACATGCTTACCCCAAGCTGCAACGCAAACAGAGATGATACAACTTTTCTACATGCTTGAAGCACCCGACTGTTGGTTTGCGCAAGCACCAAGAAAGGTATGCAAAGCAAGCATAAAATAATCGCATACATCGGTGATTGAGTCTGGTTTAGCTGTTCTGGAAACAGATTAAACCCTGCCAACAAAACGCCTATGGCGAGCAAGCAAAATGCCATACTTCGATAAAGTGCGGTTTTATAGTTTTGGCTTTGTTCAAGCTTCTCTTTGTTATTAAAAGCGATCGCATTGTAACGAACTAACGAGACATCAAAACCTAGCTGAGAAACGATAGCGAGTAGCGAGACTAGGTTGAATAAAAAGAAAAATTGACCGGCCGTCGAAGCGTCACTGATCTTCGATACAATCAGAGTCAGTAAAAAAGCAAATAGCGCACTCAACACACGCGTGATTGCGGTTTTTAATCCAGTAGATAACAAGCTTTTTTTACCGCTGGGCATCAACAGTAATTTTTGTTGAACAGTGTGAAACATAGGGGCATTTAACCGTAAATATTATTGAGTGCGAGGCGCTGTTTTTCTTCACTGAAGGCATCGTTTAATTCTGCTGTATATTGGCGAAAATCGATCTCTTCATAATGATTGACACAATGCGCGATCTGCTTGGCCATTTCTTCAGGTGTGAGCGCTAAAAACGGGTAGTTGAGATCTTTGGTTGCGCCGATGGTCCGAATAACCATAGGAAGATGTAACTTGGATGCTTCTAGAATGGTTAACGGCATCCCTTCCCATGCTGCAGTATGTAGATAAAGGTCTGAACCCTTGAGCTTTTCAACTACCTCATCGCGAGGCAGCATGCCCGTTACATCCACATTTTCAGTGCGTAATTTCTGTTCGAGTACGTGGTCACCGCCACCTATCCATGTGATCTCTATCGGGCGGTTAAGCGCATACCGATTAAGGAACTGCAATGTGCTGATAAGAAACTGAGGATCTTTTTGGGGCGCGACACGACCAAGTACAACGAGCTTCAGCGCTTCTTGCTTGTTTCGCTCTATACGATCTTCACTTTGATAAGACACGTAGTTGTTGAGCAGTTCGGCACGTTTCGCACCAATGCTAATGGCTAGGTCACACTCTCGTTGGCTACAGCCTGCAACCACATCAATTTTGCTCAGTTTTACTTTCTCTAGTGCTTTATAGATCTGGCGTGCAAGCTCTGAGATATCTTCACGTTCGAAGGCATAACAGTGCGGTGTGTAAACCAAGCGTGCCTTGCCAAGCTTTAGAAATCGGCCGAGAAATCCTGCTTTACTCGAGTGCAAATGCACGACGTCGGGGCCAAGTGATGCAATCTTGTGGTTTGCATCGCGAATAAATTGAAGCAAGCCGCCTTCTACCCACTTTGTCTGTACGAAAATGTGGTGGTTGTTCTCATTGGTCAAGTCGTTTTCTCGGGCTCTGGCTAGCAAGAAATGCTGATAAGGCTCGTCTCTGGATGAGTGAACATAACTATAGAGGGCGTTTTGAACGCCACCTCCAAATGCTTCTGTAACATGGAGCACTTTCTTCATGATGATTTTGTCCCTGGTGTTTGCATCCATTTGTGTTTAAAAACATCACGCTCTTGCTCTGAATAAACGTGGCGATACAAGGGAAGATCGTACATATAGAACAGTTTTGAGAAGTCGTAGTGATTCTTAAAGTGTTGGTGGATATTGGAGTACCACTTGTTTTTCGCTTCGTTGCTGTTTTTCAGCACGAAGTCTTGCAACTCAAGAAACTCACCGATTTCTTTATCAAGAGAACTGAGCTGTTCGCATTTGATTAGCATGACGTTGGCCTGATCGTTCTGGAATGTGAAGAAAGGTTGAGTGTTGTCCAGCTCTTGGCGCATCACATCGATATTGAAATTACGCTTTAACTCGTTGTCGAACCAGTCCGCAAAATAGTTGAGATTGATATAGTTATCAAAGCAATGCTCGAGGTGCTGATACGTGACTTCCATATCTCGGTGAATTGCATCGTTCTTTTTGCCTTCGATAAATTGCAAATGGAGATCTTGAAAGAAGCGAGAAAAGACAGTTGCGATTGGATCGCGGACCAGCGTAACGATTTTAATCTGCTCGCGTTTTTGTAAGATACGTTTTCGCTGCTTGAGCACTAAGCGATAGAGTGCGCGGTTTCGGAAGTCGAAGAATTTACTCACGTCTTTTTTATTGTGATACATGTGAAATTCTTCGTGATCATCAAAGGTGTGGATGTGATAGCTCGGGATATTTTTCTCCCCTAGCGTGTGCTCAATTGATGAGGAGCCAACTTTGCCCATTTGGTAAACTAAAACAAAATTATCAGCTTGGAGTTCTCGGTTCTTTTCAAATTGTCGAGAGATTGAATACTTCATCTATCCTATCCTTGATTATTCATATTCGTGGTGATGGTTTACCGGAAAAGTATGAGCAATGGCCCTTGAGTCGTTGTTCATGCTGATCATGACGGGTAATAAGAGTATTAAAATTATGGTGGTGTTTACCGCAACGAAAAACACCATGATGAGGGCGTATATCGCAAGTAATAGGCTTTTTCTGTTTTCATTAAGACTACGGAAGCAAAAGCGAATAAAAAGAAAATAACCACCAAACAGCAGACCGATACCAAGCAATCCGTATTCAATTGCGGTATCTAACACAAAGTTGTGGGTGTAGATCGCCAGCTCATCATAGTTAAAGTAACTGATCATAAAGTTGGGTAACATTTTCGCGCCGACACCTAGCACTGGGTGTTGAAGTAAAATATCTAGCCCATTGGCAAGTAAAAGTTTTCTATGAAGATTCGATACCCAGCGCGCTTCACTTTGGTTGGCAAATAAGACGTCTTCCTGGGTTATTTCCAATGTGTCTGCTAGCGTTTCAAACCCAACGTAGAGTGTGGTTGTGACGGCAGTAAACACAATGAAGCTTAAGGCTAATAAAATCGTCCACGTGTACGTTTCGCTGAGCGATTTTCTCATTAAATTTTTTACGAGCAGTTGGTCAAAGAAGAAAAGCAGACAAAAACCAAGTAGCGCTTTTCTTTCTTGTGATAACACCAGTAATACTAAAGCTACGAGCATCAAAAGGTGGAAAGCGCGAATTTTATCTCGATAAAGGTACAGTAGTGAGCACAGTACACCGAACCCGTATTTACTTACCCCGAGTAACTTAAACCCGCTTTGATAGCCCTGAGCAAAGTGCCATAAGGCAACGAGCGTACAGATGAAAAACAACAGATACGTGAAATAAACCATTACCCGTTCGTCATCAAACACGCCATAGGCGTACATTAGGCTCAGTAGGCACAAAATCGCTAACCATTGCACAGTTTCTATAACTAGCGGCATTAAAGGGACGCGATTTAGCAGACCATTTATGAACACATACCCAGTGAACAATATGAGGAACCCCATACAGGGATGCATGAGTTTTTCAGCTTTTCCTTCCAATACCACTAATGCAGTAAAACCAATGGACAAAAGGCTTGCGATGTCAGATGGGGCTAGCGCTATTCCTCCAGCACGAAACTTCATAGGAATAAAGAACAATGCTAATAGGCATGCTGCAAGCAATGAGGCGCGATGGCTCGATGGCGCGGAACTATTTGTTGGCGCAAAGCTGCTGGTAGATTCCATAGTAACCTTCACGAAATTTATCGATGGTGTAGAGAGAGGCCCTATTGACTGAGTATTGACTTGCAGCGTCATACCGCTCAACACTTTCACACAGCTGGAGCACTTTTTGGCTCAGTTCAGTGACGTTACCAACTTGAAATAAATATTCGGCACGTCCGGTGACGTCATCCAAACCAGGTACGTCCGACGATAGTACGGGTAAGCCTGCTGCCATCGCCTCAACCGCCGCCAAACCAAAGCCTTCGACGTGCGACGATTGCACGTAAATATCCATGTCGTTCAAAAAGGCTGGAACGTCAGAAACTACGCCATGAAAGTGAACACGTTGCGCGACGTTGATTTTTGTTGCCAATGCTTGCAGTGACGATTTTTTTTCTCCATCTCCCGCAAGGTGGAGTTCGTATCGTCTTGGTAAATGGATAAGTGCTTGGATAAGCGTTTCATGATCTTTATGTTGGTGAAGTCGGCCCACCATTCCAATCTTGATAACTGGTTTGTCGATTAGGTGGCTGGCGCATCTTGGCGTCATAGAAAACCTTTTTAAATCAACGCCATTGTGCACCACGTGATATTTGTGTTGGTAACGAGGCATGAACTTCACCAGTTCATCTTGTACTTTTTCACTAATACTGACCGTCAAGTCGTGGCCCCAATACAAGACGTATTCCATGAACTTAAACAGCGGATAGTCACGTCGACGGTTATAAGAACAGTGCTCAGTTTGGATTCGTTTTTTACCTACCGCCAATAGCGCTAGGTAAATGGAAGGGTAGAGGTGCCCGTGAACGACATCCGGCCAACGCAGCAAAGAGAATTTCTCACTCAATGACAAAGTGCGCCAGTTAAAACACTCTATCCCTTGGGCGGATAGCATTGGTAAGTAATCATTTTCATCACACAAGACCAAAATTTTGATTTCGTATTCAGGCTTATGTTCTAAAACAAGGTCGACTAAGAACTTCTGAGCACCGCCGTTCTGAGAAAGATCATTAATAATATGTAGAATCTTGGTTTTCATGATTAATTGGTCAGATATTGCTGTTTAAGGTCGGTGATTTCTGCATTTGAGAAAAAGTGCTTCGTCAATTTAGAATTCAGCATTTCTTCAACGTACTCGGGTGTAGGTTGAAATTGCGTTTTGAATTCTTTCATTAGTGGCGAGTACCATTTGTTGTCTGATTGATTTTCATAAACAACATCCACGGGGTAACCTAAAAAGTCTTCAACTGCGGAGTTAGCCTTCGTTAGCTTGTCACTTCGAATGACCAACAGTGAGAAGTTATTGTTATGGTATGTTTGATAGCCTACTTCGTGATTAAAAGACTCGTTAAACACATCAATCCCTGTTAGTTGTTTGATCTCGTTGTCAAACCACTGCAGCGCATATTGATGATTCATGTGCTTATCAAATGCTTCTTGGAGTAATTGCGGTCGTTCGGTACGTATTGCGCTGTCATCCTTTAGATATTTGTCCGCCATCCAAAAAGGAAGTGCTTGAAAGAACATTGAGACATTTCGTCCGATCGGTTCACGCACTAGCGAGATGATTCGAACTTTTTTCTTGCGCTTTAACATATGGCTCATCGTTATACGCTTTAGTCGTCGCTTTAACGCATTGATCTGAGGCTTATGCAATTGCGCTCTAACGGGGGATATTTGTTTTTGCGCATCGACGGTCATAAGGTCGTGCAAGTGAATCGAGTCAGGAATGGAATGCTCTAATGCACTCGAACCTACTTTGCCCATTTGATAGATCAATACCGGCTGTTCTTGGCTTTTCAACGTTTGGTACCAAGATAGGTTTACGTTAGTAGGCGTATTTCTGGACATAAAGCGTCTCTCCTTCCTTGGCCTTGGCTTGTGTGATTAAGACGCCAAGAGATGGAACTGAGTGTTGTATTTGTTTAGATAACGCAAGGTTAACCAGTGATGATTTTGTTGATTCTGAGCGAATGACGGTAATCAGACCATTGGCATACTGACCAAGAATAAGTGCGTCACTCACTGACAGTAGGGGTGGTGTATCGATAATGATCCGGTCATACTTATTTTGAAAATGTTCGAGCAACTTTTTAAAGCGATCAGAAGCCAGTAATTCCTGTGGGTTTGGCGGAATTAGGCCGGCCGGTAATACATCTAAGTTGGCTTCTTTTATATGTGTAACACAATCTTTGATTGGCGTATCCATAGTCAGGATATGCGTTAAGCCAGGGCTTGATTCAGCGATACCGAATCGCTTTGCGATGGAAGGTCGACGTAAATCGCAGTCGATGATCAACACCTTTTCCATTTTTGAAAACGACACCGCCATATTGATACTGGTTGATGTTTTTCCTTCTTCTGGAATAGCAGAGGTAAAGGGCAATATCTTTTGCTTCGTGTTGGTTAATCTGAGCAGAAGCGAGGTTCTGACTGAGCGGCAAGCTTCACTAAATAGCTTTTCTTCATTATCTAAATACGCGGTATAACTGACGCCGTTTTTACGCAAATTGCGTTTTTTGACCATAGGAATCACACCTAAACACGTAACACCAAGTTTTTCCTGCACATCGGCTGTGCTTCGGATAACTTCTCGCATCGTTTCTAAGATGATGACTAGAGCGCAAGCAATGGCAAAGCCAAAAAAGGTGGCAATTAGTACCAGTTTGATTCGTTGTGGTGCCACCGGGAATAGAGGAATGATGGCTTTGTCAGTAAAGCGAGCAGTGACATTCTTGTAGTCGCTGGTGGCGTTGGTCTCTTTCTCACGATTTAAGAACGCTTCATAGAGTGCCTTATTGGATTCAACCTCGCGTTTTAACTGTTCGTAACGCGCTTTTTGTGACCCTAACGATTGGAAGTCTGACTTTTTGTTATCGAGTTCTGCTCGAAGCATGTCCTCTTGCGCTTTTGCAGCAAGAAGGTCTTGTTGCTTACTGAAGGAAATGTCACGGATGAGTTGCTGGGTTCTAGATTGAATTTCAGCAAGCTGCGCTTTCGCCTGAATCATTCGATCATGCTTAGGTCCGTAGCGCTGTGCCAGTTCAGAGAGATTTTTGGCTGCCTGTGCTTCCGACAATTTTAGATCGCGGATTTGCGCTTGATTAGCGAATTCATCAATTGACAACAAGCTGTCTAAACTTTGCGAAGATTTACGTCGTAACAGTTGGATTAACGTCTGCGCTTCAATACGCTTATTAACAGCGATATTCAGCTTGCGAGTGAGTTCTTCTAGCTCATTTGCGTAAATTTCATCAATACCGTTTATATCGATCAACCCTTCTTTTAACAAGAATTCTTGCAGCGCTTGCTCCGAGTTACGTAATCGCTCCTCCAACTTTTGAGAGTTATTTGTCAACCAAGTAGCCGCATTTTGTGTAACGACCAATTTGGCTTCAAAATTTGCGTCAATGTAGGCTTGGCCGACCGCGTTGGCGATTGTCGTCGCAAGCTTAGGATCGGTAGAACGAAAGCGAATTCTGACTAATTGGGTGTTACGTACTGGCTCAATATCGAGTTTACTTCTGAAAGCTTGAAGTGCCTGATAATAGGACTCTGAAAACTGGGCGGTTTCTTTTGGGCTTGGTGCCACATTCAGTAGGTCTTGAACAAAAGGAATCGACTTTATTTGGTCGATTTTTTTATTTAACCCCCCTGAGCTTGTGAATTCAGGTAATTGGGTGAGGTTCAGCTCTCTAATGACCTTATCTGCAATATGATTCGATTTTAAAATGGCGATTTGCGTTTGAAAGTACTCTTTTTTTGTCGTGTCGACGCCATATACTTCCTCGATTGAAAGGGCGCTTTTTTGCTCCTCTTGGATGAGTAGCGTAGCTGTAGCTTGGTATATCGATGCTTTGGAGTAGATATACCAAGTACAAGTTAATGAGAACAGAAGCGTGAATGCTGCGATGCTTAGCCAATTCTTTTTAATCGCTTTGAAGTGATGGCCAAAACGAATCAGTTCTACTTTGTTCATCTGGAGATTATTTGGATGAGTCCCGTTCATTTGATTCCCTGTCACTTAAAAGAAGCTCTGGTCAATAAATACAATGTCACCAGGTTCAACGTTGCGGTGCATACTGACCCCCTCCATCGTTTGACCTGTTTTATGCTTGGTGAGGTTAATGCCTTTGCGTGAGGCTCTGTCGGTCAAGCCACCTGCTAGAGCGATGGCCTTCTCTATGGTTAACCCTGGACGGTACTCAAATCCACCAGGTTTCCTGACTTCGCCATTAACGTAAAACAGACGAAAGTTATTGATGGTGACCATCACTTTTGGATTGATGAGATAATCGCCTTTTAAGCCCGTTTCTATTTCGTACTTGAGTTGTTTTGGTGTTTTTTTGATTGCTTTAATTCGGCCAAGGTAGGGGTAATCAAAGTAGCCATCTGATGTTATTAGAATATTTTTAATCGTAAGATCTTCTTCACCATAGACCTGCACGGAAATGGTATCGCCAGTATCGAGTAAGTAATCTTCCTCGTTTGAGTCAGCGTTGACCAAAGTGCTAAATAGCAACAACGCTACACTCATGAATTTGATGAATGCCTTCATTAATAATCCTTTTTACAGAGAAAACTGTGCGCTTAAAGTCCAAATATTTTGTTCGAAGCTATAATCCGATCGGCTAGAGTTTTTATCTTGGTATTGCCAATCGGCTTGCAGCTGTATCCAACGTTTGATCTGATAATCGATACCAAAAGATAGAGTGTACCGATCGTCGTTTCTGGAGATTCCCGTGTAATCATCTTGTTGATAAACAGCACCTAAGCGAGTTGCAAGGTAACTATTCCAATCGTGCTTCAGGTTCAGTCGGTAACGAGTTTGGAGGTTGTAATCGCCATCTTGATCGGGGTTAACCGCCGCTTGAGTGGTTTTCACGCTGACTAGAGTTTGTTCTTGAGGCAACCATTCAAAGCCGATATCCCAACTAAAGCCTTTAAATGTCTCTCGTTGAGCGCTGTCAAAATCTTTGATTTGATAACCGAGTCGAGCGATGCCTTTGGTTTTTCCTGTGACTTCCCATTCGGCACCGGTGTAATAGAAACTGGTGTTGTTATCTTTCGATGGCTGCGCAGAATTTCGGTGCTGATACTCGGTTACGATTTGGTTTGTTCCGACTAACCAATAGGTTCTTGGCGTCGCTCTTAAATAGAACTCCAAATGTGCATTGGGAGCTCGAAAATCGTTGTATTTAGTTTTAGCGTTTGGGCGACCAGGCAAGCCGTCACGATAGTTTTGATAGGTTTTATCACTATAGCCTAAACCGAATTCGAGTCTGCCTTTGGCACCGTTAGATCCAAAGACATAATTGGTTTTTACATCGTTACGGTTGAACTCTATTGGTGAGTCGATTGCGCTACCATTACCTTCGGTAATATCTTCTCCTCGAACTTCATGCTGGGCGCGAAAACGGTAATCAACCACTAAACGATGACGATGATTAAATTCGAAAAAGTTGGAAAACTGAAAAGTGTGGTCGTCGAAGTCGTTGCGATCGTCAGATGAAAAGCCAGCTTTTAACTTATATAAAATATCTGCGCGATAGCGATTCCGTTCTATACGTGCTAGTAAGCTTGGTTCTATACCCCAAATATTGACTGACTCTACATTGCCGGATTTTTCCGCTTTATTGATGTTGTCATCTCCCTCGTAGAAAGTTTTTACGAGGGGAATCAACTCTATACCAGACTCGGTTTGGTAAGCCATCGGTTCTGCGAGCAAGTCAGTAGAAAACAGACTCAATGCTATTGCCATTGTCAGTTTCTTCATAATCTCAACCTTAGTAAGCGTTAGCACCAGTGAAGCCTTTGAAAACGGTCATAAAGATGATTTTGATGTCCATCCAAACCGACCAATGGTGGATGTAATCCAAATCAAACTCGACTCTCTTTTCCATTTTTTCTAAGGTGTCGGTTTCGCCGCGATAACCATTAATCTGTGCCCAGCCAGTAATGCCTGGTTTTACTTTGTGACGTAGCATGTAGCGATCCACGATCTGACGGTATTCTTCATTGTGTGCCACGGCATGAGGGCGTGGGCCGACAATAGACATGGTCCCTTGCAGTACATTGATAAATTGAGGTAGTTCGTCCAAAGAAGTGCGACGCAGAAATCCGCCAAAAGGTGTAATACGAGGATCGTTCTTTGTCGCCTGTTTCACGTTGGAACCTTGATCCATGGTTGTCATTGAACGGAACTTCCAGACTTCAATCTTGCGTCCATCAAGACCGTACCGATGTTGTTTAAAGATGACAGGGCCTTTAGAAGTTGCCTTAATGCCAATCGCAATGACGAATAGAATAGGGGCGATTAAGACCAAAATAATGCTCGAAAACAAGATGTCTTCAAACCGTTTTACCCAAGAAGAAACTCCAGCAAAAGGTGTATCAAAGACACTTAGAGTTTGAACTTGGCCAATCTGCGCCCAACGAGAATGTAAAAGGTTATAAGTGAAGAAGTCGGGAATCAGATACGTATTTGCGGTGGTATCTGAGAATTGGTTAAGAAGTGACGCAATACGCTCTTTTGCGTGCATTGGCATCGCGATATAGACGTAATCTACTTCCCCTTTTTTAGCTCGCTCAAGGGCGTGGTCAACAGCTCCTTTAATAGGATAATCAGAATTTGGCAATCTGTCGGAAGATCGTTCGTCGTAAAAGCCATCAAAAAGCACGCCGTGTTCTGTGTGGTTTTGAATTTCGTTAGCTAGGGTAATGCCGTGAGGAGTTTGGCCGATGATGATCGCAGTGCGAGTGTTGAATCCTTTTTTTCTCAAATAGGCTAATCCGGTACGGAATGTTACTCGCCATGCCAAAAGCAGAGCGGGCGTAATCGCAAACCACAGCACTAAAATTGTGTTATCAAATAAGGTATGGACTTCAGAAAAATACAGCACAATAAAGATAAGTGCAGAAGTCACCGCCCAAGCAACACAGACAATAAACATCTGCTCTTTAAACGAACTGGTTCGCCAAGAGCGATACAGATTGCCGCTTTCTGCCATAAATAGAAAGGAGATGCCTCCAACGAAAGCCAATATGACGTAATCTTTCCCCATCGCAGTATTCATGTCTTTGAACACTAAAAGCAGCATAAAAGAGACGATGACAGCAAGATCTGAGATGCGATATAAAAAAGCGAACTCCATCTCATGAGAGCGGATAAGTCCTTTTTGTTTCATGACTCAGTTTCCCTTCTGACACGCTACCGCCCTTGGGTGTCTTCCCCAATTGCCGTGTCGTGAACGTTATTAGTAGTTGGTGCACAGAGCATTCTGTTGAATGCTACTGAGTTTTTTTGTCACGTGTAATTTCGTTGATAAGTGTAAAAATTTGCGTTGTTGAGGTAAGTGGAAATAAGAATGATATTTAGCCCTTTGGCTAAGTTTGGCGGGTTAGGAAAAAGCTGGTACTTACTTATGAGGAATGAGGAAAAGTATTAAAAATGAAGTATCAGTACAAAGACAATGGTTTATGTGAGGGTAGAAGAAACGGGTGATTTGATTCGTTCACGATTAATGATTTAGTATCGAATTGCTGATATTTATTAAGATAAGAAAATCCCTCTCAAGTGAGAGGGATTTTTTTGAGTAAGGACGAATGAACTATTCGACTTCTACGCCGTTTTCTTTGTATAGGCGGCGGCATGCACGACCATCACTGTGGAACAGGTGACAACGGTGTGCTGGAATACCAATCTCGATTTTATCGCCGGTATCGACTGCGAGCGTGTCAGGCTGACGGAAAATAACGTCCGCGTCCGCACCTTCTAGGTTTAGGTATACTTGAGTTTCGTTACCTAGCTTCTCAACAATCATCACTTCACCGTGAATACTTGCATCAGCTTCAGAAGCGGATAATAGGTGCTCAGGGCGAATGCCTAAAGACATTCGGTCGCCGCGGTTAACTGTTGTACCATCCACCGGAATCCAGAAAGATACGCCGTTAGATAGTTGAACTTTGACGCGCTCTGCTTCTACTTCATCAATGAATACGCTCATGAAGTTCATTTTCGGAGAACCGATAAAGCCAGCTACAAAGCGGTTTTGTGGGTAATGGTAAAGCTCAAGCGGCTTACCAACTTGCGATACATAACCGCCGTCTAGTACAACGATTTTATCTGCCATTGTCATCGCTTCTACCTGATCGTGCGTTACGTAGATCATGGTACAACCAAGTTGGCGTTGTAGCTTAGTAATTTGTGCACGCATGTTTACACGCAGTGCCGCATCCAAGTTTGATAGTGGCTCGTCTAGAAGGAATACATTTGGCTGCGATACCAATGTTCGGCCAATCGCCACACGTTGACGCTGTCCACCAGAAAGTGCTTTTGGTTGGCGCTCAAGCAAGTGGCCTAGTTGTAGGATTTCTGCTGCTTGTTCAACACGCTTGTCGATTTCTGCTTTGTCTGCTTTTGCTAGTTTCAAGCCAAATGACATGTTGTCATATAAGTTAAGGTGCGGGTAAAGAGCGTAAGACTGGAATACCATACCAACACCACGTTTGGATGGTTCGACGTCATTCATGCGCTGGTCACCAATATACAAATCACCTGAAGTAATGTCTTCAAGACCGGCAATACAACGTAAAAGGGTAGATTTACCACAACCTGATGGACCTACAAAAACAACAAATTCACCTTCGTTGATTGTTAGGTCTACGTTCTTAGAAATCAGTACGTCGCCATACGCTTTACAAACATTTTTTAACGTGACACTCGCCATGTAGCTCGTCCTCGATCAATTTTTTATTATTCACCGCTCATCATTATATGAATTATCTAGCGAGCAGTAACAGTAGGAATCGGTAAGTTCTTGCGGTTGGTAAGAAAAGTAGGGTAGCACTTCAATAAAATGTCCTGAATAGAAGTGCTACCCATCATAGCCAAGTACGAGTTTCTCTCCCCCACATTATTCGTATTGTCTCCCCCGTGAAATAATTACCACAAACAACACTAATAATGACATTCCACTCGTCTGGCAATGCAAAACCAGCAAATCTTTTTCCTAATACGTAGGCACTGCTGGGAAAGGGTTCTTACCATCCACTCTTGGATGACTGCAGTTTCTAAGATTGTGCGTAGTGCGACATCCTCCTAATAGAAATAATTGTAGGGGGAGTAGAAAGGGAGGAGTAAAAAAGGAGGAGGAAGAAAGCAGTTGGTCGGAAATCACATTATTGCACCACCTAAAGTTGAAACCGATCACAGGAACTATCCATTTTGTGATTTGAGTCTCTTACCCTTGGCGATTTAGATCACGAAAATACGTCATAATTGTAAGGGCGTAGGGATTAGGAGGATGAGACATATTGGATTATTTCAGATGATATATGTCGAAATACGGCTGAACCTCAATGGACTAGCCCTACATCAAAAATATAAAAAGGATACGAACATGAAAAAGTTAAGCGCTGTAGCACTAGGTACTCTTGTTGCTTTGGGTTCTTTTGGTGCTAATGCTGCCATCGAAGAAGGACAACTTACTATCTGGATCAACGGTGATAAAGGCTACAACGGCCTTGCTGAAGTTGGTAAGAAATTTGAAGAAGACACCGGCATTAAAGTGACTGTGGCTCACCCAGATGGCCTTCAAGACAAATTCCCTCAAACTGCAGCGACTGGCGACGGTCCTGATATCGTATTCTGGGCTCACGACCGTTTCGGTGGTTACGCAGAAGCTGGCCTGCTAGCAGAAATTAAACCTTCTAAGAATATTCAAGAAGGTATCGTTGATTTCGCTTGGGATGCAGTACGTTACGACGGCAAATTGATCGGCTATCCAGTTGCGGTTGAGTCTCTATCTCTAATCTACAACAAAGACCTAGTTCCAAACCCACCAAAGTCTTGGGAAGAGGTTGCAGCATTAGATGCAAAACTTAAAAAAGACGGCAAGTCTGCAATCATGTGGAACCTAAAAGAACCGTACTTCACTTGGCCACTAATGGCGGCTGATGGCGGCTACGCGTTTAAATACACTTCTGAAGGTTACGATGTTAAAGACGCAGGTATCGCGAAAGAAGGCGTTAAAGACGCAATGAGCTTCGTAAAAGGCTTAGTTGATAAAGGCGTAATCTCTGCGGATATGGATTACTCCGTGTCTGAGTCTGCGTTCAACCAAGGCAAAACAGCGATGACGATCAACGGTCCATGGTCTTGGGGCAACATTGAGAAGTCTGGCGTTAACTACGGCGTGACTACGCTACCTAAGTTCCAAGGTCAATCTTCTAAGCCATTCGTTGGTGTTCTAACGGCTGGTATCAGCACTGCGTCTCCAAACAAAGACCTAGCAGTTGAGTTCATTGAGAACTATCTACTAACAAACGACGGCCTACGTATGGTTAACAACGATAAGCCTCTAGGTGCGGTAGCACTTAACTCGTTCCAACGTGAGCTAGATTCAGATACTCGTATCGCAGCAACAATGGATAATGCGATGAACGGCGAAATCATGCCAAATATCCCTCAAATGAACGCATTCTGGGGTGCGGCTAAGAACGCAATCATCAACGTAGTTGACGGTCGTCAAACTGTCGATGCAGCTCTTGCAGATGCAGAAAAACAAATGACTAAATAATTAAGTAAGACCTTTTTAAGGAGGAGGCAACTCCTCCTTACTTTTCTATATTTATTCTATATTCGCTAGCAGGTTCCCTATGCAGTCAGTTCAAGGTACAAATGCTATGACAGCACCAGAAGCCAGCCTTCCGAGCAGCAAAAAAGTGTTCATGAAATGGTCACTTTTAGGCACAGTCGGCATCATCAATGGCTACGCAACAATCCTTATGTATTCTCGCGGTGAGATTGCGTTTGCACTACTTACGCTCATTCTTACCGCTTTAGCGTTGTTCATCTTTGGTAGTAAAAAGACGTACGCACACCGTTACATCTACCCTGGTATAGCAGGGATGATCCTTTTCATTCTTTTTCCTTTGGCGTACACCATAGGTTTGGCGTTTACCAACTATAGCGCGAAGAACCAACTCTCTTTTGATCGCGCTCAGAACGTACTTTTGGACCGAACTTACCAAAGTGGTGATAGCTACCCGTTCACTTTGTATAAAACGGAGCAAGGCCATCAACTTGTGGTTGAAAAAGATGGTGAGCTACTTGCAAGCCCGACTTTTCAGCTTGATAACCTTTCAGCATCGGAGTTTGATCTTTCACCAATTGAAGAAGTGACGGGTGAAAAAGAATCAATCAAGGCGATTGTTAAGAACCGCAGTGCGTTGAGCAGTGTCGATTTACATTTGCCAAGCGGTGATGATATCCGTATGAGTGGGCTGCGCAAATTTGCTGCAGTTGTGCCTTTGTACACATTACAAGAAGATGGTGAAACGCTTTACAACAACCGGACTGAAGAAACGCTACGTCCAAATATGGAAGTAGGTTACTACCAGCCTGTCGATGAAAACGGTCAATTTGTTGGCAGCACAGTGTCACCAGGTTTCGTGGTGAACATTGGTACCCACAACTTTGAGCGTGTTTGGAAAGATGATGGTATCAAAGAGCCGTTTATCAGTATCTTTATCTGGACCATTGTTTTCTCTGCGCTAACCGTATTGTTTACGCTTGTTATTGGTCTTGTCCTTGCCAGTGTGGTTCAGTGGGAAGCACTTAAAGGTCGCTCAGTTTACCGTTTGTTGCTAATCCTGCCTTATGCAGTTCCGGCGTTTATTTCTATCTTGATCTTTAAAGGTTTGTTTAACCAAAGCTTTGGTGAGATCAACATGTTGTTGGAAGGCTTATTCGGCATTAGCCCGGCTTGGTTCTCTGACCCGTTCATGGCGAAAACCATGATCTTAATTGTGAACACTTGGCTTGGTTTCCCTTACATGATGATTTTGTGTATGGGCTTACTAAAAGCGATTCCAGACGATTTATATGAAGCATCAGCAATTGATGGTGCGAACTTTGTCACGAACTTTACACGTATCACACTACCAATGATGTTGAAGCCGTTAACACCATTGTTGATCGCGAGTTTTGCATTTAACTTCAACAACTTTGTACTTATCCAGTTGTTGACTGGCGGTGGTCCAAACATGATTGGTACATCAGAGCCTGCGGGTTACACCGACCTACTAGTAAGTTACACCTACCGAATCGCATTCGAAGGTGCTGGCGGTCAAGACTTCGGTCTAGCAAGTGCGGTAGCAACGCTTATCTTCCTATTGGTTGGCGCATTGGCACTTATCAACCTACGTGTAACTAAAGTAGCTCAGGACTAAGGAGAAATTACAATGGCAATGGTACAAGGTAAGTCATTAAAGTATCGTGTTTGGGCTACTCATATTGCAATGTGGGCATTCTTGGCACTGATTATTTTCCCTTTACTGATGATCATCGCGATTTCATTCCGTGAAGGTAACTTTGCAACGGGTAGCCTGATCCCAGACAACCCAACACTTGATCACTGGAAATTGGCATTAGGTTTCTCGGTGACTAATCCAGACGGTACAGTTACACCGCCACCATTCCCAGTAATGACATGGTTGTGGAACTCGGTAAAAGTGGGTGGTATTTCTGCAATCCTAATCGTGGCGCTATCAACCACATCGGCTTACGCGTTTGCTCGTATGAAGTTCAAAGGTAAGAACACCATTCTTAAAGCGATGATGATCTTCCAGATGTTCCCTGCGGTGTTGGCACTGGTTGCTCTGTACGCGTTGTTCGACAAACTGGGTCAGTACATTCCTTTCCTTGGTCTGAACACGCATGGCGGTCTGATCTTCGCTTACTTAGGCGGTATCGCACTGCACGTTTGGACCATTAAAGGCTACTTCGAAAGTATTGACTCGTCTCTAGAAGAAGCAGCGGCTCTTGATGGTGCTACACCATGGCAAGCATTCCGTTTGGTATTGCTGCCACTGTCTGTGCCAATCCTAGCGGTAGTCTTCATCTTGTCGTTCATCATGGTAATTGGTGAAGTTCCTGTAGCGTCACTACTGCTTTCTGATGTAGACTCGTACACACTTGCAGTGGGTATGCAGCAATACCTATATCCACAAAACTACTTGTGGGGTGACTTTGCCGCAGCTGCTGTACTTTCAGCAGTGCCAATCACTGCCGTATTCTTACTTGCGCAGCGCTGGTTGGTTGGTGGTCTAACCGCTGGTGGTGTGAAAGGATAATCTCTTGTGGTCTGAGATTGATAAGAATAACTAGAAAAGGGCGACCACATGGTCGCCCTTATACTTAGCACGGATATTACAATTTTGGTTTGGCCGCCGATCAGTAATATCTTGGCTTTTATTGGCGTTACGCATAGCTGGCTGTTAGCTTAGTTCCTTACGATTCAATCACTAACAGTTTTTGTAACCATAACCTGAGTTTAGACTCAGGTTTTTTTATGCCTGTTAAAGGCAATTGTGCAATAAGTAGATAGAGATTAGCGGCTTTGCAATGGATTACACAGGGCTTGAATAATGCCCTGCGTAGCACTTCACATAAATAACTAGAGCTTAGTAAAAAGCTAAATTGAGGTAGGGAAGGAAGAGATTAAAACTCTCGGCTGGAAGGTGCGCATCCAACGTATTGAAGCAGCGTGTACAAACTTTCTTGCTGCAGTGCGACGCGACGAAATAGATTAGCAAAGGTAACGTCACCGCCAAAGCAAGTTTGAATGTAATGATTAATTTCTGTTTCGTTATACCCCTCGACGTACATGGTTCTCACCCACTGGTACTCGACCGCTTTTAAATTGGTCAACGTCTCTTCACTTAAGGTCGTTTCTTTTAGTCTCAAGATCCAAACTCTATCCAACTCTAAAATAATGGATGGATTTAAGCAAAGCTAGGTGAAGGATTTATGACAGAGAAGGGCGAGCGTGAAACAAATGGCAAAACCATGATGTTGCTCCACACTCTGGGTCTAGGTAACGTTGAGGTACTTAATAGCGTTCTTAACGGATGCCAGTTACTTGAGATATTTAACGTGTGCTTCCATTTCTTCCCCAATCTCTTTACGCATGTTCATAAGACGGATAGCGGATTGCTCTAAGGCTTTGTCTTCATCTGACTCTGGAATCCATTTCGGTACATCGGTTGGTTTTCCGTTTTCATCTACAGCAACCATGATAACGATACAGTGAGTGGTGAGTCTGTTTTTCATTTGCTTTGGATCACTAGCTTGCACGTCAATCGCAATGTGCATTGAGCTTCGTCCGGTATAAATGACTTTCGCGCTAACTTCGACTAAGTTGCCGACATGAATCGGCGCAACAAACCGAATGCCGCCAGCATATGCGGTAATGCAATATTTACCACTCCACGCTGCAGAGCAGGCGTATGCTGCCAAGTCGATCCATTTCATTACGGCGCCGCCGTGCACTTTTCCGCCAAAATTTACGTCGCTGGGTTCTGCTAAAAAGCGAAGGGTAATGTCTCTTTGACCACTGCTCATCTGTCTTTCCTTGATGGGTTATTGTTTTCCCAATTTAGCAGCAAGATGAATTTTCGGGAATAGCGAATGAAACAAAATATTAACTTTTATTCGAACGCTGGAAGTGACAAGCCACAGCGTAGTTCTGTGGCTTGGGGTGTAGATGTTAATTGGCGGTAGAGGCAATCTCAGAATTGGACAATGGTTTTCTCTGTCTTACTTTTATTTGCGACAAGATAACGCCAGAGATGACTAACAACCCACCAATAATGTGGTAAGTGTAAATTTTCTCACCAATTAGTGTTGAAGCAAGTATGACGGAAACCACAGGCATTAGGTTCATGAACATAGCACTTGAATCAGCACCAATTGAATCAATCGCTTTTACCCACATCAGCGGCGCGAAAATGGAAGCAGCAATACCAGCATAAGCGATTAATGGTAGCGCGTCTTGGCTTGGTAACAGTTGCTCACTAGAGAGCCAAAGTGGTGTGAGCATCAAAACAGAAAAGAAGCCCTGCATGTAAACCAGAGTCAAACTACTGAATGGCATTTTCCAGCGTTTTAGCAGAACACAATAAGCCGCGTATACCATGGCAGCAACGAGCATTAAGCTGTCACCTTGCGTTAAGTCTTGATGTAAAAAGTAAGTGATATCACCGTGACCAAGCATAAATGCCAAGCCGCCGAGCGAAATGACACCACCGACGATACTTAACATTGATATAGATTTACCGAGCAATGGGACACTTAAAAACACACTGAGCAACGGAACTAAAGAGGTGATCAGGGCCATATTAGAGGCCGTTGTTGTTAAACCGGCATAGTATCCAAGTGACTGGTTGAGAACCATACCAAGTAACGCAAGAAACGCCAACTTAGCTAAGTAAGGTCGAATAATGTGTCGTTGTTTGATGATTGCAGGCAGGCAAAATGGCGTTAGGAGGACCATTGCGACAAACCAACGGTAGAAACTCATCGCACTTGGTTCAATGGCGCTCGCAGCCATCTTGTTCACAATTGAGTTACCACCCCAAATCATAACGGTGAAAAACGGAAGTAAATAAATCATGAGAACCCTATAGCACAATTATTGATGGCGCTAGTCTGGCAGGTCTTTATAATAAAAAGTATCTCTTAAAAGACATCGTAAGCGATAGGAAGACAATTTTGAAAAAGAGCGCCAGAAATCTTCACCCCTCCTTATCAATCGAGCGTGCGCCATCAGATGTATTTATGAATTTCGAAGCGTTTCTCTCTAATACAGAAACACGAATTCATAGCCACCCTTGGGGGCAAGTGCAACTGATCAGCGGTGGGATTCTGGAGATGGATGCAGAAGACACAAGATTTCTAGCACCTCCACATCTTGCTATTTGGGTTCCCGCCGGAGTTCGTCACACTAGCTACAACCGTAAGCCAATCGAATATTGTTCTTTGAACATTGCCCCTGAATTGACGGCGCATTTTCCAATTAAAACGAGCTTGATCAAAGTGACTCCAATCGTGTCATCTATTATTGAGGACTTTCGTCAGCGAGACATTAATGTGGCGCAAACTGATGAAGACAAGCGCTTGGTACAAGTGTTATTGGACCAGCTTGCAAAGCAAGAAGTCGAACATCACTTTTTACCGACTACCGACAATAAGTATCTTGAACCGATTTTAAAAGCAGTAGAAGAATCGCCGACGGATGAGATCAGTTTGGCGGAGTGGGCGGCAAAAGTGCATACCACAGAACGCACGTTAGCGAGACATTGCCAGAGTGAGTTGGGCATGAGCTTTACTGAGTGGCGCTTACGTGTGCGATATTTACATTCTATGGAGTTGCTGCGTAAAGGGCAGACTGTGAAAGAAGTCGCTCTGACGTTAGGTTATAACCAAGCTAGCCCTTTTATCGCGATGTTCAAGAAATACTCCGGCATGACACCGGAGCAATACAAGAATCGATTGTTATAGCTGAGCGATTATGTAATTCAAACCACCAACCACGGCTGCAACTTGCGCATCGTTACATTCTTCGTCGGTCACCGTTGGGCTGTCTGGGTACACTTCCGTTGTCGTGCCGTAAACGCAATTTGTTACGCCGCCACACAGGCCCAGTTTTACCATTGGGTAGTTGATAACGCCAAACTGTACGACGGGTGAACCAATGATTTCGCCGTTTTCATCTGCTGGTGCAATGTGAGTCACTTTTGCAACTGACTCAATGACCGCTTTTTGGAAGTCAGGCTGAGGGTTTTCACTATCTCCCACCGTGTAAAAGCCATCTGGGATCATACCTTCAATGTACTCAATACCATCACGAGCAGCTAAGGCTGGACGGAACTCAGTTTCGTCAGAATCTGTCGTTTCATGTAGATCAATGTGCATTAACACATCGCCTAAAGTTGCAACTAGCTTTATGAGGTTAGCGGACTCTTCGGCAGGGCTATCCTTATAGAAAGAGCGGTTTGGATCAATCGCGTTTGGATTCCAGCGGTTGATCACCTCGTAACCCCAAGGGCTTACGCAGGGTGCAACGACAATATTGAAATGCTCTGCATAGCGCTCTGCTTCTGTTTCTACAAACTTTAATGCGCCATGTACACCGCTGGTTTCGTAACCGTGCACGCCGCCTGTGACCAACACAGCAGGTTTAGTTGAATCCCAATTGCGTGTTTTGATACAAAACAGAGGGAAGCGTGCCTCGTTGTATGAGAGCGCACCATATTGTTCAACATCAAAACGCTCGCGTAGGGCATCGATTTTACTGACGACTTCATCTTGGTAGCTACGTTTTACTTCTTGCGTTGCTAACCAAGCTTTACGTTCTTCTTCTTTCCAAGGTTGGCCAGGAGTACCGATCGGGTAAATGTATCCACTTTTCATCTATACTTTTTCTTTTGACTGCTGAAAGGTATCACAAGACTAGACCTGTCTTATCTTTACGGCAATATAAAACACCATTTGGGGTGGTATTCTTTGCAAAATCATCACTTTGATGAGTGATTCATTGGTGTTACATTTTGTTATTTACTCAATTTCATATAAGAGACAAAAAATGGCTGGAGCAAGTTTACTCACACTGCTGGACGATATTGCCACGGTGCTTGATGATGTCGCCTTAATGTCAAAAATGGCGGCAAAGAAAACCGCAGGTGTGTTGGGAGATGATCTAGCGTTAAACGCTCAACAAGTGTCTGGTGTTGCATCTGAGCGAGAGATTCCAGTGGTTTGGGCGGTTGCAAAAGGCTCATTCAAAAATAAATTGATTTTAGTTCCTTCAGCTTTACTTATTAGCGCGATTATTCCATGGCTTATTATGCCATTATTGCTAATTGGCGGCTTATTTCTCTGCTTTGAAGGGGCAGAGAAAGTACTTGAGAAAGTGTTTCCTCACTCGCATCCGCACGAAGAAAAAGAGGAGCTAGTTAATACTGGCGAGTCGATAGAAGAGTATGAAAAGCGTAAAGTTTCTGGTGCGATTCGGACAGACTTTATCCTTTCAGCAGAAATCATCGTGATTGCGTTAGGTACCGTGACAGGAGCCAGTCTTGTTACGCAAATTTTAGTTGTCAGTTTAATTGCAGTGATTATGACGGTTGGAGTTTATGGACTAGTCGCTGGGATTGTGAAGCTAGATGATTTAGGCCTTTACCTTGAAAGTCGCTCAAACGGTAAAGGTTGGGTGGCGAAAGTCGGAGGGGCCTTGGTCGCTTTTGCACCAAAGTTGATGAAGTTGTTAACCATTGTAGGAACTGCTGCGATGTTTTTGGTGGGTGGAGGAATTGTGGTGCACAACGTGCCAGCCATTCATCACTTTGTAGAGCCGATTATTATGAACTTTAGTGGTCATTCGGTTGCTACAGCCATTTTGCCTATTTTACTGAACGGTATTATCGGCTTTGTGGCGGGGTTGGTTGTGGTTGCGGTATGGACGATGGTTGAAAAGCTTCGTGGTCAATAATCACATCTAAAACATGAGACGATAATAACAAGGGTCATGACTTCTTTTTACAAAAAGCATGACCCTGTTTTATGGGTGAAACGTCAGTAAAGTACTTACTTCACTTTCCACTCGATCTGTTCATTTGCTCGAATAGGCACAACGATATCATTGCCAAATGGCATCGTTTCTGGCACATCCCAAGCGGATTTTTCTAACGTCACTGTATCTGTGTTACGTGCAATGCCGTAAAAATCAGGACCGTTGAAGCTTGCGAAAGCTTCCAAGTTTTCCAACTTGCCTTCTTTTTCGAAGACTTCTGCATAAAGCTCTAGCGCTGCGTGCGCAGTGTAAGAACCAGCACAACCGCAAGCCGATTCTTTTGCCCCTTTCGCATGTGGCGCTGAGTCTGTACCTAGGAAAAACTTCTTGCTACCACTAGTTGCTGCTTCGATCAGCGCTTGCTGGTGGGTTCCGCGCTTAAGAATTGGCAAACAGTAGAAATGAGGTTTAATACCACCCACAAGCATGTGGTTACGGTTGAAAAGAAGATGGTGGGCAGTGATGGTAGCCGCTACGTTGTCTGAGGCGTTGTTAACGAAGTTTGCTGCGTCGGCGGTGGTGATATGTTCTAGAACGATTTTAAGATTAGGGAAGTCATTGACGATAGGAGCGAGGACAGTATCAAGGAATTCTTTCTCTCGGTCGAAGATATCAACATCGTGATGTGTTACTTCCCCATGAACCAAAAGTAACATTCCTACTTCTTCCATCGCTTCGAGAACGTGGTAAATGTTCTTCGCATTGGTCACACCGGAATCTGAGTTTGTGGTAGCGCCTGCAGGATAGAGCTTGGCAGCAACAATGTGTCCGGTTGCTTTAGCCTTACGTATTTCGTCTGGTGTCGTGTTATCTGTAAGGTAAAGCGCCATTAAAGGCTCAAACTGTTCGCCATGTTGCTCTTTGAGAATTCGGTCACGGTAGGCTAGGGCGAGCTCAGTTGTAGTAACAGGTGGGACGGTATTTGGCATAATCAGCGCACGGCCATTGTAGCGGCTGATGTCGCGAACGGTGTCTTTAAGAACTTCACCATCGCGTAAGTGAACGTGCCAGTCGTCAGGACGAGTGATAGTCAGTGTTGTCATTAATTGCTCCCACCATTGAAAAGTTGTCTGATTGGAGCCTAAGCGCCGTATTTGCTTTTGAGCAAACGCTTGCGCTTAGGCGACAGGATGATAGAGGAATTGCCCTCATATTTCATCCCATTTTTCAATTTTATAAAGAGTGAGAGTGTAAGTGGTTACTTCATTGTTAACCAAAGCGCGTGGATCGTACCTGGTAGAAAGAAGAAACACGTCAATATTAGATTAATCAAAAAGTCTTTATTTAGACCTTTCTCCATAAACACCGCGACAGGCGGAAGAAAGATACATAACAAAATCAGAACCAGTTTTCTTGTATCCATAATTAAGCTCCAAATCGATAAATGGGAGTAGTGATAACTTGGGTGAATTATGTGTGTCGTATCACACTTTATCAAACGGTATTTGGTCAGAGCGGTGTTAAAAAACGCGAATATTGAGTGTAGTAAATACTTGTCACTAAAACCAAATTTATAAGAATATGGTTTCGAGAAAGTTGCAATGGATGAAGAGGCAGCAGACTCTGCAACTTAATGTGATTTGAGTATACAATACCGCAACAAATAAAAAACACCCGTAGGAAGAAGGCCATGTCGCAACCCGTTTTATCCCAAATTAATGTTTTTCCGGTTAAGTCAGTTGGCGGATTATCGCTGTCGTCCGTATGGGTTGAGAAGCAAGGATTGAGCTTCGATCGTCGCTTTATGATTGCGAAAGCTGATGGCTCGATGATCACTGCGCGAAAGTATCCGCAAATGGTAACCATTAAGTCTGCCTTATTGTCCGATGGAGTGGTGTTTAGTAGTTTGGGTATGGAGCCACTTAAAATCCGTTACCAAGATTTCAAAATGCAGGAGACACCTGCAACGGTTTGGAAAGATACGTTTACTGCCTATACCACGACAGATGATGCAGATGACTGGTTTAGTCGTGTGTTGGGGCAGCGCGTTGAGTTGTTGTTTAGTGGTGAGCAATCGAATCGTGTCCGTGAAAAGCTAGGTCAAAACGTCAGTTTTGCTGATGGTTATCCGGTTTTAGTGATCAGCCAAGCTTCACTTGATGAGCTGAACCGAAGAAGTTCAGAGCTACACTCAATGGATCAGTTTCGTACTAACTTAGTTGTCTCTGATACTAAGCCATTTGAAGAAGATTCATGGAAGCGCATACGAATCGGTGAGGTAGAGTTTGAGTCTCTCAAACCTTGCGAGCGCTGTATCCTGACTACGGTGAATACCCAAAGAGGCACATTCCGTGAGAGCAAAGAGCCGCTCAAAACCTTGCAACAGTTCCGTGCAAACGATGTCGGTGGTGTGTTCTTTGGCCAGAATCTTGTCGCGCGAAATGAAGGCATTATTCGTCAAGGCGATAAAGTTGAAGTATTGGAGTACAAAGAGCCGGAGTTTTACGCAGATAACTCGCCAGTGCGCATGAAGCTTACATGTGTTGAGCGTGAAGAAATTGCCCAAGACTTTGTGACCTTATGGTTAGAGCCAAACAAAGGTTCGTTGCCTAATTACTTGCCAGGACAACACCTGCCAATAGAGGTGAATATTGATGGTAAGAAAGTGGGTCGACGCTATACCTTATCATCCAGTCCTTCTCGCCCGGGTCGTTATGCTATTTCTGTAAAGCGTATCGCGGGTGGAAGAGTCTCTAACTCACTCTTAGACAACTTACAAGTCGGTGATGTTTTAGAGGCAGAACAACCTGACGGTCAGTTCCACCTTAAAACGCATGAAGCGCAGCCTCTGCTGTTACTCTCTGCGGGTAGCGGAGTAACACCAATGTTATCAATGGTGCGTTACTTAGCGGATCACAATCAGTTGGATAATGTGGTTTTCTACCATCAATGTCGCACCGAGAATGATATTCCTTGTCGCTCAGAGTTGGAGCAGTTAAAGCGTGAGCACCCAGGGCTAGAAGTAAAAGTCTGTTTAACGCAACCTGCTGTTGACTGGTTTGGTTTGAAAGGGCGTTTAAGTTTGTCACACATTAAGCAAATCAAAGATGTTGAACAGCGGCAGGTGTTTGTGTGTGGCCCGGATGGCTTTATGGATAAAGCAAAAAGTCTTCTACTAAGAAAAGGGCTGCCAGAGGAAAACTACCATCAAGAAGCGTTTGGAGTTTCTTCTCTTACGTCAAAGCCAGAGAAGAGTATCGCTATTGACTTTAATGGAACTAAATTCGTAGGCAACAACCAAAAAACGTTGTTAGATCAGCTCGAAGATGCTGGGAAGGTCATCAGCAATAGCTGTCGTGCAGGCTTATGTGGTGCCTGTAAAGTTCAGCTTACGTCGGGTCAAGTACATCATCCGGACGTGCCCGCGTTGACTGATGAGGAACGTGCAATGGGAACCGTATTGGCGTGTTGTGCTGTGCCAGAGACGGACGTAACAGTAACCAACTAGGCGAGAGCACCTTTTTCCTTCGACAAAAACTGTTCCTAGACAAAAAAACGCTGCTATTTTTAGCAGCGTTTTGAGTTTTAAAGAGAGCTGAAAATATCGCTTAGTCGTAAATCGTCGGGATTGGCTGGCGTTTGTGCTGCGTTGCTTTGTAAATCGCTACCAGACGGTCACTCACTTGCTGTGGAACAGGTTTGCCCTCTAAGAAGTCGTCGATTTGCTCGTAAGTTAGGCTTAGGGCATCTTCGTCTGCTTTCTGTGGAGCAAGCTCTTCTAAGTCTGCCGTTGGCACTTTCTTCACTAGTTGCTCAGGTGCACCCAATGTAGCAGCCACTTCACGAACTTGGCGCTTACTTAATCCGAACAATGGTGCCATGTCACAAGCGCCATCACCAAATTTAGTGTAGAAACCAGTGATGTTTTCTGCTGAGTGATCAGTACCAAGAACAAGGCCGCCTACGTAGCCCGCGATCTCGTATTGAGCAACCATGCGAGCACGCGCTTTTACATTGCCTTTTACGAAGTCGACTTTTGCTGCATCAGTTGGTAGAAGGTCTGTGCCTTCTAATGCAACGTGAGAAGCCGAATGAAGCCCGTCAACACCTGCTTTGATGTTCACCGATACAGAATGGGTTGGCTGGATAAAAGACAGAGCGAGCTGAGCCTCATCTTCATCTTTTTGCTCCCCGTAAGGCAGGCGAACTGCGATAAATTGGTAGCTATTGTTGCCCGCTTCTTCGTTTAGTTGGTCTACAGCCAACTGAGCTAAACGACCACATGTCGTTGAGTCAACGCCACCGCTGATGCCAAGAACAAGAGACTTACAGCCCGCTTCTTGCAATTTACGCTTAATAAAAGCGACACGGCGTTCAATTTCAAAATGCGGATCAATTGAAGGGAGTACGCGCATTTCGTCACGGATGGATTGTTCCATTTAGGGTTCCTTTTCCTGCAAATATTTCAGACTCTAAAGCACATTTGCTCAAATGGTGATAAACCATACAGTTGAGGCTCATTAAATGCGACTTTAGGGTCAAAAGCTGTAAAGATTAGTAGTATCATACCGAAATCATCAGATTAGAAAACTCTCTTCAACCAGGTAATCACCGGATATGAAAAAAATCGCCATTTTTGGTAGTGCATTTAACCCACCTAGTTTAGGGCATAAAAGTGTTATTGAGTCTTTGAGCCACTTTGATCTTGTGCTACTTGAGCCAAGCATTGCACACGCTTGGGGCAAGAACATGCTTGATTACCCAACTCGGTGCAAAATGGTTGACGCGTTCATCAAGGATATGGGGCTTTCTAATGTTCAGCGTTCTGATGCAGAGCAAGCTTTATACCAACCTGGACAAAGTGTGACGACCTATGCGTTGTTAGAAAAAATTCAAGAAATTTACCCAACTGCCGATATAACTTTTGTCATTGGTCCTGATAATTTCTTCAAATTTGCTAAATTTAGTAGAGCTGAAGAGATTACGGAACGTTGGACTGTTATGGCATGTCCTGAAAAAGTAAAAGTCAGAAGCACGGATATTCGCAAAGCATTGGCCGAGGGTGAAGAGGTCGGTGCCTATACAACACCTTCCGTACGTGATTTATTACTTAGTAAAGGCTTATACAGAGAAACATTGTCTGGGAACTGAGAGGTCAGATTTTCATGGTCAGAGTCGTTTTATTTAGTGCATGTGCGCTGCTTGTGGTGACACAAGCTCATTCCGCGTGTAACTATTTTTCTGATCGTTCCGTGGTGTTTGAAGATAACACTCTTCCTATCTGTGAAGAAATTTTAGATTCCATCGGCGTGTTAAGTACTGAAGCATTGATTTGGTATGCAGCGGAAGCGAAGCTTGAAGGACCAACAGAAAACTATTGGGAGGAGTGGGCGATTAAGCCGGAAGACACCCCACTTCTAACTCAAAACTTAGAAAAGAATTACTTTGGTCTTGGTTTTTGGATGCCGGAAGAGCTTCGAGACGAAGAGAGTAAAATGGATACAGAAGAGTGGCTTCGTAGTCACGGGTTGATGTTCAGCGTTGGTTTTGGGGATAAATCCGACGGACAGCCAAGAATGCGGTTTGATTATCGTTGGCACGAATATTATGACGCTGACTGGATGATGCAGATAGAAGTACCTTTCTAGACATCTCAAGCAAATGAAAAAAGGGCGTACATTATCAATGTACGCCCTTTTTGCTTTTACTTGAATCTCTACTTTCTGTATCCGTAACTCTACGTAATGCTGAAAACGTAGCTTGTTAAAGAGCAAGTTATAGCGCTTCTCCAAAGACTAAAAAGCAAAGCTGTTCATATTCTTCGGTGTTACCAGCAAAAAGAGAGTCAACAATTTGCTCTTCCTTCTTCCCCGACAGTTTCATTTTTCTTGCTTCACGTAGTGTTAGTACCAAGCAAAGCTCTTTAGAAATATTCATGTCACAGCCAGGAGTCCATTGATTGATGGTTCTCGTTAACGTTGAGTGCGCTAGTTTAGGAGACAGCGTCAATACTTCATGTCTTACTACTGTCAGTAGATCGGTTTGCAGATCCGAGCGTTCGGCAGTTGTTGCTAGCTTCTCGACGAGCGCTTTTAGTAGCGGTGAAGGCTTCACAAAGCCCGCCTGTTGTGAGAAGTCGTCATTTAAACGCACAGAAAAATCACAACGATATACACGAGAATTAGGTAAAAAGGTGAGGGAGCTCAAACATCCTTGAGGAATCCAAAAATATTGGCCTGGTTCAATGGCATACTCCTGCTTACCCAATTTAATGACGGCTAACCCTTCGATGACAGACAGTAGACTGTGCTTCAATGCTTTTTTACGCGCAGCTACATCAAGAAAGGGGTATTTAGCGTCGTGAAATTCAATTGCGTAGTTCATTATGAGTACCAGTGTTTTTTGGCGCTAAGGGTAACGTTAAACCCATACGATTCCAACCTGCAGAGAGAATTTTTTAGCATGATAAATGGTGGCTTAACTGGTATGACCATGTTAAAAGTATGGGTTGAAATGCTGCTTGTCAGCAAAACTATGCGTAAAATGTGCCAGCTTTTTTTGATATGTAATGAACAATGACAGCCAATACCGATCCTTATATTGAAATTCGTCCTTACAACGACGAAGAAATTCCAGCAGCGCTGGATCGTCTAATCCAAGATGATGAATTTATCACTGCTATCCTAGAACATCGCTTTGCTAATAAAGCAGCGTGGTTCAAAACGCTAATGAGCCCGATCCTGCGCATCTACCTGAAAGCCAAG
Organism: Vibrio sp. 1727; assembly: GCF_033344415.1. NCBI lineage: Bacteria > Pseudomonadati > Pseudomonadota > Gammaproteobacteria > Vibrionales > Vibrionaceae > Vibrio > Vibrio sp. 1727. The sequence goes on from NZ_JAWPOT010000009.1 coordinate 175,710, forward strand.
TGGAGCAAGCTTGATTCTGTCGAAGCAATTCAGATTGAAGTGAAGAAGTATCTGAAAGATACATTGAATAAGACAACGGATGGCGTCACTTTTTCTGGTTTGGATAAGCTGGATAAAAACACGTCATACCTATTCGTTTCTAACCACCGTGATATTGCGATGGACCCTGCGCTCGTAAATTATGGCTTGTACCAAAGTGGGCACCGTACAGTTCGTATAGCGATTGGCGATAACCTGCTGAAGAAGCCATGTGCGACAGAATTGATGCGACTCAATAAGAGCTTCATCGTTAAGCGCTCTGCTAAAGCGCCTAGAGAAATGATGAAAGCATTGGGACAACTTTCAAGCTATATCAAACATTCGCTTGATACTGGCAATTCAATTTGGATTGCCCAAAAGGAAGGCCGTGCTAAAGATGGAAACGACTTTACTGATCCTGCGATTTTAAAAATGTTCCATGTTGAAGGTCGTAAACAAAAGATCAGCTTTGGTGAGTACACGCGTTCTCTGAAAATCGTTCCTGTCTCGATTGCCTATGAAAATGATCCATGTGACATTGCCAAAGCAAAAGAGCTGTACGAAAAAGCAGAAAATGGCCGCTATGAAAAAGGCGAATTTGAAGATATCGAAAGCATCATTCAAGGTATCGTTGGCTATAAAGGCCGTGTACATGTTGCGTTTGGTGATGTGATTGAGCAAGAGTTTGAAACGCCGGAATCTCTTGCTGGTGAAATCGACCGCCAAATTCACAACAACTACAAGTTGTACCCAATCAACTTGTTAGCTGCTGGGCATGAAGATTCGAGCATCATTACGGAAGCGGTTAAGCGTCATCTCGCGGATAAGTTGGATCAGCTACCTGAAGGCGCAAGACCTTATTTGGTGGCGAGCTATGCTAATCCTGTGAATAACCAAGAGTAATCTTCGTCACTGAACTCGTTGATTCAGAATGCCTTAAAGCCTCGGTCTGACGGGGCTTTTGTTTATCTGCTCTTTAAGGTGCGACGGCGCCACCAAGGGTTAAACTGCTGGGCCATTTGGTGATTCTGTTACCACCTAAATAGATATTCCCTTTCACCGTCATTGTGTCTGGAAATACTTTCAGCGCTGATCCTCCAATATAGAGATTACCATCAACCACTAATCCTTCAGGAAGATCAGAAATGGGAGTGCGAATAACACTTAGATCACCTTTTACTCGAAGTTTAGCTGGAAGCGCTTTTAGCGGTGTATCTGTCAGATTTAGGTAACCGCCTAGTTTGATGCCTTTAGGCCAGTTTTCGATCTTACTACCTAGTAGGTTTGCATAGCCTTTTATCTTTGTTCCTGAGCGAATAACTTTGAGTGCGCTGTTAGTTGCTTCCAGACTGCCTTCAACATCAAGCCCTTTGGGCAAGGTTTTGATAGGGGTTTGTGAGATGTTTAAGTTGCCCTTTACCACTAGGCCTGAGGGGAGTTGGGTGTAAGGCTTGTTTCTAAGATCAAGATTGCCGTAATTATCGATGTGACCAAACTTAGAATAGTAATCTAGCTCATATGCCAAAGGAGACGAGCAGAGCAGGATTGAAGTAATGCACAGGGAAACAAAACGCATAGTCAAAGAGTTAGTTAAATACCGAGATCAACAGGTGCTTATCTTATACTTAAATAAACCTATTATGCATTTTTTGCTCACAGTTTTTGATTCATAACTTAAATATTCAAATTAGAGATGCACGCTAAAAGTGTGCGCTTCTTTACTGCGCTAAGTAACTTCAAGCTTACTAAAATGAGATAAATTAAATGATTGAATGTGAAGCAGATTCAAGCGTAGAGGTGAGAAAAATATCAGTAGATATTTGAATAATATGAGATTCTTCCAAGAACTTCACAAGGGTCCTTGTTAGTATTATTGAGGTTTGAGGGAGATTTTCATGAAGTTAAAAAGTGTATCTATTTTTACCGCTGGTGTTTTTGCAGTACTGCTGTCGGGTTCCGTTTTTGCTAAATCATACAGTACACCAGAAAACAAAGCGCTAATAGTTGCTGACGGTAAGGTAGGTCAGCGTATCTGTTACTACGATGATAAAGCCTACACCACAGGGGCCGTGATTAATGTTGAAGGCGTATTACTGATGTGTACCGCTGAGAACGATTTTGAAACCAATGGCTCGTTAAAGTGGGTCGTGTTCAAAAAAGATAAATAAACGCGCCGAAGTTGTCTGTTTCATTTAGAGCGGTTTAAGATTAAGAGATTGACCCGTCCTGATATGGGTTGACACTTTTTAACTAAAACGCTCGATGTACTTCATCGGGCGTTTTGTATTTTAAA